>JAGAPO010000074.1 GCA_017623215.1 Lachnospiraceae bacterium | reverse complement strand
GCTGGAGATCTGGAATATCCGGGAGAAGCGATATTTGCCCCTTTACTACAAATCGATGGAGCAATAAACTGGTTTGATCATATCGTGAAAGGAAAAGAATACGCGCATCCTGTGGGAGTGATGGAAGTCTATAGTGTGGGAGAAAACTGTTGGAGGACCTGGCAGGACCAGCCAGTGCCAGTGGATACCGTGACATACCGATTGTCCGCTGACAAGGCGTTGGTCCCGATAGATAACCAGGATGCAGAGGAAAAGATCTGTTTTGATTATAACCCGGCAGATCCGGTACCGTCTATTTCCTATGGTTTGTGGAAGGGCAGCATCCTGAGTCCGAAGCCAGCTTACCGGGAGGATGTGGTAAGCTTTCTGACAGAACCACTGGAAGAACCGATGTATCTGGGAGGTTCCATAGAGCTGTCTTTGGAGGTGGCCAGCAGTGCTCCGGCTACCGCGTTTGCAGTAACGGTTTTTGAGACAACGGAAGAGGAAGAGAGCTACTGGATCACTGAGGATATCACAGATATCCGCTGGGAGGGAGAAGCGGGACCGTCAGTTTATCAGCCGGGCAATCGAAAGGTGTTAAAGATCCGGATGCAGGATGTGTTCTGGATGCTGAAAAAAGGCTCCCGACTTCGTTTGGATGTGAGCTCTTCGAATTATCCGCTTTATCATGTGCATCCAAATACCGAAAAGAACTGGGCAGAAAAGAATGAGCCGGTAATCGCACACCAGACGATCTTCTGCGGCGGAGAAGCACAGTCTTATATTCGGCTTCCATTGATGGAGAAGCAGACTGACACGAGGTTAATGGTATGAGTATTCTAATTTTAGGCGGAGCCGGAGGCTGCCGCCGATTACTTCTATAAACTGAGCCAGGACCATGACAAATAGTGACTATCCAAAGTGCCGGCTCTGCGAGGAAACCCTTGGCTATGCCGGACGCAGGAATCATCCGGCTCGCCAGACATTGCGGATAGTGCCGGCGATGCCGGATGGAGAGGAAGGGTATCTCCAGTATTCCCCCTATGTGTATTATAACGAACACTGCATCGTGTTTTGTGGGGAACATCGTTCGATGAAGATCGACAAGGGGGCGTTCCGTCGTTTATTTGATTTCGTGGAGCGGTTCCCGTATTATTTCGTGGGATCCAACGCTGAAAGTATACTTTTTTTTATTTGGGGCTGTTGCACCATGCAGCAGAGCACAAGATATTGCTTCTATTTCCGGAATATGCAATCAATATTTTGTGTCTGAGTTGCATTTTGCAACAGCCCCTTTTTTATGCCTTTCTCAGAAGGAGAACAAGCGTGAGTAAGATTATTCAGTTCTATCGGAAGAATATGAAAGAGTACTGGAAATCCTGTCGATTTATCAACAGAGACACATTAGTTTTGGATGAAGAAGGAGTGATGAGTTACCGTAAAAGATTTTGTGTTTGAAGATGTGTATATCTAAGAAACATCCTGGCTCATTGCTGTTACAACTACCAGTGAGCGTGAAGGATAGCTTTAAAAAGTTATTATTGCACGAGGATGATCGTCGTTGGTTTATGAAAGAAAAAAGGATAGACGATATTCCAATATTATGACTCTTTTGTTCCGGAGAGTGGGCAAGGTGCGCTTTTCGACGCAGTTCCGTCGAAATGTGAATTTGACGTGTGCAAATTCCGCATGTTATAGTTAAACTATATAAGTATGCAAAAATTTCCGCAGGGAGGTTAATATCATGAAGCGTTTTTGGATTGAATGTACAGCTGATTTTGCACAGCAGGTAACCGAAGTTTTGAAGACGTGTGGTTCAGACGCAGAGATTTGCTTCGCACCGGGTACTTATGTAGTAACAGAGCCCTTTCGATTAGAGCGGTGGAATCATGATCTGACATTTAAGGCGGACGGAGAAGTTCGGTTCGTAGGCAGTCTTGCGCTGAAGAACTGGAAGTCGATTGAGGGACTGCCGGAGGCGGAACGATTCATACCTGAGGTTCGGGATAAGATTCAGGTGTGCGATCTGGAAGAAGCAGGAATTGCGGCGGCAAGGCCTTTGGAGTCCAGGGGATATGCACACTATATAACCACGGGACATTCCGAGCTGTTCGCAGACGGAGAGCCGCTGATGCTGGCGCAGTATCCGAAGGCGACACCGTTCTCTTCAAAGGAAGGCTTTACGACAATTTCAGGCGTAGTGAACCCACAGGTGGATTGCTGGGGAACGGAGATGGGAGAGCTGGAGGACGGATTCTATTGTACCGATCCCAGACTGAAGAATTGGAAGCTTGATCAGAATGTCCGGGTGTTCGGTTATTGGATGTATGACTGGGCGAACAGCTGTGAGCAGCTTGAACAGTATGATCCGGCTGACGGTAAGATTGTAATGAAGGCTCCGTACGGAGTATATGGCTATCACAGCGGGCAGAGAATTCGTTTTTACAATGTAATGGAAGAGGTTCTGGAGCCGGGAGATTATTGTATTGATTTTGAGACGAATCGGGTCTATCTGTATCCCAAGGAAGGTGTGACAGAGCTCAGACTTGGTATGCTGAATCAGCCGTTCTTCTTCCTGGATCACTGTGAGAATATTACGTTTGAGGGGCTTACCTTTGAGATGACCTGCGCCAGCGGTATCGAGGCGGAGTTCACAGAGAAGCTGCATATAGACGGCTGCTGCTTCTACAATATGGGAAACTACGCAGTTACGGTTATGGAAGGGCATGATCCGCTGATTGAGAATTGTACGATTCATGACTGCGGAGACGGCGGTGTCCTGATATTTGGGGGAAATCGCTGCACGCTTGAGCCGATACGCGGAACTGTGAATAATAATCACATTTATAATATCGCAAAATGGACGAAGTGCTATCAGCCGGCGATTTATCTGATTGGTGTAGGACTTTCCGCGAAACATAATCTCCTGCATGACTGTCCGCATACCGCTATTATGTACTGGGGCAACGAGATTACGATTGAGGATAATGAGATTTACCGTGCGGTACTGGAGACCGGTGACGCCGGGGCGATCTATACCGGAAATGATTTTACCTTCCGCGGCAACAGTGTGTCGCATAATTATATTCATCACCTTGGCGGCGTCGGATTTGGTTCGATGGGTATATATAATGATGACAGTGTGTCCGGAACGAAGATGTACAATAATTATCTGGAAGAGCTGACCCGCGGTATTATGCTGGGAGGCGGACGCAGCTTCCAGGTAAAGAATAATGTATTTGTGAAGTGTGACCCGGCGATCAGCTTCGACTGCCGGAGCGCGGATCCCCACCCGGCACGGGTGAATGGAACGAAGACGCTTGCGAAGTCCCGTTTTTATCGGATTGAGCGATATCCGCATGCGGACAGGACGACCAGACGGAATCAGGAGATGATCGATCTGCATCACGGTGAATGGGTCAGCGCGATGGACAGCGAGTATATCAGACGGTATCCGGAACTGAAGGATATCGATGATCTCTTCCGCTATCAGAGAGGAAATGAGGTATATATCCCGGGACAGGCAACGATTCAGAATAATGTATTCATCTCGAAGCTGAAGTTCCGGTATACCTATGATGAGCATACCAAGAAGATCTACGACAGGGGCGAGGAGGTTCCGGCTACCCGTATGATGCGCGCGTATGTGAATGATTTCAGCCGGGATATTCTGCGTACAATATCCGGAAGGATTGGAGAGCTGAACTTGATTAGTAACTACCAGGCAAAGCCGGAGGATTTCGAGGATCCGGACTGGAGCGATCTGAGAGTAAAGAGAGGATCGGAGGCAGAGCGTTACGGATATGTGGACGCTGATTTTGCGTCGATTGGGCTGCAGGAATCCAGGCGCCGCAGGAATCCGGCTCGTGTGAATATGACGGTACAGTTTGTTCCGGGAGATCCGACGGTTCGCGTTGGTCTGCGCAACCGCAAGGATGAGCCGGTGGAAGGAAACCTGTTATTCAAGGTATCCGAGGATGTGAAGCTGGAGACAAACCAGATTGCATTTGAACTGGCGGGCGGAGAAGAGAAGTTCTATGAGGTTCCGGTTCTGGCAGCAGGCGAGGACGCGGTCATAGATGTTCACTCGAATGTACCGGGAGTTCGTCCGGCGAGATCTTAGTGTGAGAAATCGTATTTGCGACTTTCCTGTGCGTAATTCCTCGAACAAAAAACATTCTCGGAATGGAGATCAGCATGAAAAGAAGTTCTAAGGCGCGAAAAGGCAGAATAGGAGGCAGCTATGAAGCAGTATTCGATAGAATGTACGGCGGGATTTGAGAAGAGACTGAATGAGATTCTGGAGACACAGAAAGAGAACGCGGAGATTCATTTTGCTCCGGGCGTCTATGAGGTAACGGAATCGTTCCGACTTGGTAAGGAGAATCGGAATATTACCTTTCTTGCGGACGGAGAAGTACGGTTTGTCGGCGGTCGTGTTCTGAAGAACTGGAAGTCTGCGGCAGGACTTCCGGAGGCGGAGCGTCTGACACCCGAAGCGAGAGGGCATGTTGTGGTGTGCGAGGTGGAGAAGGAGGGACTGAAGGGTCTGTTAGGATTTACCTCGCGCGGTTTTGGCAGACAGATGAGCGTTGGGCATTCGGAATTGTTCGCGGACGGAGAGCCTCTTTCTCTGGCGCAGTATCCAAAGGAAGCAAAATATCCGAAGGGGGACGAGTTCACCTGTATTTCCGGCGTTCCGAAGGGGAATGTGGACGAGTGGAAGTTGGAATGCGGGGAGCTGGCGGATGGCTTCTATTGCGAGGATCCGCGGCTGAAGGAATGGCAGATCGATGAGAATATCTGGGTGCTTGGATATTGGAGATTTGATTGGGCCAACAGTTATGAGAGGATTCAGTCGTATAATCCGGAGGACGGAATGCTTCATATGGCGCCTCCGTACGGGAATTACGGATATATGAAGGGCCAGCGTCTCCGTTTTTATAACATACTCGAGGAGGTTCGCGAACCGGGTGATTATTATCTGGATTTGGAGCAGAATCGAATCTTCTTATACCCGAAAGAAGGAGTCAGGGAGCTCACTGTTTCGGCCAATCGCGAGCCGTTCTTCCTACTGGAGGGATGTGAGGACATTACCTTTGAGGGACTGCAGTTCGAAGGCGTGTGCGGCTGCGCGGTTGAGGCGGTATTTACGGAGAGGCTGCATATTGATAATTGCATCTTCCGCAACATCGGCAATTACGCGGTGGACGTAATGGAGGGGCATGATCCGCTGATTGAGAATAGTACGATTCATGACTGCGGAGACGGCGGCATCATGATATTTGGCGGCAATCGCTGCACCTTGGAGCCGATGAACGCACGGCTTTTGAATAATCACATTTATAATATTGCGAAATGGAGCAAATGCTACCAGACTGCGATGATGGTAAAGGGCGTCGGAATAGAGGTTCGGCATAACCTGATTCATGACTGTCCGCATATTGCTATCCTGTATACCGGAAATGATATCAGAATAGAAGATAATGAGTTCTACCGGGTTGTTATGGAGACAGGAGATGCGGGAGCGGTATATTCCGGGAATAATTACACGTTCCGCGGAAATAGCGTGTCGCATAATTACATTCATCATCTCGGCGGCGTTGGATTCGGAACAATGGGGATCTATAATGATGACCGCCTGTCCGGAACCAAGATGTGCAACAACTATCTGGAAGAGCTGACCCGCGGAGTGATGCTGGGCGGCGGCAGAGATCTGCTGGTTAAGAATAATGTATTTGTAAAATGTGATCCGGCTATCAGCTTTGACAGCCGCGGCGCGGATAATCATCCGGCTTGGAGACGCGATATGCAGATGTTCGCGAAGCAGCGAGTGTACCGGGTGGAACGGTATACGGATCCGTTGACCGAGAGACAGAAAAAGTTGGTGGAGGAGCATCGCGGAGAGTGGGTCAATGCAATGGACAGCGAGTATATCAAGCGGTATCCGGAGATTGCGAAGATTGATGAATATTTCCGGTATCAGAGAGGAACGACGATTGATATTCCGGGCGAGGCAACGGTGGAGAATAATATCTTTATATCGAAGCTGAAGTTCCGGTACACGTATGATGAGCATACTAAAAAGATTTATGACAGGGGCGTGGAGGTTCCGGCTACCCGTATGATGCGCGCGTATGTGAATGATTTCAGCCGGGATATTCTGCGTACGATATCCGGAACGATTGGAGAACTGCACCTGATTAGTAACTATCCGGCAAAGCCGGAGGATTTTGAGGATCCGGACTGGAGCGATCTGAGAGTAAAGAGAGGCTCGGAAGCGGAGCGCTACGGCTATATAGACGGTGATTTTGAGTCAATTGGCCTGCAGGAGTGTAAGCGCAGAGTGAATCCGGCCCGCGTGAATATGACGGTACAGTTTGTTCCGGGTCAGGAGACTGCACGGATTGGCATGCGCAACCGCAAGGATACTCCGGTAAGCGGACTGCTTTTGTTCAAGGTATCAAAGGATGTAAAGCTGGCCGTTGATGAGATTCCGTTTGAACTGGCAGGCGGGGAAGAGAAGTTCTACGAGGTATCGGTGCTGGAAGCAGGAGAGGACGCGGCGATTGAGGCGTATTCGAATGTACCGGGAGTTCGTCCGGCGAGAGCATAAAGGAGGAGCATTCATATGGAAAAAGTCATTTCAGGAAAAGTGAGAGAGGTATATGACGTTAATCAGGAGCAGCTTGTTATTGTTACATCGGACAGAATATCGGCATTTGATGTGATCTTGGAGTCGCAGATACCCTATAAAGGAACTGCGCTGAATCTGCTGTCGAATTTCTGGTTTGCGTATACAAAGGACATTGTTCCGAATCATATTATATCGACCGATTTAAACGACATGCCGGAGCTTTTTGCTGCGAATAAGGATTATTATAATAACAGAACCGTACTCGTTAAGAAACTGAAGATGCTTCCGTATGAGTTCATTGTAAGAGGATATATGTTCGGAAATATGTGGAAATCTTACAAAGAAAACGGAGCGTTCTGTGGACAGAAGATAGAAGGAGAATATCAGCTGGCGGAAAAGCTCGCGACTCCGATTTTAACACCTTCGAAGAAAATGACACAGGGGCATGATGAATATATCTCCATGGAGCAGTTAAAGGATGACATTGGAGAAGAATTAACCACAAAGATATATAATACAGCGATTGCACTGTATAATGCGTGCTATCAGTATGCAGAGCAAAGAGGAATTATTATTGCGGATACAAAATTTGAGTTTGGTTTTGATCAAGACGGAACACTGACGTTGGCTGACGAAATATTTACGCCGGATTCCAGCCGATTCTGGGATAGCGCAAATTATAAAGTAGGGGAGTCGCCGAAGTCTTATGATAAGCAATTTGTCCGCGATTGGCTGATCGAAAAGCATTTAGACGGAGTGACCCCTTCGGGAGCATTGCCCCAGGAGATTATTGAGACAACCTCGAAGCTTTATAGACAGTGCTGTAATATGATAATAGGAAAGCAGTGTTTATAAGTTCAGGCAATTGAAAAAAACGGATACCGGCAGCCGGGAGCCTCGGACTGCGGGAGGAATGGAGAAGGATATGAAACATTTTGTAATTGAATGTAAACCCGGCTTTGAGCAGCAGCTGCGCCAGATTCTGGAGACGCAGGGCGAGAATGCCGAGATTCGGTTTGCACCCGGTATCTATGAGGTATCGGAGCCGATTCGATTGAATGAGGAGAACCGGAATCTGAAGTTCGTCGCAGAGGGCGAGGTTCGCTTTGTCGGAGGCAAGGTATTAAAGAGCTGGAAGCCTGCGGCAGAGCTTCCGGAAGCGGCCAGATTCGCGCCGGAGGCAAGAGCGCACATTGTAGTGTGTGATCTGGAGGAAGAAGGAAGTGCGGCATTACATAAGTTTGTATCACGTGGATTTGGACGGTATGTGACCCCGGGGCACTCGGAGCTGTTCGCGGACGGAGAACCGTTAAATCTGTCCCAATATCCGAAGAACAATGAATTCACCAATATTACCGGAGTACCGTCTACGGTTGCGGATATTGAAGAGACGTTATTCGGACCGCTTGAGAACGGATATTACTGCACAGATGAGCGGCTGAAGAGCTGGAAGCTGGACGCGGACAGCAATGTCTGGATTCTTGGCTACTGGAAATTCGACTGGGCCAATAGCTGCGAGCAGCTACATTCATATGATCCGGCGACTGGGAAGATTATGATGAAAGAACCTTATGGTCACTACGGCTATAAGACCGGTCAGAGAATTCGCTTCTATAATGTAATGGAAGAAGTATTGGAGCCCGGCGATTATTATCTGGATTTTGCATCGAACCGTGTGTTCCTGTATCCGAAGGAAGGAATGCGGGAGATTATGATTTCAGTGAATGAGGGACCGTTCTTTTTCCTCGATCATTGCGAGAATATTACGTTTTGCGGGCTCTCCTTTGAGGCGGTCTGCGGCAGTGCGATCGAAGCGGAGTTCACAGAAAAGCTTCATGTGGATAACTGTCTCTTCCACAATATCGGAAATTACGGTGTCATTGTAACAGAAGGCCACGATCCGCTGATTGAGAACTGTACGATTCACGACTGCGGCGACGGCGGTGTGCTCGTATTTTCCGGAAATCGCTGCACACTGGAGCCTGCGCGCGCCGCGGTGAACAACAATCATATCTACAGGATTGCGAAATGGACCAAGTGCTATCAACCGGCAATTTACCTGATCGGTGTCGGAATGACCGCAAGGCACAATCTGATACACGACTGCCCGCATACGGCGATTATGTACTGGGGCAATGAGATGACCATCGAGGATAACGAAATCTATCGCGTGGTACTGGAAACCGGAGATGCGGGAGCGATCTATACCGGCCGCGATTATACGTTCCGCGGCAACAGCGTATCGCACAACTACATTCACCATCTGGGCGGCGTCGGCTTTGGTACGATGGGTATATACAATGACGACTGCGTATCCGGAACGAAGATGTACAACAACTACTTTGAAGAGCTGATGCGCGGTATTATGCTCGGCGGCGGGCGTAAGCTGGTAGTGAAGAATAATGTATTTGTAAAATGTAATCCCGCGATTAATTTTGATGGCCGCGGAGCCGATCAGACTCCGGCGTGGGAAGAATACATGACCAAATTTTTAATGGGGCGGTTTTATCGGGTGGAGCGCTACCCGCATTCCAACAAGACGACAAGACGCCACGATGAATTACGGGAGCTTCACTGCGGTGACCGGGTGAGTGCAATGGAGAGTGTATATATCGAGCGCTATCCGGAGCTTGCGGAGCTCGATGAGATGTTCCGCCACCAGACGGGAGATCACATCTACATTCCGAGTGAGGCACTGGTAGAGAATAATGTATTTGCATCGAAGCTTCGGTTCCGTTATTATTATGATGATAAGACGAAGAAATTATATGACCGAGGCGTCGAGATTCCGGCAACGCCGATGATGTGCGCCTATGTGAATGATTTTTCCCGGGATGTGCGGCGTACCATATCCGGCTCAATTGGCGATCTTCGCCTGGTGAGCAATTATCCGGCAGGACCGGACGATTTTGAGGATGCGGCATGGAGCGATCTGCGTATTAAGAAGGACTCGAAGGCGGCGCATTTCAAGCATAAGGATGCGGATTTCGAGACGATTGGCCTGGTGGAGATAGCGCGTCAGGTGAATCCGGCGCGTGTCAATATGACGGTGCAGTTCATTGCCGGAGACAAGACCGTTCGTATCGGTCTGCGCAACCGCAAGGATACGCCGGTGAGCGGCAATCTGCTCCTAAGCGCGTCGAAGGATGTGGAGCTTGAGACAAATCAGATTGCGTTCGAGCTGGCCGGCGGTGAGGAGCGCTTCTACGAGGCAGCAGTATACGCGGCGGGAGAAGATGCGATCATTGATGTGCATTCGGATGTGCCCGGAGTACGCCCGGCGAGGTCGTAAAAGGCAAGAAAAGAGAAAAAGACGAATGAATCAATAAGAAATGGAGGATTTCTTTTATGAAGATGTATGGTAAGTTTGAGCAGAACGGGCGCGAGTTCTGTATCACCGAGAGAAAGACACCGCGTCACTGGTATAATTATTTCTACAACGACACATACAACGCATTTACCTCGCAGGTGGGTGTCGGTGAGGGTCTGGCACAGGACAAACTGGCAAACCGTATTATCCTGATTACCAACCGTATGATGTACGTGACTGATAAGGACAGCCGGCGCTGGTTCTCCGCCAATGGTCTGCCGTTCTCGCAGGAGTACAGGAATTTCCGCTGCAGACACGGTCTGGGTTACACCATTACCGAGAGTGAGACAGAGGGAATCCGCATGACCTACACGGTATTCGTGCCGCTAACAGGCAACCGCGAGCTCTGGACTCTGACACTTGAAAATACCCGTGACACGGCGGCTCACTTAAGTGCAATTCCGTTCGCATCCACCGTGACCGACGGCGTATACCGCGCACAGGGCTATAACACAGATGTCGGCGGCTTTGATCATACGCATCAGGCGATGATGACCCGAATCTTCACCGAGTACGGTGACGGAACCTGGACGACCAAGTACGGCTACCTGATTACCGACGGCCGCGTGATTGGCTATGACGCACGCCGCAACGCATTTATCGGCATCTATGGACATGAGGATGCTCCGGAGGCATTGGAGACCGAGAACGGCTGCACCAACAGTGATTGCGTTGGCGAGAAGCTTTGCTTCGCGTTAGAGACCGAAGTTACCTTAGAGCCCGGCGAGGCGCGCACGCTGCATTTTGAAATCGGTATTGCGGACTCCGTAGAGGACGTGGGTTCGAAGCGCGCACACATTGCCCCCGGCGTTCCGGAGAAGGAGTTAGAAGAGCTGAAGGAGAAGCGTTACGCTGAGATTTCAGGTGCATCCATTACGACACCTGATCCGCTGTTAAATGAGGCATTTAACGGCTTCTACAAATATTCGACCGCGATGGGAAGCCGCTGGGCGCGTGTCCGCCACAACGGTTACCGCGACTTAATGAGCGATACGGAGTGCTTCGGCTCATTTAATCCGAAGATGGCATGGGAGCGTTATAAGAGAGTTCTGACTTACCAATATTCGAACGGTTTCGCGCCTCGTACCTTCATCGACGGTAAGATTAAGGATAACAATTTCGCAGACTGCGCGGTATGGATTACCTTTACCGGATATTCGCTGGTAAAAGAGCTGGGTGACCTGGCACTTCTGGACGAAGAGGCTGCGTTCAATGACGGAACCGTTGCGACCGTATATGAGCATATGCGCCGCAGCGTAGAGTATTTATACAATTTCAAAGGACAGCACGGCCTGATTAAGATCTGGGGCGGTGACTGGAACGACTGCATGAATATGGCAGGTCTGAAGGGCCGCGGCGAGAGTGTATGGCTGTCGATCGCGTGGTACCGCGCAAATCGTATGCTGATCGAGCTTGCCGAGTGGAAGGGCTTTGAGAAGGATGCTGCGGATCATAAGGTGATGGGCGAGGAGATGAACCGCCTGATTCACGAGTATGGCTGGGATGGCAGCTACTTCATCACCGCAATTGATGATGACGGCAACAAGATCGGTTCGAAGGAGAATAAGGAAGGTAAGATGTACCTGAATCCTCAGCTGTGGGCTGTTATGTCCGGCGTTGCAACCGAAGAGGAGATTAAGACTGCATTCGCAGAGGTTGACAGCTATCTGGAGACTCCGCTTGGCTGCGTAGTATCGAAGCCTGCGTATACGGTTCTGGACAACTCCATCGGAACCATGACCCAGAAGCATGCCGGTGTTCATGAGAACGGCGGCGTATACCTGCACTCTATGACCTGGAAGCTTGCGGTAGACGCAATGCTGCATCGCCCGGACAAGATCGAGCGCGGCATTAAGCAGATCCTGCCTTGGGATCATACCTATGCACCGACCTGCGGCGAGCCTTACATGCTGTACAACTCGTATTTCGGCGAGCAGACCGGTTATCGTTATTCCACACCCGGCCAGAGCTGGCGTACTGCATCGACCGCATGGTTTGTAAAGTCCATGCTTCTGTACGTGTTCGGTATGCAGCCTGAGCTGGATGGCCTGCACATTCGTCCCTGCCTGCCTCCGTCCTGGATCGAGTGCTCCGCAGAGAAGGAATTCCGCGGCTGCCGCTATAAGATCAACTATCATCAGCAGCCCGGTGAGGGCCGCGTAATCTCCATGAAGGCGGACGGCGTTCCGGTTGAGGGAGAAGTGCTGCCGTATCGTGAGGGAGCAGAGATTGTTGTGGATGTGTTCGTTGGATAATAGGAGAACGGACTGAGATGTCATTGGTTTGGATGATATCGAATAAATATTCAATACAGAAGTAAGAGGGAACCTCCGGCGAGTGATACGCCGGAGGTTCTATTGTAGGAGTGACGGAATGATTGAAAGAATTTACTTCGAATCATCCCTATTCATATGAACGACATATTCTCCAATCTTATACAGCAGTCTGACCGCATCGTCTTTTAATTCATCCGGCAGGCCACGTGTAAAGTTGTGAACTTCAAAATTAAAGGTGCCCTGATAGTCGATCGCATCCAGTGCCCGCATGATTTCCTTCCAGTTCACATATCCATAGAACGAGGGCAGATGCTCGTCCGCCTGACCGGCGTTGTCCGCAATATGCAGCACCTTCAGTCTGGAACCGAGCTTGACAATATCCTCATACTGGCTGTCCATGGACAGGTGAGCGTGACCGGTATCCCAGCAGACGCCGACGTTGCCGTATTTGGCGTTCAGGGCATCCACGAGGCAGATGAGATCATCGCTTCGGGTAAAGGTCTCCCGTTCTTTTCGCTCTCCGGTCCAGGTAACCGTCTCACCGAACCAGTAGATTCGCTTGTACATATTTTCAATCGCGATTCCGACATTCAGAGACTTGGCGTATTCGATATATGGTTCAAAGATCCGGATATTTTCCTCTAACACCTCCATCCGGTCTTCCTTGCCGGTAAAGAACGGATGCATAACCGCCCACGGAACCCCTGCGATGCTTGCCGCTTCGATGGTCTTTCTAATGTGAAAGTCCGCGTCGGCAGGAGCCGGATAATTGAAGCAGTACACGTGGGACTGCGTGAATGCCACCCCAAGGCTGTCAGCGTATTCCTTGATCCTGCGGGTGTTCTCGCGCCAGTTTTCCGAGTTGTAGAAGACTCTGCCGCCCGGATTAAAATCAAAACAGGTAAAGCCGCATTTGCTGGCGCGCAGGAGCATCTCCTCGTAGCTACAATAGGCGTCGGAATACACATTCAAAGAAGTCGATAGTTTCATAAAATTCCTCCGTTTCTGCCAGCAGCCCGTGAGTCCCGGGTGTCAGGCACATATTTATTTTATCACGCTTCAGGAAGCAAGCCGTCACAGACTTCCTTACCTTGCAATCAGTTTAGGAACTCTGGAATAGGCTTCCCTCTTCCCGTCCGCAACCTCATACAGAACCTTCGAGGTCTCTTTTATTGCTGCTGCGAACTCCTCGTATTCGTTATCGCAGATGTCACAAATACCGATCTGATAATTCTCGCCGTCGAAGCGTCCAAGATACGCCTGATCGTAAAGCGTAAAATAATTCGCTCCTACGAAATTCGGCTCCTTTGCGCTCATCTCCATGTAATAGCGATAGGCGACGCCGCGTTCCTCCTGGCTGGCAACGGATATCAGTCCTGTCATCGACATCCCTCTGTCGAATGCGCCAAAATGGAACTCTCCGATGATACACGGCTTGTCGGTATATTTCGCAAGCTCACGCAGCGGATCGACCGCGGACGTTCGGTAGCAGTTAAAGGAAAGGACGTCAATATAGTCACTTCCCGCAAGCATTCGATCCGGCAGGGGAGCGGCGTAGCGCTGGCCAAGATTCAGATGATTCGGGTCAACCTCCCGGATTGCAAGTGCCGGAACCCTTATGTATTCGTCCATCATTCGTTTGGAAAAGGTCCGCATATCTTCCTCGTTATGATAGGAAGCA
The DNA here is from genome assembly GCA_017623215.1 of Lachnospiraceae bacterium. Taxonomy (GTDB): domain Bacteria; phylum Bacillota; class Clostridia; order Lachnospirales; family Lachnospiraceae; genus Caccomorpha. The sequence continues at coordinate 27,565 of JAGAPO010000074.1, read as the reverse complement.
ATCTCCGGTATCGGATTCAGGAACGATTCAAAGCCCGGGAACCGGCTGCCCCATGCCTCGTTCAAAGCATCAATCGTTATATATTTCTCCCGCAGATAATCCGCAAATACCGTTCGGCTTTCGAACGGCACATCGGCCACATACATTTCCTCTGCCAGATTCAGATTCGGAGCCCAGGTCCACGCGGGCTCATTGCTCATAAAATATCCGATCATATAGGGATCGTCCCGGTACGGAAGCAGCTGTTTTGCGAACTCCTTCGCGCTTTCCTGATATTCTGCGGAATATACGTCCGGAAAATCCCGGAAGATATTCACCGGTGTTGCCGGGAAATGCTTCATCGGAATAAAATACGGAATCTTCATTTCTTTGCAGAACGTAAGATCCGACCAGTTCCCGGCGGAATTGATTCCAAGACGCTTCAATCGCCTCGCGGTATGCTTCTGCCATTCTCTGTAGTAATCATCCCCGTAGATACGATACAGATTTGATTTCAGGAAATCCACATATCGGCCGTTCGCAACGGGGTTTACCGAGCCCGTTATCGTTGTATAAAAGCGTTCCTCCTCCGGCAGCTTTTCGTAGAGCGCTTCGATCCCATCTAACGCAGAGGGGAGCTGGCATAATGTATTGGCGGCCCCATTGCTGATAAAGACATAGCCGTCCGGATCGACCAGCCAGGTTCTGCCGTTCTCTTCCTTCTGAACCCGAAAGAATCCGGTTGCGTCAAATCGCTTGTTCAGCCAGCCGCCGAACCGGCTGTAAGGAAAGTCCGTTGCGATGGAAGAAGCGGCAGCCTCTTCGGATGCTTCTGAGTGACTTGCAAGCAGCTCCTGCTCCGTGTGAATCTTGCCCTTCCAGTCCCGTAAGGACCACTGACCGAACTCGTCCACCATAGGGATGGAAGGAATCTCGTAATCCGGCTCCTCCGAGGAGGTATATACCTTGTATATTTTAAAGGATTTCTCAATGGTATCCTCCTTTAAAATAGATATCTTAAGCGACATGGAGAATTGAGTGATATCCTTTACATCCAGTCTCGTTCCGGTAACAACCGTTTTCAGCCTGCCGGGAGTGCGCTTCAGAAATACCTGCGTACCGTCAAAGGCTTCAAACGGGATGGCGAGCGTAGTGCGCAGATGAGGCAGAAGTCCCATACGAATCGAGAAGGAGCAGGCTTCGCCGCCCGTCCAGAATTCAAAGAGGATATTCTGGGAACGCTCAATGGTACTCTCGATATCGAAGCACAAGAATTTGTCTTCGGGATCGAGATTCTGAAACAGGGTGCTGCTTATTGCTTTTCCGCCTGCTTTCGAGTAGGTGATCACGCAATGGTCGGAATGTCTGGTAATGACTGCATTTTCCGTGATAAAATCTTCAAAATTAAAAACCTTCATACGAACCTCCTTTGCCGATAATCCGCGAATCGCGGACTCAGGTATCGCTTACCTTTCGGTTCCTTTCTGGTAGGACTCTATTTTTTAATCAAACCAATCGAGCGGAAGTCAACCCGATGCGGCGGAACCAAATCGTCCTCATATCCCATCACAACATCGGTGCGTCTCTGCCAGTCATACTCGTCACGAGAGGAAGACTTTCTATACCAGTCCGCCTGTGTGAAGTCTTCGTGGGCGGCGTCCACGAACATGTCATATTTGTGCCAGGTAATCGAGTTATTGTAGTACATCCATTCCGGGCGAGCGTCGTTCTTATAGACGTCGTAGAGGTATGGGTATTTCTCACGGTATACCGGGCTGGTAATATCCACGCCGCGCATATCGTTCTCGTCCGTGGTGTGAACACGGGTCATCACAAGCGGATTCTTGTGCATCTGGATGTAGGCGTTGCTCTTATTGTCCATATGAACGCCCGGCACGCAGTCGATAATAAAATTATTGTGGAAGGAGAGCAAGCCTCCGCACGTGTGGTGAATGATACAGAATCCTCCGCTCTGAATATTGTAGAAGAAGTTATCATACACCGTATTAAAGATATCCCAGTCGTCAAAGTAGATCGCGCAGGCACCGAGTCCGGTCGGAACGGAGTTGGTGATGTCGTGGAAATAATTGTTCCGGAACACGCAGCCGACCTCGCTCATATCGCGTCCCATGTAGATCGCGCCGGAGTCCGAAGTCTCTAAAACGACCCGGGAGATATCGTTGAACTCGATCAGGTGATCATTACCGTGCATATAGATGGCCATGCCGGGGAGGTCGTGCATCAGGCAGTGGGACACCACATTTCCGACGCCCATCATGTTAACGGCCGCCTTGTAGGTGCGATCCAGGCGGTTGACCGCGTAGAATTCACAGTTATGAACGCGGTTGTTCGCCGGAATGAGCTGTTTGCGGTTGCCGCCGCTGAGCAGGACGCCGCCGGTACCGGTATTGTAGATCCGGCAGCCTTCGATCGAGTGATTGGTGCCGCCGTTATTGTCCCAGGCGGCGAATTCATAGAGGTACTCGTGCCAGCTTCCCATCTCTCTAAAAAGAGGGCGGAAGGGAGCTGCCTTAGGAGAGTGCAGGCCGTGGCAGTCATTGAGCCCGTGCTCAAGCGGCGCAGCGCCCTGGCCGATCTGCACTGCGAGCAGACCGAGATTGCGGAACACGCAGTCTGCAATCCGGCAGCCATCGCCTCCTTCGAGGTAGACGCCGGAATTGCGCGTATTTTCAAATACGATTCCTTCGAAGGATACATTCGAAGCGCCTTCGATTGCAATCATAACCTTGTCCATCGTGGAAAGCTGGAGCATTGCCGTGGTAAGGTCAACATCCGCGTTCGGGATAAAATAAAGCACCTTTTCGTCGATATCAATATAATATTCGCCCGGATCGGTGAGCTCTTCCAGGAGATTCACGATGTAGTAGCCGGAATGGTGCGTGAACGCGTAGGTGAACAGGTGCGGCTGCGTTGTGGTGATGGTCTGGTTCTCCACGTCAATCGCCGCGATTTTTACGCAGTCGTCCGCCCAGGCTTCGCGCGGATAACCGGCAAGATAGGCATGCTTTGCATTGCCCCATTGTTTGATATGTTCGTCGCGGATGCGCACGATGCCGGGGCGGCAGTCATATTCCTGATGCGTCACGTAGCTGCCGCCGTCGATGATGTCGCCGTCCTCATAGTAGTTGATGCCCCGTTTCGGATATCTCGCAATCTGCTGAGGAGATCCGTTGACGAAGAACTCATTCGGCGCGTTGATATACGCGCGGCGAAATCCGCGGTTGCCGAGCTCATGCAGTTCGATACCGAGGTCGGACAGATCGAGCTGTAAAATGGCGTCCCTGTACGGCTTAATCTTTCGATTGTCCAGAATAACGCCGCCGTCGAAATAGACCTCACCGCCGGCTTCCGCGGTAAAATGGGTGTTGCTGTCCCTCTCGTCTAATTCGAAGGTTTCGGTGAAGAAATAGCGTCCGTTTTTGATGACGATTGTTGTATCCGTATCGGCCCCAAGCGTGCGCGCGTGGTCTCGTGCGCATTCCAGCGTTCGGAAAGGGAAGCGCTCGGAACCGTCATTCTGATCCGAACCGGTTGCGGATACATAAAAAAGAGTGTGCTTCATAAAAAGCCTCCATTTCTGCAAAGATAAAGAACGTTATCCCATGCAGGTTTTATTCTATGGACTCTCGTTAGGGGAGCGTCCACAGATGGGTGATAATCTTTTAGTAGATCTATTATACGTGGAGAGAATCCGGCCATACAAGGCGAAATTTGTGCCTTTTTCGTAAGGAGGTTGCTATCATTTACGATTGTACAAACTTCCGTTGAGATTGTGAGTATACAAAAAAAGAACGGTACGTTATAATGGTACTATCAGTCAGGAAAGTCAGAGAGTGGATAGGAAAGTCGGAGAAAGGAGCGGGAAGAATGAGAGAGATGAACAGAGCCGCGCATTTTGATTTTCACACAATGCCGGGGATCACAGGATTTGGACGGGAATTTGACGCGGCGGATTTTGCCAGGACCATGCAGGAAGCAAATATTGCATATGTCAATGTATTTGCAAGGTGCAATATCGGATTTTCTTATTACAATACCAGGATTGGGACTCCTTATAAGGGGATGAAAGGCAGTATGCTGGAGGACCTGATTCGGGAGTGCCACAGATTGAATATCGGAGTTACCGCCTACATAAACGGCGGTCTGAATCATGAGCTCTGCCTGAAGCACCCCGAATACATGAAAGTCAGCCGACAAGGGGAAGTCATGAGCGGCGACCGGGTCAACAACAATTTTTTCCGCTCGATGTGCTTTAACACCGGCTACAGGCAGCATCTGCTTGCGGAGATTCGGGAAGTGCTGGAATTAGAGCCCGACGGGATCTTCATGGACTGCCTGATTCCGAAAAGCTGCTACTGTCCGCGCTGCACCCGTAAGATGCGGGAGCAGGGAATTGACATCACCAACGAGGAGCAGGTATTTGCATTTGCATATGAGACTTATCTGGATGTTATGAGGGAGATCCGGGCGCTTGTTCCGCGGGACAAACGGCTGTATTTAAACAGCTTTAATTATGAAGTGATTGCAGACATGCAAAGCCACGTGGAGCTGGAATGTCTGGCTTCCGGCTTTTGGGGGTATGATTTCTTCGGCGTACAGGCGCCGTATTTCAGGAACTTTACAGAGGACAGAATCTATATGACCGGCCGATTTGTGGGCGATTGGGGGGACTTTGGAGGAATTAGAACCAAAGAATCTCTCGAAAATGACGTATATGATGCGCTTTTGTACGGCTACGGCGTATCCATCGGTGACCATATGCATCCGCATGGGACGATAAGTAAGGCTCTTTACAAGGACGTGGGCGAAATCTTTGGATTTGTAAAGGAGCTTGAGCGATGGACAAAAGGGGCAAGGCCGATATGCGACGTATGTGTGCTTCGGAACAAGACAACGCCGAAGACCCATTTTGCAAAGCCCGATGACAGCGAAAGAGGCGTCTGTCGAATGCTCTCTGAGCTTAAAATCTGTTATGAAGTTATGGATGAGGACATGGACTTTTCGAAGTTCAGGCTCCTGGTGCTGCCGGATGAGATTGAGATATCGGAGAAGCTTCATAAAAAATTGATCGATTTTAAAGGAGCGGTGCTTTCGAGCGGAAAGAGCTTCCGGGCGGACAGCGAGCTGTGGGATTTCGTGGAATTCGTGGGAGAGGATACGCATTCCGACGCGTATTATGATTTGGGCGACGGGGAAACGAGAAGCTTTTATGAACCCTCCTGGCTGGTAAAGAGCGAGGATTCAATCGCGTCGTACATAGAGCCCTATTTCGATAAGATCTGGGATGGCGAGCACGGATATTTTTACACACCGCCCAAGGGTGGGAACGGGCTGTGCGCAGTGGCGAAAAAAGGCAGCCGTGCGTATATCTGCTTTGCTGTTTTTAAGAGCTATTTCAAAAAGGAGGCAAAGTTCCATAAGGATCTCGTAAAGATGCTGATCGATTCTTTGCTTCCTCAGAAGGTACTTCAGGCGGACGAACTGCCGTCCAGCGCCCGCGCAGCGCTGTTCGAGGGCAACGAAGGAACCCTGCTTATGGTCAAAACGACGTATCCCGAATTAAGAGGCATGAGGGGGATTGTGGAAGAGCATAATTGGCTGCCGGGCGGAAGACGCGTCCGGGTCTGCGGGGAATACCGGGCCGCATGTACCCTTCCGGATGAAGAAGAGCTTGCCGTTACGGTGCAGGATGGGTATACCGAACTGGTGCTGCCGGAAATATGCGGATTTCAGGCGTTCCTGCTTCGGAGATAAAGACGGTATCGTGCCGGGATTGAAGAAGCGGCACGAAGTGACGCGGAGCTGATCGTGCCGGAACGGGCGAAGCGAAACGGCGTGACCGAGAAGCCTAAGCCTAAATGGAAATGGTACGGCAGATGGGAGTATTTTTCTGATATACTTTATTTATGGAAAGAGTGAGATACATTAGAATTTGACATTGCTTTTATATCGTTTTTGTGTTATCATATGGAAAATTTAATATGTTAAAACTGCTACCGAGTAGTAGAATGTTAAAAACATTCGTTTGCACATCGTTAGGTCTTAGAAGATGTGCATACGGATGTTTATTTTTTAGGAGGGTTTGGAGTGAAAAACTATTTTTCAAAATTAGAGATTATTTTATGGAGTTCTTCCGTATTGCTGATTGTGGTTTCTTTTCGTGTGTTTGATAGAGAAAACTATCTAACATTATTAGCATCATTAGTCGGTGTTACCTCGCTTATTTTCAATGCAAAAGGAAATCCGTTCGGACAACTCTTAATGGTATTGTTCAGTTTGCTTTATGGAATAATCTCGTTTAGTTTTGATTATTATGGCGAAATGATTACTTACCTTGGTATGACAATGCCAATGGCGGTTTTTGCTTTAATATCGTGGTTGAGAAATCCCTACAAAGAAAACAAAGCAGAAGTTAAAGTCAATACCATAAGCAAAAAAGAAACATTGTTTATGTGGATTGGTGCAATAGCAATCACGGTTTTGCTTTACTTTGTTTTAGAACATTTCAATACTGCTAATATTGTGCCGAGCACAATGTCCGTCACAACCAGTTTTATTGCCGTATATCTCACTTTTAGAAGAAGTCCGTTGTTTGCATTAGCATATGCTTCAAATGATATTGTATTGATAATTTTATGGGTAATGGCAAGTGTATATGATATTCGGTATATCTCTGTTGTAGTGTGTTTCATCGCATTTTTGGTTAATGATATATATGGTTATATAAGTTGGAAAAAAATGAAAATCAGACAGAGCGAAAAGAAATAGTCAACTTCCAATTTGTCGGGTTGTTGCCCCCACCTTTAGGAACGAACGGGCGCACTTCTATACTCTCCGATCGAGAGTATCGTACGTCCTGCGGAGCTTCATTCTCCGCCCGCAAGTTTTAAGAATATACAAATAAGTCCTCCGTATGATCTCAAAACCATACGAAGGACTAACTGTTTTATGAGCTCTCACCTATAGGGTGCAATTTTTAGTTCCCTGCAAACTCGGCAAGCAGATTCTCCGTCTGTTCCGGTACGAGGATTGGCTCAGGCGGCACATGACGGCTGTTACCGAGGAAGATTGACGATATAATTCCCGATTTTATACAGCAGCTTTACCGCGTCGTCCTTCAACTCGTCCGGAAGTCCTTTGGTGAACGCGTGTGTCTCAAAATTAAAGGTTCCGCTGTAGCCGATGGCATCCAAAGCCTGCATGATTTCCTTCCAGTTAACCGTGCCATAGCAGGCGGGCATGTGATCATCGCCCTGAGCATCGTTATCCGCCATATGTACCACTTTGAGTCGAGAGCCAATCTTTACAATATCCTCATACTGGCTGTCCATAGAAAGGCGGGCGTGGCCGGTATCCCAGCAGATTCCGACATTTCCGTACTTGGCATTCAGAACATCTACGATTGCGATCAAATCCTCACTTCGGGAAAAGACCTCCAGCCCCATATCCTTTCCGGCCCAGTCAATCGGCTTCCCGAAATGATAGACACGTTTGTACATGTTCTCGATTGCGATTCCGACATTCAGCGATTTCGCATATGCGATATACGGTTCGAAGATCGTAATATTTTCCTTTAATATCTCCTCTTTGCTTCCTTGATCGGTAAAAAACGGATGCATCACCACCCACGGAACCTCCGCGATGCTTGCCGCTTCTATGCTTTTTTTCAGCCGGGCTTTGGTATCCTCGGTCTCCGGCCAGCTGACGAATGCCGCGTGCGACTGCGTGAATGCAACTCCGATGCTGTCGGCATATTCCTTGATATGCCTGATATTCTCTCGCCAATTCTCAGCGGAATAAAACGTGCCCGCGAAGCTGTAATCTGATGGATTGAAGTCAAAACACTTGAAACCGCAATTCTTTGCACGAAGAAGAAAATCCTCATAGCGGCTCTTTACGCCGAAATAAATGTTTAATGACGTTGATAATTCCATAACTGCCTCCTCTTGGGGAAGAATTCACTTTCGCCCCTTGAACTTATACTTGTATTATACGTGGGAGAATGAGAGAATACAAGGTTCAATATAGAAGAATAAAGGGTTCTGTTTGGAAGACGGAGACAGGGGAAACAGCCCGAACCACGGTGAAAGAGTTGGATGGAAGCACCGCGGCCCGGACTGTCTCGGAAATAGAAAATATGGATATATATCGAATAATACTGATAATGGCGATATCTGTCGGTCAGCAAATTGCAGAAATATTCAATATTCAGTCAATCCCCATGCAGTCCGGAATACCCCTGCAACATAAAAAGGCGCCTCAGTCATCTGAAGCGCCTTTGCTAACCTGTTTATGATTATATCATGTTGCAGTGGGGTGTCAAGACTTATTTTCAAATTTTACAAAAACTTTTTGAAGAGATTGATACAGGAACTGATTTTCTGTGGGTCAGGAAATTGCAGAAAGATAGATTTTATGATATACTGGATGCAAAGTAGCGATTATATCAGTATCTCTACCGACATAATCGGATAAGACATTTCCCGGAACAGTAATAGGTTTGACCGTATAGCAAGCGTCAGAAAAGGAGACATAGATGGAAGATAGCATGAAACAATTTGCCGAGTCAGTAAAAGAAAGCCAAAATATCGTATTTTTCGGCGGAGCAGGCGTATCGACAGAGAGCGGAATCCCTGATTTCCGAAGCGAGGACGGCCTTTATCGCCAGAGCTACAAATACCCGCCGGAGACGATCATCAGCCATAGCTTCTTTATGAGGAATCCGGAAGAATTCTACCGCTTTTACAAAGAGCGCATGATCTACCCGGACGCGAAGCCGAATATTACGCATCAGATGTTAGCGAGGCTGGAGCAGGAGGGAAGACTTAAAGCAATTGTGACGCAGAATATCGACGGCCTGCATCAGCTGGCCGGCAGCCGTAATGTGCTGGAGCTGCACGGCTCAGTTCATCGGAATTATTGTATGAGATGCGGCAAATTTTACGATTTAGACTATGTGTGCCAAAGGGATGGAATCCCGCGCTGCGAGTGCGGCGGTATGATCAAGCCGGATGTGGTGTTGTATGAAGAAGGCCTGGATAAGCAGACGCTGGAGGATGCAATCTATTTTATCTCGCATGCGGACATGCTGATCGTGGGCGGAACCTCCCTGACGGTGTATCCCGCCGCAGGATTAATTCAATACTATAAAGGGGATAAACTGGTCCTGATCAATAAATCTGCAACCCCGCGGGACGACGAAGCGGATCTGCTGATTCGGTCGGGACTTGGAGAAGCATTTGCATCGCTGCAGGCGAGCGGTCTTTAACAAGCAGCACGAACAGAGACGACAGAATGTGAGGAATCATGGCAACGACAAAAGATACAGGAAAAAAGACAGGAACACGAAACACAGGAAGTACGCGGAGCAAGGGAAGCAGTTCGTCGAGAAGCGGCGGAAGTACGCGGAGCAGCAGTTCTCGGAGCACGGGAAGCAATTCGTCGAGAAGCGGCGGAAGTACGCGGAGCAGCAGCTCTCGGAATACGAGCGGCAATTCATCCCGAAGCACTGCATCGCGTAGTACGCGCAGCTCGACAGCAGACAGCAGAGGGCGCTCCTCTTCCGGCGGCAGAGGAAGAAAAAAGAAAGGGAAAGACAAGCAGACGCTGTTGGAGCTGCTGCTTGTTGGTATTGTAATTGTCATTCTCGCCGTATACGGAAATAAGATGACGGGGGAACAGAACGGGGAGGCAACAAGCGGAATCGAGAGTACAACCGAGAACGAAAAATCCGCCGCGTCCGACTCCGGAAAGACAGGGGCGACTCCGACCGGGAAATCGGCTAAGCCGACGGCAGCCCCGACGAAAGCGCCGACCGCGACACCAATTCCGGAACCCACCGCGGCCCCGACGAAGATGCCGACAGCGACACCGGAGCCGACGGCGGCCCCGACAAAGGCACCAATCGAGACACCGAAGCCGACGGCGGCCCCGACGAAGATGCCGACAGCGACACCGGAGCCAACGGCGGCCCCGACCCCGATTCCGACGGATTCATCAGCCGGAGAATACGCGGTCTATTCCAATACCAAATACGCCTGGTGGTTCACCAGAAAGACGAATCATGAGCCGTCCGGAAGCGGAGAGGAATTCGACATCAATCAATATGGGGCCTATTACCGTGACAAGAACGCATCTGCGTCGGACAAGGTCATTTATCTGACCTTTGACTGCGGATACGAGCTGGGATATACGGACCCGATTCTGGATACACTGGCGGCACACGACGCAAAGGCGATGTTCTTCGTGACCAAATCGTTCATCAAATCCAACCCGGAGCTGGTCATTCGGATGAAGGAAGAGGGGCACATGGTCGGAAATCACACCACAACTCACCCGAGCATGCCGAGCAGGACGGTGGCCCAGTTAAAGGCGGAGATTACGCAATGCGCGGAATATATGTATGAGAAGACCGGATATGAGATGGATCCGTTCCTGCGGCCTCCCATGGGAGAGTACAGTGAGCGGACGCTCAAATTAACGCAGGATCTGGGATATGAGAGTATATTCTGGAGTATCGCGTATAAGGACTACGATACCGAGAATCAGCCGGGAGAGCAGTATGTCATTGATCATTTTAAGGCATATCATCACAACGGCGCAATTCCGCTGATACATAACACGTCCGAGTCGAACATGGAAGCGCTGGACGAGGTTCTGACGCTGCTCGAAGAAGAAGGATACCGGTTCGGAACCCTTGACGAATTAGAGTAAATACAATACAATGGATTGGGACAAAGTTGCGTCACCTGCAGATTTCCCTATTGAAAAAAAATGGGAACTATAGTATAGTGAATTCGTTCGGCAGGTGAATTGCACGGATATATACGGGAATTATGCCCGATTGAGCCAGGTTTTTCAAAAACAAATTAATATATAAATATTTTAGGAGGACAGAACAATGAAATTTTTCATCGACACAGCCAATGTAGAAGACATCAAAAAGGCAAATGACATGGGTGTTATTTGCGGTGTTACGACCAATCCGTCCCTGATTGCAAAGGAAGGCAGAGATTTCAACGAGGTTATCAAGGAAATCGCGAGCATCGTTGACGGCCCTATCAGCGGAGAGGTTAAGGCTACTACGGTTGATGCAGAAGGTATGATTAAGGAAGGCAGAGAGATCGCTGCGATTCACCCGAACATGGTTGTTAAGATCCCTATGACAGTGGAAGGCTTAAAGGCTACAAAGGTTCTTTCCTCTGAGGGTATTAAGACGAATGTTACGTTAATCTTCTCGGCGAACCAGGCGCTGCTGGCTGCGAGAGCAGGCGCGACCTATGTATCTCCTTTCCTGGGACGTCTGGATGATATCTCCACTCCCGGTATTGATTTGATTCGTAATATTGCTGAGATTTTTAATATCTATGGTCTTGAGACTGAGATTATTGCTGCAAGTGTTCGCAATCCGATTCATATCACGGACTGCGCTCTGGCCGGTGCTGATATTGCAACGGTTCCTTACAGCGTTATCGTTCAGTGCTGCAAGCACCCGCTGACTGATGCTGGTATTGAGAAGTTCCAGAAGGATTATAAGGCTGTCTTCGGAGAGTAATCCTGCGTTTGGAAGCTCAAAAGAAGCAAAAACCTCTGGTGGGATGCGATTCCCCCAGACCCCCACAAACGCTTTATGTTTGACGAACGGGGCGGACGCTGCGCCCCTGATTGTTGAATGAGAAAGAGGGATTTTTGGTTAGGAGGATTGTTCAATTATGAGTAATATTGATGTTATGTCGGTTAACGCCATTCGTGTTCTGGCGGCAGATGCGGTGCAGAAGGCGAAGTCGGGACATCCGGGACTGCCGCTGGGATGTGCTTCGATTGGTTATGAGCTGTGGGCGAAGCATATGAAGCATAATCCGGCGAATCCGGATTGGGCGAATAGAGATAGATTCATTCTTTCGGGCGGTCATGGTTCGACGCTGCTGTATTCGCTGCTGCATTTGTTTGGATATGGCCTGACGCTTGAGGATTTGAAGAATTTCAGACAGCTGGATTCGCTTACGCCCGGTCATCCGGAGTATCGTCATACAAAGGGTGTTGAAGCTACGACTGGTCCGCTTGGCGCTGGTATGGCGATGGCGGTTGGTATGGCGATGGCGGAGTCCCATCTGGCGGCAAAGTTCAATAAGGAAGGATATCCTGTTGTCGATCATTATACGTTCGTATTGGGCGGCGATGGCTGTATGATGGAGGGTATCTCTTCGGAGGCGTTCTCGCTTGCAGGAACGCTGGCGTTGGACAAGCTGATTGTAATCTATGATTCGAATAAGATTTCGATTGAGGGCGATACGGATATCGCTTTCACCGAGAACGTTCAGAAGAGAATGGAGGCGTTCGGCTTCCAGCTGATTACGGTTGAGGATGGAAATGATCTCGAGGCGATTGGTGCGGCGATTGAGGCGGCTAAGGCGGAGAAGTCCAGACCTTCCTTCATTACCGTGAAGACGCAGATTGGATACGGCTGCCCGGCGAAGCAGGGCAAGGCAAGCGCGCATGGCGAGCCTTTGGGTGATGAGAATGTTGCAGCTCTGAAGGAGACATTAGGATGGCCTTCTTCTGAGGCATTCTATGTTCCGGAGGAGGTTTATGCGAATTATAAGGCAATCGCACAGGAGAAGGCGAAGGACGAGGCGGCATGGAATGCCATGTTCGCGGAGTACTGCGAGAAGTATCCGGAGATGAAGGCGGAGTGGGACAAGGAATTCGATATGGACATCGCGAAGCCTTTGATTGATGATGAGGAATTCTGGAAGTATGAGGATAAGGCGGATGCGACCAGAAATCTGTCCGGTATGGTGATTAACCGTCTGAAGAATGTGGTTCCGAACCTGATCGGCGGCGCTGCGGATCTGGCTCCTTCGACCAAGACATATATGAAGGATCTGGGCGACTTCAGCAAGGAGAATCGCCTGGGAAGAAATCTGCATTTTGGTGTCAGAGAGCTGGCAATGGCGGCTATCGGTAATGGTATGACGCTGCACGGAATGAGAGCATTTGTATCTACGTTCTTCGTATTCAGTGATTACGTGAAGCCGATGGCAAGACTGTCCGCGCTGATGAGAATTCCGACCACCTATGTTCTGACGCATGACAGCATCGGCGTTGGTGAGGATGGCCCGACTCATGAGCCGATCGAGCAGCTTGCTATGCTGCGTTCGATGCCGAATTTCCATGTATTCCGTCCGGCGGATGCAACCGAGACGATTGCAGCCTGGTACAGCGCGGTTACGTCCAAGGAGACTCCTACCGCTCTCGTTCTGACCAGACAGAATCTGCCTCAGCTTGCAGGTTCCGGCAAGGAAGCATTAAAGGGCGCTTATGTTCTCGAGGATTCCGCGAAGGAGACTCCGGATGCAATTATTATCGCGACCGGTTCCGAGGTATCGCTGGCTGTTGAGGCAAAGGCAGAGCTTGCGAAAGAGGGCATTGATGTCCGCGTTGTAAGTATGCCTTGTATGGATATCTTCGAGGAGCAGTCCGAGGAGTATAAGGAATCCGTGCTTCCGAAGAAGGTTCGCGCAAGAGTAGCAGTTGAGGCACTCGGCGATTACGGCTGGGGCAAGTATGTTGGCCTTGATGGCAAATGCGTATGCATGACCGGTTTCGGCGCTTCCGCTCCAGCGGCAACTCTGTTCAAGAAGTTTGGCTTCACGACAGAGAATGTGGTAGCGACAGTTAAGTCGGTACTGTAAAAGAATCAAATATGGTAATTAGAAGGGGAGCCGGAAGTACGGCTCCCCTTGTGCTATATAGTTGTACTATGATAGTATGATACAGGAAAAGACAGGCAAAGCAAAGGCGCGTGCACATTACGAAGCAGAGAAAGCGGCATTTGCTTGAGAAAGGTGAGGGATCAATATGGATTTGCTTCATTATTTTGGAAATGAGCCGTGTTCCTGCGGGAAGGTACATACGGCTGCTGTGGAAGAGCTGATTGTGGAAAAGGGAGCGATTAAGAAGCTTCCGGAATGTATTAGGAAATACCAGGCGAAGAAGGTATTTCTCTTTGCGGATGGGAATACCTGGAAGGCAGCCGGTGAGGCGGTTGCTGTCATTTTGGCGGATAACGATATCTCTTATTCAAAATATATCTTCCCCAATACCGCGCTTGAGCCGGATGAGGCGGCAGTCGGTGCTGCGGTGATGCATTTTGACCACAGCTGTGACATGGTAATTGGAATCGGTTCGGGAGTTATCAATGATATCAGCAAGATTCTGAGCAAAACCTCGAAGAATCCGTATATCATCGTTGCGACCGCGCCGTCAATGGACGGATATGCGTCGGCAACCTCGTCGATGTCGATGGATGGCTTGAAGGTGTCGCTCCCGAGCCGCTGCGCGAACGTGATTCTCGGCGATATTGACATCTTAAGCCAGGCACCGGAGCATCTGCTGCAGGCAGGCCTCGGAGATATGATTGCCAAATACGTCAGCATCTGCGAGTGGAGAATCGCGAACATCATCACCGGAGAATACTACTGTGAAGAGGTTGCTAAGCTGGTAAGGACCGCTCTGAAGAAATGTGTGGATAATGCGGAAGGACTGTTAAAGCGGGACGAGGATGCGATTAAAGCAGTATTTGAGGGATTGGTGATCGGCGGAATCGCGATGGCGTATGCGGGAGTTTCGCGGCCTGCGTCCGGAGTGGAGCATTATTTTTCCCACATTTGGGATATGAGAGGACTGGAATTCGGAACGAAGGTAGAGCTGCACGGAATTCAGTGCGCGGTGGGAACCGTGCTTGCGGCGCGATTGTACGAGCAGGTGAAGAAGAGAACGCCGGATAAGGAGAAAGCACTGCAATATGCGGAGGAATTTGATTACAGTGTATGGAGCGGTAAGCTTCGTAAGTTCCTTGGAAAGGGCGCGGATGCAATGATTGCGCTGGAAGCAAAGGAGCAGAAATACGACGGGGAAGCACATGCAAAAAGACTGGATATCATCCTCGATAAATGGGAGGACATTCTTGCAGTGATGGAAGAAGAGCTTTTGCCCGCGGCTGAGGTGGAGAAGCTTCTGGATACGATCGGAGCGCCGAAGACTCCGGAGAGCATCGGGATTGATCCGGCGATTGTGCCGATGACCTTTCAGGCAACGAAGGATATCCGGGATAAATATGTATTATCGCGCCTTGCGTGGGATCTTGGAATCATAGACGAGCTGAGCGTGGAATAAGGCGGAGACGATTGACCTGTCGGAATACGGAATCGGGCATTCGGCCTGTATTGATCCGAACAAACTGGAACGTCTGCTCGGCTGTCCGGTTAAGACCGCAAAGGATTCGGGCCAGCGCCCGGCGTGCGGCTGCGCGGCGAGCGTGGACATCGGGATGTACGATACCTGTGGGCATGGCTGCCGGTATTGCTACGCGACCTTTTTGAAGGAGGACGCGCTGCGCGCCCGCAGAATGCTTCATAACCCGAATTCACCGATGTTGCTTGGGAAACCGACCGGGGAGGAACTGGTTACGGTAAAGCAGGGAAAGAGCGAAAAGACAGGAATTACGGGTCAGGGGAAGCTGCCCTGGTAGATAGAAATGTCGGCAGACGGAATTTGCCGAATGGAATTTGCAGAGAGGAATTGGCAGAATGGAATTTGCCGAATGAAAAACGCCCCCGGAATGAGGAGATGGACTCATTCCGGGGGCGATCGTCTATATAATCAGTTGCCAGCTGGTTAAAGGGGCCCAAGTAAGCCAGGCTTATTCAATCGCAATATATTTCTTTGTCTCCACAGCCGGAGCCGCGTCCTTATTCGGGATAACGAGCTTTAAGCTGCCGTTCTCAAAGGATGCCTTAATATCTTCCTCGTGCACCTCGGAGCCGACATAAAAGCTTCTCGCGCAGGTACCGGTATAACGTTCGCTGAATACGCAGTTACCCTTGTCATCCTTCTCTTCCTTGGTATCATTCTTCTCTGCACGGATCGTCAGATAACCGTCTTTGAGTTCCGCGTGCAAATCCTCCTTGCGGTAACCCGGTAAATCAATCTCAACCAGATAGTTGCCATCTTTCTCATGGATATCCGTCTTCATAACAGGCGCGGTATGCGCTGCATCCGTAAAGAACGGATCCTGGAACATGTCATCAAAGAAACCAAAACCGAAATTATTTCTGGGCATCATCATCATAAGTCATTCCTCCTTTTTTAATTACGTGACAATACGCCGTTTCTATCCGGTTCCCAAAACCGCCGGATGCCGCCTGCCTGAATGGGCAGGTTCCGGCAGCCGGGAGCTGAATTCTTTTATTTATGAATCAATCAGGCAATCGAAATAACTTTCTTTTCCTCCGCGCGCTTCTGCTCGTGGGTCGGAATAGTAAGCGTCAGAACGCCGTTCTCAAAACGTGCCTTGACATCCTCTTCGCGAATCGCGGTTCCAACGTGGAAGCTTCTGGAGCACTTACCGGTGTAACGCTCCTGGAACACAACCGTGCCCTTCGCATCCTTCTCGTCCTTGTTCTCGTTCTTCACTGCGGTGATGGTCAGGTAGCCGTCCTTCAGCTCTGCCTGAATGTTCTCCTTCGCATATCCGGGCAGCTCCATCTCAAGATGATAGAAGCCGTCCTTCTCGTAAATATCAGTCTTCATAATCGAGCTGCGATTGTTCTCGCTCTTCTTAAAGAACGGGTCATTCAGCATCTCATCAAATAAACTTAATCCATAACGGTCTCTCGGCATTAACATAATTCATTCCTCCTATTTTATATCAATATGGTTTATCGTGTACCAAGCAATTCGGATTGGATATCCGGGATGGTATCCTTCGGAATTCCTTTCCTTTTGTTTATGCCTAAGTTATAGCACGAATTATTAGCACTGTCAAGAGGTGAGTGCTAAAATTTACAGATAATTTATAATTTAATAGAAAAATCAAGGAAACAGATGCAGGATTTCCTGTTTTTAAGAAAAGAAAGTTAGCACTCAAATGACATGTGTGCCAATTTCGGGTAAAAAAGAAGAGCGACAGGAAAAGAAGTAGCTGCGGGAAGTTATAAAAAAAGAAGGAAGCCGCTATGTTTTCAGCTTCAATTCAGCGAACTATATTATTATAGTAGATAAGGAGTATAGTGCGGGAGCACGGGCACTCTCCCGGCAGGGATTCTTTGCAGTAAGAGTCCTCGGGACTGCCTTTTAAGGGGTTCCGGTCGTATCCGAATATTTTCTCTAAACCGATCGAACGCGGGATGCGTTCTGTATTCCACGAATTTGAACTCAAGGGGACAAATAGGGCGGCGTAATCGAGAACCACGGACACCTGGAGACGAGCGGAGCGGATGTCCATATCCGGGGACAGATTGATAATTACGGAAGCCTTATCGTGCATGGAAATACATTCCGAGCAGGCCGCTGTCCAGAATAATGTACACGCCAAGCAGGATAAAGATCAGCGGAATCGCAATCTGCTTGTATTTCTGGATCGTCTTTCTGATAACGGGAAGGCTGGCGAGTGCGTCTCCAAAGAAGCACCACAGGAGGGTGAGCACAGCAAATATAATAACCGCGGCAATCCGTTCGCCAACAGAATATCCAACGAACAGGGGAATGTAGACACCGACATTATCCGCGCCGCCGGCGATCGTTACGATCAGAGCGTTAAGAAGCGATACGGAAGTGACGGCTGCGAGCGGCTTGCAGGAAGCTTCATTACGAGGGAAGAGATCCGGATACAGGTACTCCGGAACCGAAATAAGCTCGTCAGAAGGATCGGAATCAGAGGAATTCGGGCAAGGATTGACTTCTGAAGGCGTGGACTCCGAATCGGACTGACTGAGACTGAAAGGAGCATCGTTCGGGGAGAAATTACCGGCCGATGCTTCTTTTTCTTCCCGGCGATATTCCAGCCACGCCTTAATTCCAAGTGCGATCGGAACGATGCCAAGAAGACCGACATATTGTGTCGGAACAAACTGCAATCCAAACGCTCCAAGAAAGCTGAGCAGCACCAGCAGACTGATCCCAAGAAAATGCCCGATGACAATTCGCGATTTGCCGCGCCTGTTATCCGCCTGGGAAAAAAGAAGCATCAGGACAAAGATATCGTCGATATTAGTGCTGACAAAGGCGATAATAGAGGTGAGAATGGAAGCGGTCATATCAAACGGTCTCCTTAAATATGTAATCAATTATCTGCTCGATTCGTTCTGCCAGCGTAATATATTCTTCATCAAGCTTGCAGGAATCATCATCCAGGATATTGCTATAATGATATCATTATATAACGCATGGGGAAAAATGGCAAGGTAACTATGGAAGAATCATTAATTTTCGTCAAAAAGTTCTTTTTGGTGTAACATTTTAGATTAACTTTTCACGTCTGAACGGTTGACAGATTTGACGGAAGAGATTATGATTAAATTTATAATAATACACGAAAAATATTATAAATAAAACGCAGTAAGCCGAGCCGTATTATTTTTAAGACAGAACAGAAGAATACGGCCTGCAAGCGGAGGATTAACAGAGTTGGACGGAACAGTAATTACACTTACAATCGAACAATGGAAGGGATTTTTATACCTTCCGCCCGGATATGAGGAGTGTACGGCCAGACGTTACCCGGTTGCGTATCTGAACAGCGGTCGAAATATGAGAGAGGAGCTGCCCGTAATTTTGGACGGGTTGGAGGGAGAGTTTGATAAGGGGATTGAGCCGTTTCTGATCGTCGGATATGAGCCGGAGGACTGGAACACGGTCTATACGCCGTGGCCTGCTCCCGCGGTATTTGGCAGGGAGGAGTTTGGAGGACAGGCGGATTCGTATCTGAGGACGCTGGTTGAGGCTGTGAAGCCGTATGTGGACACGAACTATCGGACAAAGCCGGATGCGGCGAATACCGCGATTATGGGATATTCGCTCGGAGGGCTTGCCGCGGTGTATGCGGTCTATCGGTACGAGTGCTTCGGACGGGCGGCAAGCCTGTCGGGCTCTCTCTGGTATGAGGGATTCCGGGAATATATGAGGACGCATGATCCGAGAAATCCGGAGACCAGTATCTACCTTTCTCTTGGGAAAAAGGAAGGAAAGAGCCGCAATCGTCAGATGCGGGAGGTGGTGCCCGCAACCGAAGAGGCAAGGGAATCCCTTGCGGGGAAGCTTTTGAAGCCGCCGGAGCTTGTGTGGAATGAGGGAGGACATTTTGAAGGAGTCACGGAGCGGTGGCAGGCCGGAATGCGTGCGCTGTTCGGGACGGCACAGGAGGCGGTTCCCGGAACGGAAAAAGCGGCTGCTGCGGAGACGTCCGGAGAGGGCGGACGGTATTCACCAAAGGCCGAAGCCTGCAGGAATGACGGGAATCGAAGGAAGAGCGATGGCAATCTGATCTTTGACAGTCATGCGCATTATGATGATAAAGTATTTGAGGAAGATAGAGAGAGTCTGCTCGCGGGATTGGCCGCGAACGGAATCGGGACGGTTGTGAATATCGGAGCAAGCATCGAATCGACGAAGCGATCGATTGCGCTTGCCGAGAAGTATTCGTTCCTCTATGCGGCAGCGGGAGTCCATCCGAGCGAGACGGAGGAGCTGAATGAGGAGAATTTCTCGTGGCTTTCGGAGGCGGCGGATCATCCGAAGGTAGTCGCGGTTGGAGAGATTGGCCTGGACTATTATTGGGATACCGCGGCAAAGGAGACGCAGAAGATATGGTTCGAAAGGCAGTTAACGCTTGCCTGTGAGAAAAAGCTTCCTGTTGTGATTCACAGCCGCGACGCGGCGCAGGACACGCTGACGATGATGAAAGAGGCCAGGGCACGCGCAGATGCGAAGGGACAGCGGCTGTATGGCGTGATCCACTGCTTTTCCTACGGCGTTGAGATGGCAAGAGAATACCTGAACATGGGATTTTATATCGGAATCGGCGGTGTGCTGACCTTTAAGAACGCGAAGAAGCTGAAAGAGGTTGCCGCGGAGGTACCGCTTGAGAGAATTATATTAGAGACGGATTGTCCGTACCTGACCCCGGAGCCGTATCGTGGGAAGAGGAACTGTTCCCTTTACCTGCCGTATGTCGTGACGGCACTCGCGCAGATCAAAGGGGTGGACGAGGCCGCGATTATCCGCGTGACAAGGGAGAACGCGGAACGAATGTACGGCCTTTCCGAAAAGCGGAGCGGCTCGGAATAGAGGCGGGAGTGTATCGGAAGTCCGCGGGGAAAGAGGGTAAGACAGCGGAATTCTGCAGGAAAAAAAGGCGGGCGGAAAGCCTGCAAAAGTGGAGCAAATTGCTCAAAATAGGGAAAAAGGAGTATGGAATGGCAGAAAACCAGGAAAGAATACCCGTTGAGGAACGGCTGGGCAACCCCAGAAAAACCATCGAAGTATTAAACAAATATCACTTCGTATTTCAGAAGAAATACGGTCAGAATTTTTTAATTGATCCGCATGTTTTGGACAAGATTGTGCAGGCGGCGGGAATTACCAAAGAAGATATGGTGCTGGAGATTGGGCCGGGAATCGGAACGCTGACCCAGTATCTGTGCGAGAATGCGAGAGAGGTTGCGGCGATTGAGATTGATAAGACGCTGATTCCGATTCTTGAGGACACACTGGCACCTTATGATAATGTGACTGTGATCAATGAAGATATCCTGAAGGTGGATATCAATAAGCTTGTCGAGGAGAAGAACGGCGGACGTTCGGTGAAGGTCGTTGCCAATCTGCCGTATTATATTACGACGCCGATTATCATGGGGCTGTTCGAGGCGCATGTTCCGGTCGAGAATATTACGGTCATGGTTCAAAAAGAGGTTGCGGAGCGGATGCAGGCAGGTCCCGGAAGCAAGGACTATGGCGCTCTTTCGCTCGCGGTTCAATTCTATGCGGATGCATATATCGCGGCAAATGTGCCGCCGAACTGTTTTATGCCGAGACCGAATGTCGGCTCTGCTGTCATCCGACTGACACTTCATAAGGACAGACCGGTATCGGTTCAGGAAGAGGAGCTGATGTTCCGGCTGATTCGTGCGTCATTTAATCAGAGAAGAAAGACGCTTGTCAATGGGTTAAATAACTCACCGGAGATCAGTCTTTCGAAGGAAATTATTATGCGCTCGGTTGAACGACTGGGGCTGGGAGGAAACGTACGGGGTGAGGCACTGACCTTGGTTCAGTTTGCGAATTTGGCGGATATTATTGCGGAGGAACGTCAAAAAGAAAAATAATTGGCCGCGGAGAAACAAAGCCGGACTCTACGACATGTGGGAAAGGTCGGCCCAGCTTTGCGGAACCAATGCAGCCGGAAGGGATTGATATGAAATGCTGAAAAGGCTTCTTAAAAAGTATTATTATATAGGATATGAATATGATGTATTCCGATTGCACCGGGATACGATTAGCCATACGAATTGGGAGACATTAAAGAATCTATCGAAGATCGGCGGCGGGATCTGTCTGACACTGCTTGTCGGCTGCGCATTTTCGGAGATTATTGCGCTGAACTTCTGGATCTATCTTCTGCTGCTCGGCTTTTGTGTGGTGGTATGGGGACTGGAAAAGGTATATCAAAAGAAAAATATCAGGATGGACAGAGCTGTAATCGGAGCGGTCTTTGTATTAATATTCGGATTTGGAATCTATCTGGGATGCTTCCGGAACGTGGATACGGGCGCAACCTCGATATTTGTATTTCTGGTGGCGCTGCCTTTGCTTTTTATTATAAGGCCGTCCAGCGTGATGCTGACCCAGATCGCGGTTGTGGCAATCTTTTTGATCCTGTCCTATCATAAGAAAGCAGACTATTATGTTAAGATCGATTTGGCAAACGCGATTTCATTCCTTGTGGTCGGGGTAGCGCTGTATTATCACAACGTATCCATTAAAATCCGGGATATTGAATCCAGGACCCTTTTGAGCTATGAGAAAGATACGGATGCCATGACAAAGCTTTTGAACCGGGGCGGCTTTATGAAACAGATTGAGGCCCATATCGTTAAATCCCAGGCACCTGGGGCATTCCTGGTTCTGGATCTGGATAATTTCAAAGGGGTGAATGATGAGCTGGGCCATATCGCGGGAGATACGATTATTTGTGAGACCGCGGATCTGATAAAAGAACATTTCCGGGAGAATGATATCTGCGGGCGAATCGGAGGAGATGAATTCGTTGTCTTTGTGCCGAAGCTTCGCGGAGAGCCTTTGGAGCAGCGCCTGGTGGCATTGACCAAGGCACTCGACCGCAGATTAGTATATGACAAGGGGACGCATCATGTCTCGGTCAGCATAGGAGTAGCTCTGTTCCCGGAGAACGGAAATGATTTTGATGAACTGTATCGTGCGGCCGACACGGCTATGTATCAGGCAAAGCGAAGCGGAAAAGCGAGCTATGTCTTTTATGAGAAGGCGAAGGAATAACGCTTTCAGTGAATAGCATCCGAATATCGGACTACATAGAAGGCGGGCCCCCGTCGAAGAAATCAATGCTTTCTTCGACGGGGGCCCGCCTTTTGGAAGGTCAGTGAGCTCGGTTCAGCCGGGGGTTTTTGATCAGAATTCCCGTGTGAACAGCTTGCTTTTCTCCAGAAAATCCTCTACAGTCTGATAGCCGAGGTGTTTGAGGAGTTCTAATACATAAGGATTCTCAAGAGGCGTCTGGTAAGGAGCCTTATCGGCATAAGCATTTACCTGCTCCTTTGCGGTATCGCGCGGGATCAGGGATTTGGGCCCGCCGACACACCCGCCGACGCAGCCCATTCCCTCCAGAAAATTCGCGTCAAGTGTTCCGGCCTTCAATTCTTCGATCATCCGGCGGCAGTCAGGAACCCCGTTGGCGTGCTTGGGACGCACGGCAATGCTCCGATAGGGGCTTAATTGGGTGACGGTGCGCTTCACCGCCTCGCTGACTCCGCCGCTTCGCGCATAGATCCGGCCGGCGAGGGAAGAATGCTCACGATCCGTTTCGGCAAGCGTCTCCGGATGAATATTCAGCGCTTCGAAAATATTCTGAACCTCCTGAAAGGTCAGAACATAATCGACTGCGTCCGCAATATCCGGTTCCTTTGCCTCTGCCTTTTTCGCCAGACAGGGTCCGATGA
Organism: Lachnospiraceae bacterium; assembly: GCA_017623215.1. Classification (GTDB taxonomy): domain Bacteria; phylum Bacillota; class Clostridia; order Lachnospirales; family Lachnospiraceae; genus Caccomorpha. Next base: position 4,532 of record JAGAPO010000074.1, on the reverse strand, counting down.
ATACGGTGACGGCGTCCGGATGCAGATATTTTACCGTGCGGCCGCAGGCAATCATGGGAGAGACCGCGCCCGGGACATGAGGCATCAGCTCCTGGTAGACCTTTCGAATCATCGCAATCCAGATCGGACAGCAGCAGCTCGTCAGCTGAAAATCCTCTTCGGAATTCACATTCCGGTCGAATTCAAAGGCTTCCTTTAAGGTCAAAATATCCGCGAACAGTGCGACCTCAACCATTCCGGTAAATCCGATGGCCTTGAACGCCGTACGAAGCTGACCGGGCGTGACGTGTTCGGGAAATTGACCGATGAACGCCGGAGCGATCAGAGCATAGACAGGGCCTTTGGCACTGCGGAGTGCATCCAGTACCGGAAGAATATCCTTCGTCGCGGTAAGCTTGCCGGAGGAGCAGGCTTCTATACAGGCCTCGCAGCCGCAGCAGCGGGATGGATCAATCGTAAGAGAGCCGTCCGGGGCTTTTACAATCGCATCGAAAAGGCAGCTGGCCTGACAGGCGGTTTTTGTGTCCGTGCGCTCAACCGGGTTCGAAGCACAGCAGTCCGAATGGGAATGCCGAGTGCTGCGATCGGCCTGATTCGTCTGGGAGTCGGAACATCCGGCTTCACAGGTGCAGGTTCCCGTTCGAACCACCGGCGCATACCGTTCCGGATGCAGCAGGCAGTCCAGCTGCTCTTCACCAAAAGAGCGCGTGGCTTCGGTTAAATAGTGACGATATAACTCATCTAATGTAATCATTATAAACTCCTTCGAATAACATACGAATCAACATGTAGCATACGAATCAACAAGCCGGAGAGCCACTGCGCGAAGGCAGCGTATCGCATCGCACGGATGGGGATCCGTACCTGCCTGCGTTCCGAATTCACGGACTGCCCACAGGTATATCGGTTAGTATGGAGAATATGCCGCAGTTTTATGCGGAAAATACACCGAAATCAAAAATTTTACCCTATCTAATTCAGGTCTTCTGTGATATGATAGAAGAACAGAGAGGCTCGGACTGCATGAGGAAGAGATGCAAAGGAGCTTCTGTTGTTCTGGGAAAAGGGCTGTCTGCTCCGGCAGCCAGCATAAGCATGAAATCAGAAGATATCAAAGGAGAGGAAAGCATGGACGTATTTGCACAAATTGCCGCGAACGGAATCGGCGGACGTTTGGAGCTGCTGTATGATCCGCAGCCGATACCGATCAACAAGAAGAGCTGCGTGCTGGACAGACCGGTTACATTAAAAGAATTCAAAAAGAAGATTAATACGAAGGCCGAACTGAATCAGGAGCTTGCGAAGATGCGGGAGGCGTACAGGCCCTATCTTGCGAACCTGGCTCCGACTGTCAGCGAGAGCCGCCAGGTGACGGAACTCAAGGAATTCCTGCTAAATGGGCAACCGATTACGATTCCGCACTACGCAGGCCCGTTAGGCGCACAAAAGCAGGTATACACAACCACATTTACCGCGAAGAAGGATGCGGACAAGGCCGTCTATGTCTGCTTCAAAGGCGCGGACTACTATGCGGTTGTATACGTGAACGGCGTGTGTGTCGGAACGCATGAGGGCTTCTTCGCACCGTTCGAATTCGAGATTACGAATGTAATTAACGATGGGGAGAATACGTTGCAGGTTGATTTATACAATGACTACATATATATGGGCAACGCATTTGCGACCCAGGAGAAATGTGAAGGAGACAAGCTCTACGCGGCAACCGGCCCCGGCTGGGACGACGCGGCGGAGGGCTGGCATCATTGCCCGGCAGGAATGGGCCTGTACCAGGGCGTGTCTGTTGAGGTGAGAAACCGCATCAATATCACGGATATCTATGTGCGTCCGCTGTTGGAGGAAGAAGCCGCTGAGGTCTGGGTTGAGCTTGAGAATGCGGATTATAAGGACAGATATGTGACCGTGGATCTCTCCGTTTATGGGCAGAACTTTGAAGGAACCGCACTGGAGCATTATGAGTACGTTCCGGAGACGATTAAGACGGTTGGACGCGGCGACAGCTTAACGGAGGCAAGCATCAAGGATCAGATCGGAAAGGGAATTCCGATGCCGTTAAAGCACGGAAAGAATATCTACAAGATTCCGGTATCGCTCCCGCAGCCCAGAGTATGGAGCTTAACGCAGCCCTGGCTGTATCAGGCGCAGGTTGCGGTAAAGCTTAACGGAGTTGTTCTGGATATTCAGACACAGCAGTTCGGTATGAGGAGCTTTGTTCAGGATGTGGAGAGCAGCCCGAAGGGGATGTTCTATCTGAACGGCAGGAAGATTCGCCTGCGCGGCGCGAATACGATGGGATTCGAGCAGCAGGACGTAATACGCGGGGATTTTGACCAGCTGATTGACGATATTTTGCTTGCAAAGCTTTGCAACATGAATTTCCTGAGACTGACCCAGAGACCGGTTCAGGACGAGATATACGAATACTGCGACAAGCTCGGTCTGATGACTCAGAGCGATCTGCCTTTATTTGGCTGCATGAGAAGAACCAAGCTGTGTGAGGGCGTCAGACAGGCCGAGGAGATGGAGCGCCTGGTTCGCAGGCACGCCTGCAACGTGGTCGTAAGCTACATCAACGAGCCGTTCCCGAATGCGAATAACGAGCCGCACAGACATCTGAACCGGGAAGAGTTAGAGAATTTCTTTACGATGTGTGACATCGCGGTCCATATGCAGAACCCGGATCGCGTGATCAAGCATGTGGACGGAGACTACGATCCGCCGACAGAGGGCATGCCCGATAACCATTGCTATCCGACCTGGTACAACGGCCACGGCATTGATATCGGCCGCTTACATCGCGGGTACTGGCTGAGCGTAAAGCCCGACTGGTATTACGGCTGCGGCGAGTACGGAGCGGAAGGTCTTGACTTCTGCGAGGTGATGAGAGAATGCTATCCGAAGGAGTGGACCGCGGAGCCGTTCAATCCGGGGAATATTGTAAGAGCACAGACAAAGAATTTCCACTACTTCTTTTACGATACCCAGGATACGATGGAAGCATGGGTTGCAAAGAGCCAGGAATACCAGGCATTTGCGACGCGCATCATGACGGAGGCATTCCGCAGAGACGACAGAATGGTATCCAACGCGATTCATCTGTTCATCGACGCGTGGCCGTCGGGCTGGATGAAGACCATTATGGACTGCAGAAGGACCCCGAAGCCGGCGTATTTCGCATATCGCGACGCTCTGGAACCGCTTATGGTATCGCTGCGCACCGACCGTTTCACCTATTACAGCGGCGAGACGATCAGCATCGAGAGCTATATCTGCAACGACACGAACGAGAGCGGTGAATACACACTTAAGTTCGAATACCTGAGGAATGGCGTTCCGGCAGGCGAGAATTCAGTCACCGTGACCGTGAAGGACTGCGCGGCAACGTATGCGGCAAATGCGGAATTCACGATTGCTGACGTAACCGGAAGAGAGGACGTTTTGGTAAGAGCGATTCTTATGAAGCCGGATGGAACTGTTGTAACATATAATGAGACGGTGGTACAGGTATTCGAGGACGTTACGGTTGCGGAGAACGAGAACGTTGTCCTGATCGAGAAGCTTCCGGCAGGCGTTCATGAGATTGCGGGAGAGACTGTAACTGTAAAGAACTGCGGTATGTTAAGCACGCATTTCGCATCCAGAAAGACCGGACATCCGATAGTTGCAGATTTCAGGGAGAAGGACTTCTCATACTGGTATAATGCGAAGGAAGATATGATTACCCCGATCATCGACGCAACCTTCACCGCGAAGGGCTTCACCCCGATTCTCACCAGCGGAAATATGGATGAGAATGGCAAGTGGGATACGGCCCTCGTGTGTGCGGAAAAGGTGTATGAAGGAAAGAGATACGTGATTTGCCAGGTGGATCTGAGACTGGAGAATCCGGTGGCGAAGTATTTCCTTAAGAAGATATACGAGAGGTAGAAGGAGTAGAGGGACTAAGGCGTCTGAATGATACCTTAGTCCCTCTGCGGTGCAAAGCGCCTATTCCTGCGGATGTAACAATATAGAATGGGTTAAAAGAAAAGCGGTTTGGGTGGTTGAATAGAGAAAAAGCAGGCAGTTGAACACAAGAAAGTGAAAAGTTGGCTTAAAAGTGTCAGTGCCTTTGCGAATACAGCAGGCGGAACTTTAATCTTTGGCATTACTGATGCTGAAGAAATTGTCGGATTAGAAGATATTAAGTCTGACTCCGAATTCATCAGCCAGAAAATTAAAGAGAGGATTTCACCTTTCCCGGAAGTTGTAATGATGCTTCACAAAACCGAAGATGGTAAAGAGCTTCTGATGCTCCATGTTCCGTCAGGAGCTGAAACACCATATTATTACACTGGAGATGGTGTGACAGAAGCTTACATCCGTATTGGTAATGGTACCGGTTCTTTTTACAAGAATAAATTCCGCCGAGAGCAACCAATCACGGTTACTCCCGGCGTATTTTTACTTATTCATGACAACATAAGTGGTCGGCATTTCAAGCGGATGCCATGCGGTGCTCAAAACTTGTCTGT
>JAGAPO010000073.1 GCA_017623215.1 Lachnospiraceae bacterium | reverse complement strand
GTAAGACCCCTTAAAGACGATAAGGTAGATAGGCTTCAGGTGGAAGTGCGGTAACGCACGGAGCTGAGAAGTACTAATCGGTCGAGGGCTTGACCTGAAGGTTTGAGACAAAGGATGCAAGATGGATTGTTATTCAAGTGTAATGAATAGCAATTCGGTTGATATTTTGCTTGTCAACCGAATTGTTATATGGTATAATAGCTTTCAGATAATATCTGATATGGCCTAGTGGCTCAGTTGGTTAGAGCGCCGCCCTGTCACGGCGGAGGTCGTGGGTTCGAGTCCCATCTGGGTCGTTTCTGTAGAATCTGCAGAAGAATTTCATAGTTATGTTTATGGGATCTTAGCTCAGCTGGGAGAGCATCTGCCTTACAAGCAGAGGGTCATAGGTTCGAGCCCTATAGGTCCCATTCATGCCGCAGTGGCGGAACTGGCAGACGCACAGGACTTAAAATCCTGCGGGACTAACCTCCCGTACCGGTTCGATTCCGGTCTGCGGCATTTATTATTTTAGATAGAATGATACAAGATACAAGCGCGCAGGACAGCGGGCTTATTTTTTTGCTTTTCAGGCATAGGATACACGATTCCGGCATATGACTGCAATCGAAATATGGCTACGCCATATGCCGTTCCATCAATATACAGTTCCATCAATATACAGTTCCGTCAATATGCAGCTCCGTCAATATGCAGTTCTATCTATATCCAGTTCCCTTGCCATATCTTATCCCTGCATACGATAAATCGCAGGAGAGACGCCGACATATTTTTTAAAGATACGACTGAAGAAAAAAGCTTTTTGAATCCTCTGGCAAGTTTTACTTCGGAACCGTTGAAGTTCTTTAGCGAAACGTTTATCGTATATGTTTCGCATGGGATATCGGGTGAGTGTTCAAACCAGACAGCGTAGGCGTGCTTTTATCCGGGGCTGAGAGGGGCCTCGGCGATATTTGATATTATGACCGGTAAGGTGAACCCGTCGGGGAAATTATCGGTTTCGATTCCGTATCGGTCTACAAGTCTGCCGTGCTATTATAATCGCTATGCGCCCGTTCCGCAGGAGGTAAGAACCGGAGCGTATAATGATACCTATCAGGATGATTTGCAGCGTGTGCTGTATCCGTTCGGCTACGGCTTATCATATGCGGCCTTTGAGTACAAGAGGATAAAGGTCAGGAAGCTTGGGAAGAATACGTTCCTGGTCGAGGTTCAGATTGAGAATACCTGCACATGAGACAAGGACAGTCACCTTCCGGCTGGGCTTTGAAGAATTGAAGATCTATACGCTTGAGGAGCGTTATTCGATTGAGCCGGGAAGAGTCGAAATCTATGTGGGTTCCAATCCCAATCTGCCCTTGCGCGCGCAGATTGATACCGAATAAACGGGTACCATTGAAAAGAAAGGCCGCTTCCGGAAGAGGTTCTCCCTGGCGGCCCTCGTTGTTAGATTACCATGCTATGATAAAAAATTATTTTGCGTAATATTCCTCGATTGCCGCAAAGAACGCATCAATGTTCTCAAGCGGAGACATGGGCGGAATATCGCAGCCGGACGCGATAACGAAGTTCGGGTATTTTCCGCAGCGTTCCAGAAGCTTGACAGTCTCTTCCTTTACAACCTCGGGTGTGCTGTTGCGAATGATACCGGCAGGATCGAGGTTGCCGATTACCATTGCGTCAGAGGGAAGAACCTCGAGCGCCTTTTCGATATCAATTGCGTTGCCGAAGCTGTAGGCAAGGGCGCTGACTTCCTTTACATTCTTTAACAGGGGAACGATGTTTCCGCAGTTGTGGTACAGAACGATGAAATTCTCATCCTCGACCGCTTCTCTGATCTTCTGAACATAGGGCGTGGAGAATTCATCGAACAGAGACGGGGAAAGGAGGCCCGCAGCGGGCTCTGCCATTGCGATGCCATTTGCTCCGGCTTCCTTGAATGCCTTTGCATATTCAATTAAAAAGGCGGTTACCTTTTCCAGTACGGTTTCAACCAGCTCAGGCTCCTCATAGCACAGAATCATAATCTCGGTCATGTCAAGCAATCTTCCGGCAAGGGAGTAAGGTCCGATAATTCCGGCAAGTACGGGGCGGTCCGTGATTCTTTGAACGGCTTCGCGGATGCCCTCCACACAAGCGCCGGTTCTGCCGGCGCCAACCTGCGGGATGACGAGAGCCTCTGCTTCCTCTTCGTTATGAATCAGTGCGGCATGTACGGTCGGAACCTCATCGGGGCTGTAGTGAATCGGACTTCCGAATGCCTCTGCCTCAACAGACAGATCCATCAGGCTGAAAGCAACGCCGGTGTCATAGCGCTTTGCGATAGCTTCCATGCATAATGCCTGCAGATGTCCGTCTTTTACAAGCTCCTCCACAGTATGACCGATCAGCTGGATGCCGGGAAAAGAAAGAATCGGCATCCCCTTTTTGATGGGAGCGTTGATATAATTGTGTAACCATTCCTTCATATTGCGTTTCATGAAATAACCTCCTGATATTATTTAACTCCTCGGGGATACAAGCCGCCGATAGGGCGGGCAATGCGGCCAGGACAGTCTGTAAATTGGAATGCTCATGCCTGGTTTCCTTGATACGATCATTATACTGTTGCGGAGAAGGCGAAACTTGAAATTATTTTAGGTTTTTGTTAAAAGTAAGAGAATCTTAAGAAAAAATATATTGGCTCACATATTTTTATAAGATATACTACAAGTATATAGTAAATGTGGAAGGAAGCAGGAAGCGAAGCGTGAGCAGACGGATGTTCCCGGACAGCAGGAACGTCCGGGAGCAGTTGGATGGGGTACAATTAGCGTCAGGAGGAGTGGCAATATGAAGCAGGGAAAGAAAAAATGTGTGATTTACGCTTTAATGTGTGCCGCGGCAGTGGCATTGGTTCCGTTGGCGGTACCCGGCGCAGAACGACGGGTTGATGCGAAGTGCGCTCAGACTGAAGGAAAAGAGATATGGGACGGAATGTTTTGCTTTCAGCCGGATGATTCGGGGGAAGGACTAATCTGGATTGGCTGCTGGCCGGAGGAGAGGGAAAGCACCGGCTCCGGAACGGGGGAACAGAATCAGCAGACAACGGTTTTAAGAGTTCCGGAACAGGTAACGGCAGATGGAACAACCTATCCGGTAACCGGAATTTCCATATCCTGGCGGTCCTATGACACGCAGGAGAGAAAAGCTTTTTGCGATGGAATCCGGGAGATTATGATTCCGAAGAGTGTGATTGGAGATGTGGAGAATCTTACGACAGCCTTTCAAAATCTGGAATACATTGAATTCCTTGGAGCTGTACCGCCTGCTCAGACAGAGATAGAGCCAGGGCCGGTGGTGATTGTTCCGGAAGGATCGGAGGATGCTTACCGGAATGCGATACAGTGCGTGTATTATTATGGACCTTCGGATTTGGCAGAGAAGGATGTTGTGCTTACGCCGGATGTTGCCGCGAGCCGGGAGGATAAGATAGAGAAGAATTTTTTTGTTCAGGACGGCTTGCTATACCAGGTGACGGAAAAGGCAGGAGAGTCAGCGGATACTGTCGGCTGTGTCAGCCTGATTGGTATATCGGAAAAGCAGGAATCCTATCTGCAGCTTGCAGGAGAGCTTGAGTATGAGGGATACCGCTATAGGCTTACAAAGCTGACCAAGTTCAGTCTTTATCACTGCGGGGCCAGAATTATCGTGCTTCCGGATACGATAACGGAGATGGAATCCGCGGTATTCGGAGGGCGGGTGGAGATGCTGTTCTTATCCGCGGGATGTCCGGTGATTCCGCGCAATCTTGCCAGCGATGAAGCGGATCTGTCGCTTCGATATGTCTATGTGCCGGATGGAGTCACGACAATTTCGGACAATGCGTTTTGGGGATACGGTGAGGAGAAGAGAAGTATCCGGCTTCCGGATACGATACAGTACATTGGAACTCGTGCGATCAATGGTTTTGAGGTTATCCGGGATAAGGCGGAGGAAGAAGCGGAGAGCGGCGCTTCCGAGACAGGAAGTGGTATCGGAGGGGATGACGAAGCTTCGGAGAATAAGGGGAGCAGCAGAGCTCTGCTCCTGTCTGCGGGCGAGGTGAAGGTCGGAATGCTCGAGGAGAAGCACCTTACTGCGTCTGTGGCGGAAGGGAAAGCCGCAGAGGAGATCCGTTGGGTCAGCACCGATACCGATATCTTTGAAATATCCGACGACGGTTTCATCAACCCCAAAAAAGCCGGAACCGCGTATGCGTTCGCCTATACAGAGGGGAGCGGTCAGTTCGGAGCGGTAACGGTTCACATCCGTGATAAGCGTATCGGACAGGGAATGTTCGTCTACCGAATTAATAACGCGGCGGAGCGGACGGTATCCATTATCCGCATTAGTCCGAAAGCATCAACAGAGATTATCCGGATTCCGGAGACGGTTACCTTCTATGGGAAAGAGTACACGGTCACTTCGGTAGTCCGTGATGAATCAATGGAGCGCCCTGTGCTGGAGGGAACCTATGCGAAGAACAATCGTATTCGGACAATTATATTTCCGAAGAGTGTCACCGGAAAGGTAGGATATCTGGGGGAGCTGCCCTGCATTGAGACGATTATTTTTGAGGGAGAGCAGGCGCCGGATTCGGTGGAAGGCTGGATGAACGACGGCGGAACCCTGGCCCATCAGGCGGAGATTCTGGTGCCGGAAGAATCCATTAAGCAATATCGTTCCGCGATCTGGTACGGGGACTACGACAGAGATCGTTACGGAGAGAAGCTGAAATATCAGATTAAGGCGAATGAATCCGAATCGGAATGAGAACGGCTGCTGAGCGGGAGGCACTCTTGGACGATACAATACGGAAGCAGAACTTCGAATCGAATCCCTGCAGAAAATATAAAAAATTTAAAATTAGGGATTGACATTTCAATTAGAATCTGTTATCATATATCCTGCTGGTGAGGAAAACATATATCAGCAGGGAATGTGTGCGTAGCTCAGCTGGATAGAGCGTCTGACTACGGATCAGAAGGTCGGGAGTTCGAATCTTCTCGCACACGTAGAAAAGCCTCCGAATTATTCGGAGGCTTTTTGTTTCACCGAAATTTCTTCCGGAATCCCTGGTGAGACACAATTGTTACTTTACCCGTTATGAGCGGGAGCTGCCATTTGATTGGTCAGCGGAAAGGAGAATGCGTATGAATCTTTTTATGACTCACCACGCACCGGTTGGAGCCTGGGCAAGCATGACGTTTGGAGCCTATGGCTGCGGTGTCAGCTTTGATATTCAGGAGCCTCTTGTGAAAAAGAGTGCCAATCTGTTAATTGGAACAGCCGAGGGCCGTAAGATGACGAGCCTTCCGTTTTGCTGGGATATAAAGGAAGAGAAAGAGAAGGAGACAGAGCTGGATGTTCACGCAGAAGGCAGCAAGGAAGAAGCGGATGCATCGAAGATAGCCTGCAGTTCGGGGAATGCAAAGGATGCAGGCGCAGCCGCGCAGAACGGGAGTGAGCAAAAGAAGCAGGCGATTGAGAAGCGTTATTTCGCTGCCGCTGATATAACCAGAACTCTGACGCCCGGGATTGACCGATATGAGGCGGGAAAGCTGAGTTTTACAGTATATACTCCGCACGACGCGCTTCCGGACCCGGAGGGGCGCGAAAAGGCCGCGATTCCGAAGGAGTTCTGCGTTCCGGCCATTTATATGGAGCTTGGTGTGGATAATACCTCCGGAGGGAATCCGGTAACCGCTTATATAGGCCTTGACTGGCTGCTTCCGGGGAGACTACATTACTTTGAACGGGACGGCCTGTGCGGCTATCAGTTCCGGGATGAATGGTGTCTTGCCGCACGAAAGGATGAGGCAGGCTTAATCTGCGGCTGCGGTGCGGCGGAAGCACTCTGCAGCGGAACACAATTCGTTCATTGCAAAGGAGACTGTTATCTTGCGGTGACAGCTGCGCCCGGAGAGAAAAAGATACTTCCGGTGGTCTGGGCGTTCCATCAGACAAGGGGCAGCTATGGAATCGACACGGAATATTATTATACAACGTATTTTTCTGATATGTTCGAGGCAGCAGGCTGCGCGCTTGCAGACGGTGAGGACAGGAAGAACCGGTGCAGGGCGTTGGATCAGAGCCTGCAATTTGAGACAGAGCAGAAGCGGGAGATTTTTTCCCAGGCGCTCAGGGGATATTACGCATCCACACAGCTTCTGACGGGCAAGGACGGACGAGTGTATTATAACGTGAGCGAGGGAGCGTATTTGTGGAGAAATACGCTGGATCTTGCGGCTGATCATCTGGCCTGGGAGCTGAGACATAATCCGTGGGTTGTACGCTGCATTATGGATCAGTACCTGGAACGTTACTCCTACGTGGATACGGTAAGGTTTGCAGGAATAGACGGAGAATATCCGGGCGGAATCAGTTTTACGCATGATATGGGCAATTATTTTACATATACCGAGCCGGGGCACAGCGACTATGAGCACGCGGATATGGAAGCGCACGGCTGCTACTTTTACATGACAACAGAGGAATTGTTGAATGGAATCTATTGTATAGCCGGTTACGCGCTTACGACGAAGGATAGAGACTGGCTTGCTGCAAAGGAATCGGCATTGGAAGCGCTGCTCCTGAGCCTTGAGAACCGCGAGGGCTTCTGTGAGGATATGCGGGATGGTATTCTGAAGGCAGAAAGCACCAGATGCGGTGCACAGGCCGGGGAAAGTACGACCTATGACGCGATTGATCATTCCTTAAAGGACTCTGCAGGGAATAATTACATTGCAGTGAAAACGCTGTGTGCGCTGGAGATGCTCAAGGCGTGCTTCGATATGCTTGGAAGAAAGGGACTGTGGGCAAGAGCGGGAGCCATGCAGGAGCGAGGCGAAAGAACGCTCGTGCAGTTCTGGGATTCAAAGAACGCATACCTTCGCGCGAATCTGTACCATGAGAGTGAAAGCTATGTGGCGGCGGCAGCAGAACCGCTGGTTATCCTTGCGCAGCTTGGATTATCCCTTTCAGCCTTTTGCACAGGGGTCCTGAAAGCGCACATGAAGACCTGCCTGTGCTCCGGAAAGTGTATCGACGCACAATCCGGCGGTCTGCGCATCAGCAGCCGGAGCCGCAATACCTGGGTATCCAAGGTAATCCTGAGCCTGTACGCGGCAAAGGAGCTGCTAAGTGCAATATCAGAAGAAGAGGAAGCGCGCTGCTGCGAGAGAGTCAGAGACTGGTGCCAGAAGACCGCGGCGGAAGCAACCATCTCCGATCAGATCTTTTGCGACACCGGAGAACTGGTCGGCGGACTGTACTATCCGAGAATCGTGACAGCAGCAGTCTGGGCACACGAGGCCTGAAGATACGAATCCGGAAGCCCCTTGAAGCCTATTGAATTCGGAACTCAGAGGGAGTATATCCGGTCTCGCGTTTGAACGCCTTGGTAAAATAGCTCGCACTGTTGAAGCCAAGGCGTTCCGCGACATCTGTGACATGTTCCCCGTCCTGAAGCAGATCAGCGGCCGCATTGATCTTTATTTTCAGGAGATACCTGTGGACGCCGACTCCGGCGTATTTCTCGAAGATGCGCTTGAGGCTTGCGACGCTGACATTGCAGAAGGCAGCGACCTCCGGGACGGAAGGCTGGCGGTGGATATTGCTGGTCAGATAATTAATTGCATGGCTGAATACCAGGGCATCAGGAGCCTGGGATGTGGATGCCACCAGGCCGTCATCCGCGAGGGAAAGAATCAGCTGGCAGACATAGGACGTTATCATCTGCGGGAACGAGGAAAACTTGCCGCACAGAGGAATATAATTGTAGTCCGGAATCCTTTTCGGAGGATAAGGACACTCCGAACGCTCCGGCATCTTGGAGCGCATATAACGGAGCAGGGAATCCATAATCTCCTGCTGAAGGTCGGAAAGGCGAAACACCTTGTTGCGCAGATAACCGGTCAGCGGCCCTTCCGCAGAAAAAGAAAATATCAGCAAATCCGCACCGGCACTCCCGGTAACATTGAACTTATGAACCTCAAGCGGCTTGTGAAACACGATCTCTCCGCGTGTAAGATTATAGACCCGCTCGTCCCCGGAGACACAGACATCCCCGCTCAGAACATAAAGACACTCCCAGAAATTGTGGGATTCCCCCGAGAAGGTATATCCGTTCTGAAACCAGCGCTGAAAAATGGAATACCATTCAGAAATATGAATCTGTTCTTCCACCTTATGAGCAACCCATACCATACAACAATCCTCCTTTTTGTATAGAAATATTACCACACCAAACATCAAAACAATGAGCCAAAAGTACATATAACTGAGCTATAATGCTATAGTCATGTATTTTGTTAACCGCTATAATAGCATTATCAGAAGCAAATGTAAAGACGGCGATACAAAAAAGTATCAGCGAGTCCTGCCTGGAAGCAGGACAGAGTGAGCAGCGATTGAGAAACTACAAAAAGAGAAGAAGGAGAATGACTATGAAGGAGATTAAGATTGGTTATATCGGACTTGGCTGCAGAGGCCAGGATCTGCTGGAGCATGTGGTGCTGCCGCAGGGCGAACAGGTAACAGCGGTATGCGATGTCTACGACGACAGAGCACAGAAGGGAGCGGAGCTCGTAGAAAAGGCGGGTCAGGCAAGGCCGAAGGTCTGCACGGACTACAAAGAGGTGATTGGAGACGAGAACGTGAACACAATCATCATTGCATCTGCGTGGGAGAGCCACGTGGAGATTGCACTCGCAGCAATGAACGCGGGCAAAGCCGCCGCAATGGAAGTAGGAGGAGCCTACACAGTAAAACAGTGCTGGGATCTGGTAGAGACCTATGAGCGCACCGGAACCCCGTTCATGTTCCTGGAGAATTGCTGCTACGGCAGACGCGAGCTGATGATCCTCAACATGGTACAGCAGGGCGTATTCGGTGAGATTGTGCACTGTGACGGCGGTTATAAGCACGACCTGCGTAACGAGATCGCATTTGGAAGAGAGAACAGACACTATCGCCTGAAGAACTATTTGGAGCGAAACTGTGAGAACTATCCGACCCACGAATTGGGACCGATTGCGAGAGTTCTGAATATCAATCATGGCAACCGGATGCTCACCTTAACCTCCATGGCTTCCAAGGCGGCCGGGCTGAAGGAATACATTAAGAACAACAAGAGTGCAGATGATATCCTTCAGAATAAGACCTTTGCTCAGGGCGATATCGTAACCACTGTAATCAAATGCGCGAACGGCGAGACGATCACTCTGACTCTGGATACCACTCTGCCTCGTTATTACAGCCGCAATTTTACGGTAAGAGGTACAAAGGGAATGTACGAGGAAGTAACGGATTCCATATTACTGGATCGGAAAGAAGACCATGAGAATGAATGGAACTGGCGCGGAAGCTGCGTCGGCAACGCAGAGCAGTACCAGGATCAATATGAGCATCCGATCTGGAAACGATATATCGAGGAAGGTATCAAGGGCGGTCATGGCGGAATGGACTGGCTGGAATTCGAAGCGTTCTTCCGTGCCCTCAGGGATGATGCTCCCATGCCGATAGATGTGTATGACGCAGCAGCCTGGATGTCGATTACGGCTCTGTCGGAAGAGTCGATCGCGAAGGGCGGAGCTGTGATGAGCATTCCGGACTTTACTTCCGGGAAGTGGCATTTGTAATAGATATTTCAGGACGGATAGAATTCAAGGACGGACGCCAGCAGCCTGCCGGGAATACCGGATGACAGATGGAAGATTTTGGGGATAGAAGGGCCGAAAGTCCTTGATAATCCATCAGGATTATGATAGACTACTCTTACATAAGCTCTGCATATTTAATACTTTGAGGAATGCAGTCAGAAGGGGAGAGGAGCTGAATGAGCAAAGAACTTATCAAAAAGTACGATGTCGTAGTTGTCGGTGGAGGAATATCCGGATGTATGGCGGCAATTGCTGCCGCACGAGCGGGATCAGCGGTATTGCTGGTTGAAAAATACGGATTTTTGGGAGGGACTCTTACAGCCTGCGGGACCGGTCCCATGATGACATTTCATGCCGGAGATAAACTCGTTGTCCGGGGAATCTGTAATGAATTGATTGAGAGATTGAAGAAGAAGGGGCTGTCTACGGGACACATTTTCGACACGATTCGGTACACCTATACGGTAACACCGTTCGATGCCGAGGGGATGAAGCGGGAATTGGAGGAGATGTGCATAGAGGCTGGGGTTACTCTGCTGTATCACACTTACGCCACCGATGCGGTATGAAGGCAGAATAAGATCACCTCCATTGAAATCGCGCATAAAAGCGGAAAGACAAAGATAGAAGGACGTGTTTATGTGGATGCGACCGGTGATTGTGATCTTACCTACCTCCTCGGAAGAGACTATGTTCAGGGCAGAATGCAGGATGGAAAGACGCAGCCGCTTACCATGAATTTCAAGATATGCAACGTGAATCTGGAGAAGGTTAAGGAATATATCCGGGCGAATCCGGAACAGTTCCCGTGTCTGAAGGGGGATGCCGGCGTAATCGAAAAAGCCCCGAGACTGTCGATGGGCGGGTATATTGACTTGCTGAAACGGGCGATTGCGGAAAAAAGAGTGTCCTTTTTGCGGGAAGATGTCTTGTTCTTCGAGACCAATACGAAGGGCGAGCTGATTGTCAATACAACCAGAGTGCTGGATGTTGACCCGACTGACCCGGTTGATCTTACCAGGGCAGAGATTCTCGGAAGAAGGCAGGCGATGGAGCTGTTCCAGCTGTTGAAGAAGGAGGTGGGCGGATTCGAAGACGCCATTCTGGAATACACCGGCCCGTTTATCGGGGTGAGAAGTTCCAGACAAATAGTCGGCAAGCATACATTTTCCGCGCAGGATGTGCTGAACGGCACGGAATTCCCGGATACAGTAGCGTATGGCGGATATCCCATTGATATCCATTGCCCCGACGGGCTGGCGAAAGAGGAGGAGCGGGAGGCTCGATTTACTTCCGGCAAGGTCTATCGTATCCCGTTGTCCTGTATGTATGGAGAGGTGCGCAATCTGATAACAGTCGGGCGATGCATCAGCGCAACCTTTGAAGCACAGGCGGCAATCCGGGTATCACCGATCGCGGGAGCGATTGGACATGCCGGCGGGGTGGCGGCGTCCGTCTGCGCAAGCAGCGGAACTGACATTCAGGATGTGGACATTCAGGTAGTAAAAGATATCTTAAGAGAACAAGATGCTTATATGGAGAGCAGCTTCTAAAACAAGGAATCAAGGCTGTTAATGTATGCAGAAGATTTCGGGACTGCTCTGGAAAATGAGGGAAGAACAGGATGTATACCAAACATAAGTGGAACTCAGAGAAGTATTTTAACTTTGGTTATGTAAAATACCTGCCCAAGGATTACGATGAGACGAAGACATATCCTCTGGTCGTATTCTTGCATGGAGCCGGAGAGCGCGGCGATGATTTGGATCATGCTATGACACACGGATATATGCGTCACGTGAAAAACGAGGGAAAAGAATACCCGTTTATTTTCGTTGCTCCGCAATGCCCCAATGGGAAATACTGGGGCTGCTATACGGAGTCGCTGTTGGCATTTCTTGAGGAGATGATTGCGACGTTGCCGGTAGATCCGGATCGGGTTTATTTGACGGGGCTGAGCATGGGCGGAACCGGAACCTGGATGTTAGCGATGGCACGTCCGGAGATGTTCGCCGCTATCGCTCCGATCTGCGGAACCGGAATCTGCTGGAATGCGGGCTGCTTAAAGAATGTGCCGATCTATGTCTATCATGGAGACTGCGACACCACAGTGCCGATTCACGAGAGCATCAGTATGGTATCTGCGATAAACCGCTGCGGTGGGAACGCCAGGCTGAAGATCTGCTACGGAGTAGGTCACGGCAGCTGGGGAGAGGCCTATGCCGGAGACGAGCTGTGGAAATGGATGCTGGAACAGCGCCGGGTGAATGAATAAATCCGGAACTGCTGCAGAGAGAATACAGCCCGGTGCGCACCTTAATTCAGAATCAGGAATTCCCGTCAGGGAGGATTCTGAATTAAGGTGCGCACCGGGCTGTTTGTATATCCGGACATGGATTCGGGGCATAATGTGCCGGGCCGCCCTATCCGGGGTGTTCGCATGTCAAATCATGATTGCGTGATTCATTCGTCAAAGCAGCAAAATTATGCCACAGCCTCTTCAATCGTCTTAGCAACAGCTCCGACACCCGCCGTCAGCTTCTCAAAATAAGCCTTTACGGTATCCGCAAGCCCTGCTTCGAACAAATCAACGCCGAAGATCTTCGCATTCTTTAACAGCGGATCAAGAACGGACAGATCGTTCTTCTCACCAAGCTTGATATCCTTCACATAAGGGCATACCGACTCAAGCAGCGGATCCGGGCTCAGGGTGAACTCCTTGCCATTATCATCCACCGCCATCAGATAGCGCAGCCATCCTGCGAATACAAGCGGAATCAGCTTCAGAGAAGAGACATCCAGCTCGTCGCTTGCCAGATAAGACTTAATGGTCTCACCATAGCGGATGGACAGCTTCTGGGAGGTATCGGTTGCGATACGCTGAGGAGTATCGGGCATGAACGGATTCGGGATACGAACCTCGAGAACTTCCTTAATGAAAGCCTGAGGATCAAGAATTCCGGGATTCGTTACAACCGGAAGCCCTTCCTTGTAGCCGATAATCTCAACCATCTTCTTTAATGCCGGATTCTTCATCTCCTCGGAAATGAGCTGGTAGTCAAGCAGGCATCCGAATACAGCAAGAGCGGTGTGCAGGGGGTTCAGACAGGTCGTAACCTTCATGCGCTCCACCTTATCCACGGTCTCGCGGGTTGTGAACATCAGGCCGCCCTTTTCCAGAGCAGGACGTCCGTTCGGGAAATTATCCTCGATAACGAGGTATTCACACTCCTCCGCATTGACATAAGGAGCAGCGTAGGTGTTCTTGGAAGTAACAACGGGCTCAAGACCGTCGATAGCATCCTCTTTTAACAGCGCCTGAACCTTCGGATCCGGACGGGGAGTGATCTTATCAATCATGCTCCACGGGAAGGATACCGCGTCAGAATCAACATAATCAACAAAGCCGGCATCAACAAGGCCAGCCTCAGCCCATGCCTTTGCAAATGCGATAGCAGCAGCGTACAGCTTGTCTCCGTTGTGAGAGCAGTTATCCATGCTGACCATCGCGATCGGGAGCTTGCCGGCCTGGTATCTGGTATACAGAAGGGAGATCACCTTTCCAAGATAGCTGTTCGGAGCCGTGGGACCAGCCTGATAGTCCGCTGCGATGGCGGGAAGAATCTCGCCCTTCGGATTCGTCAGAGCGTAGCCCTTCTCGGTGATAGTAAAGCTTGCCATCTGAAGAGAAGGAGCGGAGAAGATCTCCTTTAATCGGGAGTAAGCAGTCTCATTTGCGCTGTCCAGAACAACAGACTCTACAATACTTGCAACAACGGTCTTTTCAACCGTTCCATTTGCCTTCAGTGTAACGAGGATACCGAGATTGTCGTGAGGCTGATACATCTTCTCGATCAACTCGTAATCGTAACCCTCAGCCGCAATCAGACCGGTGTCCATAACGCCTTCATTCAGAAGGTTCTGAAGCACATTTGCCTGAAAGGCACGGAAAATGTTGCCTGCGCCGAAGTGAATCCACTGAGGGCGCTTCTTTGTATTCTCGGTTACAGCCGCGCGATCAAACGCGGGCAGCTGATAACCCGCAGCTTCCCATGCGCTGCGATTCTCTAATCCCTTACTGGTTAATTCCATGATAAATCAATCCTTTCTCGTGTGGCTCTTATCGATTGCTTCCCAGAGACCGTTCAGGTAAGTTGCGCCAAGTGCGCGGTCATACAGACCATAACCGGGCATTGCAACCTCATCCCAGATCATACGGCCATGGTCAGGGCGGATCGGTCCGCTGAAGCCTGTCTCATACAGAGCACGCATAATCTCATACATATCGAAGCTTCCGTCGGAGGAAAGATGAGCGGCTTCCTCGAAATCGTCCGGGCTGTTGAACTTTAAGTTACGAACATGCGCGAAATGAATTCTGCCCTCTAAGGAACGAATCATATCCGGCAGATCGTTGTTCAGGTTCGTACCGTAGGAACCTGCGCAGAAGGTAACGCCGTTGTGCGGGTTGTCCACCATCTTCACCATGCGAAGGATGTTCTCCTTATTGATGATGATGCGGGGAAGACCAAATACGCTCCAGGCCGGATCATCCGGATGAATCGCCATGTTGATATCATACTTATCGCAGACAGGCATGATTCTCTCGAGAAAATACTTCAGATTCTCGAACAGCTTCTCATCGTCAACGTCCTTGTACATTGCGAACAGCTCCTTAATTCTTGCCATACGCTCCGGCTCCCAGCCCGGCATAATCGTACCGTTCATATCGGAAGAAATGGAGTTGAACATATCCTCGGGATTCAGGCGGTCAACGGCAGCCTGTGTGTAAGCTAAAACGGTGGAGCCATCGGCGCGCTTTCTTGCAAGCTCGGTACGGGTCCAGTCAAATACCGGCATGAAATTATAGCATACCAGATGAATGTCAGCCTTGCCAAGATTCTCAAGAGACTCAATGTAATTATCAATATACTGATCGCGATCCGGAGTACCAACCTTAATTGCATCGTGAACATTAACGCTCTCGATACCGGAAAGATTCAGACCGGCATCCTCAACTTCCTTCTTTAATGCAAGAATGCGATCAAGCGGCCAAACCTCACCGGGAGTTGTATCATACAGAGTAGTGATAACACCTGTAACACCAGGGATCTGGCGAATTTGCTTTAAGGTTACGGTATCAAACTTACTGCCGTACCAACGCAGTGTCATTTCCATAAACAAGAACCTCACTTTCAATATTATTCTTCCATTAGTATATCACAGAATTCATTATATTACAAATGAAAGCTTTTACAAAGTGAAAAAATAGTTTTTAAAATTGCAAAAATTGCGGTCATTTTTTTGAAAGGAAGTACCAAGATAAAAAAGAAAAAACGAAAAAAATTATGTAAAATGACGAAACGGAGCAAAATTTGAGGGGAATTGGAGAAAAGAGGGAGGGGAGCGAGGAACCGCGGAAGGGGTGTTCCGTCCGGGTGCGCGGACAAATCGGAATCGAAAGATCCGGAGCCCTTCCTGACTATGCTTTTGCAGAGAATGCGCAGCTTTACTTAAAAGTAAGAGTATGGTAAAATGGAAAAATAAACAGCATGATATCATATCAAGGGGCAAAGACGAAGAACAAAGGAGGAGTATCAAATGTACAAAATGACGTATTCCATGGATGAGACACAGGCAATGTATGCGGCGGAGAGCGAGGATATGCTTCACTGGACCCTGCTGAACGGAGGCGAGCCGGTACTTGACCTGCGACCGATGGGCAGAATTATCCGCGACCCGTTCTGGTTCGAATTCGAGGGACGTTACCATGCGTTATTTACGGATAACTGGAATAGCCGGACGATTGGGCACGCGGTGTCGGATAATTTTCTGGACTGGGAGCTGCTGCCGTTCATTCCGGTTATGGGGGAGAATGACAATGTTGTGAACTGCTGGGCGCCGGAGGTATACAGGGAAGTGGACGGAACCTATGTGATTATCTGGTCTACCAGCTTTGCAGACAAGAACGACGACCACAAGATATCGAACCGGATCTGGGGAACAAGGACGAAGGATTTTAAGACATTTACAAAGGCGCAGCTTTTCTTTGATCCGGGCCACCCGGTCATCGACGCGACGATGTGGGTAGAGAATGCGACCTATTACATGGCCTTTAAGGACGAGCGCGGTTTTAACGCTCCGGAATCGAAATGGAGCGCAATCCGAACGACATGGGCAAGGGCGGAGGAAGAGCCGTTCCGATGGAAGCGGGGATTGGAAGGAGAACGGGCAGAGGTATCCTGCGAAAAGAAAAAGAACGCGGCGCAGTCAGGTGTCAGGATCGGGGATATGACCTGGGAGGAGGAGCCGGTCTGTGGCCTGAATGGCCCGATGCTTCAGAGAATCTCCCCGCTCTTAACCGGATGGAGAACCGAAGGGCCGATTCTAATGAAGAAGGATGGAGAATTCTACATGTTCTTTGACTCGTTTGGCGACCATTCCTACAAGGGATTGAAGAGCCCGGATTTTGAAGTGTGGACGGATATCAGTGGGGAGATGGAATTTCCGTATCATTGTAAGCATTTGTGTATTCGGGGAGTGTAAGAGAGACGGGTGAAAAGTTGATGGGCAAGGGAATGTTGTAAATATAGTAAGACTAAAATTTCGGGTAGCCGTCTGTTGAAATAAAACTGGCGGCTCGTTTTATGTTTCATTTATTTTGTTTACTCTTTGGAATAATGGTTATGGACAGAAGATATAAATTAATAATTGCAAAGCTACGAATATTTTGATATAATAAAGAACAAATAAAAGAAACTAAAAAGACTTTTAAATGTATAAACATTGAAACATAAGGATAAGAGGTGGCAAAACGGTGAGTGACCGATTAATTGGACAATTAATCAGGGAAGTACGGGAGGAACGGGGAATTTTACGAAAAAATTTGTGTAAGGGAATCTGCGGGATAGATACGCTGAGGAATGTAGAGCGGCAGCGCCAAGATCTGGATTTGCTGGAGTTGGAATGTTTATGGCAGAGGCTCGGACAGTCGATGAACCAATTCACTATTATATTGGACGAGCCGGAATACAAGATATGGAAAAAGAGGCAGGATATTCCAGAGAAAGTGAGTGAAGTATATGAAGCATATGTAACTTTGGAGAAAAAGAAGAAACAGCGAGAGGAAAAGCTGGAGCAGAGAAAAAAAAGACAGGCTGAAGAGAATGACAGATATAATGAGAAATCGATGAAAATATTAGAATGGGAATATAAAGAAAAATTAGAAGCGGCTTGGAAGTGTATTCGAGAATATGAAACGAAATACGGAAATCGGAGTGTGCTGCATAAACAAGTAGCAGGATATTATCGAATTATACTTCGGGAACAGGAAGGTGCGTCATACGAAGAATTGTATCGTGAGTGCATTGACACAATTACGCTAACAATATCAGAATATGATTCTGCAGGCAGACTGAATTGGCAGCGTTCATATCTGGGAGAGATAGAACTTTTGATTCTGGTTCAGTTGTACCGTTTTTTAGAAGAAATGGGACGGGAAGAGGAAGCATTATCAGGTTACTGGGCAGTTCTTCGATATGTGGAAGAACACAACTATGAAGTTGAGGCAGAGATGGTATATTGTCCCGTGTTGGCGTATCGGCTGAATGCTCTGCTAATAAAAGGGGGAAGATATCAGGAAGCTTGGCAAGTCGCAAAAAATGCAATAGGAGTGCTTCGGAAAAGTAGGAGTGGGACAAGGCTGCTTCCAGAATTATTTCTGCAATTTACAGAATGTGAGAAACAGATCACGAAAAAGTATACAGAGCAAAGCAGGCTGTATGAGTTATGTGGTCGAGTTCTGGAGAGATATTTGGATACATTGGATCAAATTCGAAGATATACGGATTTGCGTCCGTATTATAGTAGATGTGAGTTATATAGTTTTCAGAAAGTATTTGCCAGTCGGAAAGAGTATTTTGGAAGTTCACAGGAAATGTTAGCAATGGAAATTGATCCCGCAACGATAAGTCTATTGGGACAAGCAAAACGTAGACCTCAGCAGGGATCTTATAAAACTATTTTGAGAAATATAGGGCTGTCGGGAGTTTGTTATAGTAGTTATTATGTACTTGGGGGGATGGAAGCGAGAACTTTGTTCCAGAATGTCAATAGAGCAATTAATAAAAGTAATCCCAAAGAAGCGAGAATAATTTTAGAAGAGTTTAAAAAGAAGATTGATCCTACAATAGTGATGAATCAGCAGACAATAGGCTCTTTAGAGGCAGTGATAGAACGACTTGAGGGAAAGCTAACAGAGAAAGAACTGATTAAGAAATATGAAAAATTACTGAAACTTACACTGAGAGAATACAAGCCGGAGAATATCAAAGGAGTATACCTATCCGCAGGAGAACGAGGACTTATAGTAGATATGGCTTTGGAGTATAAGAAACTGGGGAATGTAGAGAAGGCCTGTGAGATTATGAGATCGCTGCAGGGAGAGGTTGCGTGGACGTCGAAGAGGATCGATATAGCAGGGTGGATGGGGGATTGGCTGGGAGAGTTAGGAGAATATGAAGAGGGAATTTGCATTGTATCAAAGGCGAGGAAAATAGCAGCAAAAGCGAAAGATAATTGGCATACAGGAGATTTATTGATTGCGGAAGGGTGGAATACAGAACAGTTTTATCGGGGCAGAAAGAGTGTAAAGGCGATATGGATGTATTATGTAGCATATTTATTCTGTGTTCTGTTTGACAATGCATACAGTAAGGCGGCAATCAAGAATTATTGTAAAGTAAACTATCCGTTTTTGGCAAAACGGATAGAGAAGATAGAGCTTTAATTGCCTGGATTGGGATCGGATTTAGGGGGATTGTTAAAACTGTTCGGCTGAAACTCGGGTTGCCCGTCTGATAAATCCTCTAATACAGGCGGATTCAGGGTATCTTCTGGCTCAGTATCCATTTCAGGAAAAGTGATGTTGAGCAAAAGAATAAAAGTAAGAACGTGGAAAAAGAACTTTTTTTGATTTTTCCTCGTCTGGTACATATAATACCTCCTTATAAAACGCAGATTCTAATAGTGATTAATAAATATTGCTATCATGATTACACATTACATGATCGTTGAACAAATTTCCATTGCGAAGTTGTCCACTCAAAAATTTATATGGTGGACAGCTTCGCAATGGAAGAAAGATGAATTATGTACTATCATAAAAGTGTCGTTAAGAAATATTCGAATATTATAAAATGACAATTTTTACCAATGAAATAAGGAGGCGATTACTATTATGATGAAAAGATTTTTAACAATGGTGATGGCAGGAGTTATCTGTCTGGGATTTGGACAGGGTGCGATTGCTGCAGTTAAGGATGAGGCAGTGGTTATGCATACGCACAATTTGATTCTGGTAGAAGACGATGTGGATACTTTTTGGGTCAATAATGGTCTGGCATCTGGACACGTTAAGTACAGTGATAGAATTTATTATTGTATAGAATGTGGATATTCAGAGTCGAGAGTAGAAGTAGCTGAAGTAGAAGCTCATACTTATAGCAATGGTACATGCACCGTCTGTGGATACACAAAGTAAAAGCACTGTGCAAATCCATAGCTGATTAGCGTTGGAAAAAGGATTTTGAGTCTGAAAAATAGCGGGATGATATAAATCGAATAGGTATTGTATATATAGTCGTTCTTGAAATTATATGCGAGGCCATATGAGATTTATGTCATCCCTTAAGTTGTATAGAGAAATTAAGGGAGGGAAGAGTCATATGATTGTATCATCCAGCATCAAGCAATGTACCCGCAGACCACTGAAAACCCTGCTGTTCTTTGTATTGCTGACCTTGGGAAGCTTTCTGCTTTGTCTTGGAATCGAATTTTATCAATATTCCGTGCAGTGTCGGGAGCAGATGGATGGGCAGTTTACGACGATTGCGGTGCCGAATATTCGAAAGATTGTGAGGGAGTCTCCCGGTGATAATTTCAGTCCTTTATATCAGAAGGTTCTGGAAGTAGGAGAAGAGCTCGGAATGGGAGCATTAGACAGGCGGGAAGGCTATATGGGATACATACCGGGGTGGAATCCGGTTGTTCAGACAGGGGAGGAAGGAACGTGGGATTCGAAGCATTATTACAAGCTGTTCGCCGCTGTTGTGACTTATGTGGGAGATCGGGCAGATAAGTCGGGAGGAATAGAAATACAGCAAAGGGTTTATCAGGTCGAGGAGTTATTGAATGCAGACCCACGTTTTGTGATTCCGGAGATGGTACAGGAGTGGGCGTCCCTGGTCACAAGAAAAGAGGGACAGCGTTACCTGATGATATTCCAATTGGATGAGCAACTAATGCCGGAATCGGAAGTAAGTGAGAATTTTCTGCAGCGAATCCAACCTCTGTCATTGAGTAAATTTTCTAAGAATAATGGTATTATGGAAGCAAGGCAGAATGGAGCAGAAGACGTAAGCTTTTTGCTTCCCTGTATTGAGATTACAGGAAGCCTGGAAGAATTCCTGCAATCGGATATCGGGAAGCCCTATCAGACTGTGTTGAATAATATTTCCATATACCAGGACTCTGCGTACATAATGTCAACCGACTGCGTGGAAAGCATCTGGGCATTTCATCAGGATCAGGCGATGATCCGCTTGGGAAGAAGTTTCACTAAGCAGGAATATGAACAGGGCGAAAGGGTCTGCCTGATTAGTCAGGGGGCCGCGGAGGAGAACGGGCTCTCTGTTGGAGATTCGATATCCTTTTCTTTCTATCAGTCGGAGTACGATTTTAATGGGAATAATGAAACTGCTTGGTGCGTCAGAGGAGATCCTACATTACCGCTTGCTATGACGGAAGCACAAAGCTACGAGATCGTCGGTATCTATCAGGTTCCGGACTGGAATGGAAAGTCTTATCAGCTGGATCCTAATACAATTATTATTCCGGCGGAATCACTGACGGAGCACCCGGAATTGACAGAGACTGCTTATGGCGGGACAGAGGCGGACATGCCGGTCGGCTTGTACGGTTTTATTCTGCCGAACGGCCAGATGAAAGCGTTTATGGATGCAATAGCCGAGAAGGGATACGAGGATTATTATTTGTGTTACGATCAGGGCTATTCCTATGTGGGGAGCACATTGGAATCTTTAATCTCGCAAGCAGGACTCCTTTTGCTTATCTGTACCGCCGTCTGGGTGGCAGTGGCAATTCTTTATCTGTTGTTCGGAGTGTTGGGATGTAAGCGGGAGATCGGGATGCTGCTGGCATTTGGAACCGGTAAGGTACGCAGTTTTTTGGTGGTTCTGCTGTCTTCGATTATCCTTGTGGTACC
>JAGAPO010000072.1 GCA_017623215.1 Lachnospiraceae bacterium | reverse complement strand
CATGGAGGATAAGACGGCCGAACGCCTGAAATCCGTTCCTCTGCGCAATCCGGAATTACTTCGTCTGAACGCCGCAAATGCCGGAAGGTATTCTTTTCTCGTCTGCGCGGAACCCGGAAAAGAACCGACGGAGCATCTGCTGCGCGAACTGATTGCCGAAAAGGATGAGATTGCAAGGAATCATATTGCCGTTCTCCTCATTGATGTCACCGGTAACGGGGACGCCAACGAGACCTATCGGGACTGCTGCTACAATGCTTTCGATTGTGAAAAAGGAGAAATAACCAATGAATCATACCATTTCAAATTCTTCTGCCGATGACAGAACACACAAATCCTGCCTTTTAGAATGCTGTGTTGACTCCGTTGAATCAGCGATTGCCGCGAAGGAAGGCGGCGCAGACAGGCTGGAACTGTGCGGGAACCTGATGATTGGCGGAACCACGCCTTCTCCCGCTCTTTTTCACGCGGTGCGCTCCCTCGTATCGCTTCCGATACACGTCCTGCTGCGCCCGCGCTTCGGGGATTTCCTGTATTCGGATTCTGAGCTTGCTATTTTACAAGAGGAAGCCGCTTGGTTTGCAAGCGAAGGCGCGGACGGAATTGTAATCGGCTGTCTGAATGCGGACGGAACGCTTAACCTCCCCGCGATGAAAGCGCTCATCGCCTGCGCCCCGGGCAAGCACATCACGCTTCACCGGGCATTTGACATGTGTGCCGATCCGTTCCGTACGCTGCGCGAGGCAAAGGATTTGGGTGTTCATACCATTCTGACCTCGGGCTGTTAGGATTCCTGCCGAAATGGAATGACTCTGATTAACGAATTCATAAAAGCCGCCGGCCCTGATCTGAACATCCTGGTCGGCGGCGGAGTTACCTATTCTGTTGTAAAAGAATTCCTCGCCCGCACAGACGCGGTACAATTCCACATGTCGGGCAAGGTCGTTCAGACCAGTGCAATGGAGTACCGCAATCCGCGCGTTCATATGGGCCTGGAAGGCTTTTGTGAATACGAGTATTTCCAAACCTCCAAGGAAAAAGTGGCCGAAGTGAAGGCGCTGCTGCGGTAAGCCTGACAAAGCGGTTCCTTTCGGGCCTCCGGCCACTGATTATCCGTTTCCTTCCTGCTATTTGCGCAGGGTTTTTAAGATTGTTTATCCAAGCAGCGGCATTACCGTATCCATCAGCTTTTTCAGTTTGTCCTTATCCGGCTCGATATACGGAGCGCGCGCCGTTCCAAACTCCAGTCCCATCTCGCGTAAGATCGCCTTTTCTCCCTGCATCACGCCAACCTCGCAGAGCGCTGCGATAATGACATTGATCTGCATCTGCAATTCCTGTGCCTCCGGCATCCGGTTCGCCTGAAACAGCTCCACTAACCTCAGGAATTTCTCAGCCATAAAATTATAGGTGCTTCCGATTCCGCCGTCCGCGCCCATCGAAAGCCCGGCAAGGAGCATTTCATCATACCCGTTATAGATGATCTTCTCCGGATACGCGTTCTTGAACTGTGAGAGCGCGAAGGTGTCGCTTGAGGTATGCTTAATTCCGATAATCCGTTCATTCTCCAACAGATCGCCCATCTGTGCCACGGAAAGCTGAATTCCTGAGAAATTCGGGAAATGATACAGAATCATCGGAAGCCTTGTCGAACCGACAAGATCCAAATAATATTGCTTGATCTCCTCAAAGGAGAACTTATAATAGAACGGCCCGACCGCCGATACCGCATCATATCCGAGCGACTCTGCAAGTCTTGCATATCCCTTCGCCTTATCGGTCGATATATCGCCGACATGCGCAATTAGTGCGGCCCTGTCCCCGACAATCTCTTTAACGCAGCGATACAGCTGCTCTCTTTCCTGCTCCTTTAATAAAAATACCTCAGCCGTGCTTCCGCACACATAAAAGCCGCGGACACCCTTGGCAAGATTCATCTCAATTAATTGCTCCAATGCCCCTTCATTAATCCGGTCCGCCCTGTCAAACGGCGTCAGCAGCGCCGGAAATATTCCTTTCAGCCTGTCCATTCCTCTTCGTCTCCTTCCAAATGATATCGTCTGTCCTTGCGGTTTTCTGCCATTTCGGCTTTCTGCCCATCCGGTTTTCTTCCCTTCCGCTTTTCTGCCTTTCCGGCTTTCTGCTTTTTCCGATATCCATTTTTTTTTCGCAGCAGCTGCTGCCTTCTTATCCTATGACCCCTCCAGTTTAAAGCCAAAACAATAAAAATTATAGTCAAATCTTGTTCAGCTTTTTATTTATCTTGCTTTTTTAAGATCCTATGGTAAAATAGAGTAAAACGATTATTTTACCGCCGCTCATCCTCCCCACAGAAAGGAATCGCAGCCATGTCACCTTCATCCCCCATCATGAACTATCAGTACCGCAGGAGCGGTAGAGATCCCCTCAAAAACACCGAACACTCCCACACGACTGCCGAGATTCTGCTTGTTAATCATGGCAGCGGCAGCCTGATTATTGCTGACCGGATATTCCCGCTCAACGAACGCTGTATCTACTTCATCCCGGAGAATACTCTGCACTATTCCGCCCCGGACGATCAGAAAGAATACAACCGCAGCGTTGTCAATCTGTCCCCCGACTTTTTATCTGACTTAACCGAGATAACCGGATTCTCCGATATTCTGTCCTTCCTTTACCAGCGCAGATGTTTTATCCTGGATTATGACGCCTGTGAACGAATTGAGGCAGAATTCGGCCTTCTGCAATCGCCCATCCGCAGGGATTATGCCTGCGCTCTCCTTAAAATATTTGATCTCTGCGCGAATCATGGCTTTCCGCCAAACCAGTCCAACGACAAGCTTTCCGCAATTATGATGTACATCAATCAGAACATTGGGGAAAAGCTCACCCTGGACGAGATAAGCTCCGCGCTTTTTATAAACAAATTTTACCTGTGCCATATGTTCAAAAAGCATACCGGGATGAGTCTCTCCCAATATATCCTCATGCAGCGGTTATCCCTCGCCAAGGGCAGGCTTATCTCCTCCGGACAGTCCATTTCCCAGATATCCTCGGAGTGCGGGTTCTCAAGCTTCTCTTACTTCAGCCGCATCTTTAAGGAGACCGAAGGACTCTCCGCGCGGGAATACCGCCGAAAATATTCAAAGCTGCAATAAATCTCTCAATTCTCCTCTTGCGGACCTCTCCTTTACACAGTATACTGATACTATAAACGCTGCCGCGGATTATCATTTACACAACAATATACAGAATCGGAGGATTACCTAATGTATTACGATAACAAGATCTGGATCGGCGACGCCGACGGAGAGAAAATCTGTATTTTACCCAAGATGGCCAACCGCCACGGACTGATTGCAGGGGCAACCGGAACCGGCAAGACAATTACCTTAAAGGTTCTTGCGGAATCGTTCAGTGACGCCGGTGTTCCGGTCTTCCTGGCGGATATCAAGGGGGATCTGTCCGGCATGTGCCGCCCGGGAGAGGACAGTGCCGATATGCAGGCGCGCATCCGTCTCTTCGGCCTTGACGCGTGCGGCTTCGACTATCACTCCTATCCTTCCGTATTCTGGGATATCTATGGGGAGATGGGCATTCCGCTGCGCACCACAATCTCGGAGATGGGGCCGATTCTGCTGTCCAAACTGATGGACCTGAATGCAACGCAGTCCGATATTCTGACCATAGTATTTAAGATTGCGGACGATGAGGAGCTGCTTCTCATTGACACCAAGGATCTGAAAGCAATGCTGCAATATGTAAGCGAGAACAGCAAAGAGCTTTCGCTTACATACGGTAATATCTCCAAGCAAAGTGTGGCTGCTATTCTGCGCCATGTCGTAGCATTGGAAGCCCAGGGCGGAGACCGTTTCTTCGCGGAGCCCGCCTTAACTATCAGCGATTGGTTTGCCTGCGGAACGGGCGGGAAGGGAAATATCAATATCCTCGACTGCCGAACCCTTGCCAATAACGGCACCCTGTATTCCGCGTTCCTATTATGGATGCTCTCCGAGCTATTCGAAACCCTTCCGGAGATCGGAGACCGCGAGAAGCCTCGCATGGTCTTCTTCTTTGACGAAGCACATTTGTTATTTGACGGAATTTCGAAGGCGTTGGAGGACAAGATCGAGCAGATTGTAAAGCTGATCCGTTCGAAAGGCGTCGGAATCTATTTTATCACGCAGAATCCCAAGGATATCCCGGACGGAGTCTTAAGTCAGCTGGGCAATAAGATCCAGCATGCGCTGCGCGCGTACACTCCTTCCGATGAGAAAGCCGTGAAAGCAGCCGCGAATTCCTTCCGCACGAATCCTGCCTTTGATACGAAAGAGGCTCTGACCTCGCTCGGAACGGGAGAAGCCTTAATCTCTGTCCTTGATGAAGACGGTATTCCCGGAGTCGTACAGAAATGCAGGATTCTCCCGCCTCAGAGTCTCATGGGCCCCATCCCGGATTCCGAGAAGAAGCAGGAGGTTCTGGTGAACAATCTCTATCTGCGCTACCAGAACATGGAAGATCGCGATTCCGCCTACGAATTCCTTCAGCGCCAGCGAGTACAGGCCGTTCAGACTGCCGAAAAGGAACGACTGGCAGGCGAGGAAGCGGCAAGGGCGGAAAAGGAGGCCAAAGAGAAGGCCCGCCTGGCGGAAAAAGAAGCCGCACAGAAAGCAAAAGAAGCTCAGAAGGAAGCAGAACGCCGAAAAAAGGCGATTTCCTCCGGTGTCAGCAGTGTAGCTAAAACCGCCGCCGGAACGATTGGCCGCGAAATCGGCAATAACATCGGCAAATCCGTCGGAGGCAGCTTCGGCAAGAAGCTTGGAGGTAATGTAGGTGCTTCGCTGGGAAGAAGTATTCTTGGAACATTTTTGAAGCTGTTTTAACCGGTCGTTTTTGGGGATGCTTTGCTGAAAGCATCCCCAAAAACGATATGGTTATGACACCGCAAAAAGACATGTCCGCCGAGCTTTGGGACATGTCTCTTTCCTTCTATATAATTTTTCAGCGCCTTTCCTCTCGCCCCACTTCCCTCTACTGCTCCATCTGCCTTCCCAGAAAATTCGCCGCCGTCGCCGCAAGCTTTGCTTCTACCTCTCCGAATTTGATCCTGGGTTCCTTGGTCAGAAGCACGACTGCGCCGATTGCATCGCCCTCACAGATGACGGGAGAGACTGCTTCATATAAGAATTCATCATTGTCCTCCGTTACTTTGATGAACTGCTTGTCGCCCTTTGCCGCCAGGATATTCTCCCGTTCATTAATCACAGTCTCGAGCTGCTTGGAGATCTGCTTACCGGTAAGCTCCTTTTTGGAACTGCCCGCCGCGGCAATCACCTGATCCCTGTCCGCGATAACCACCACGTGTCCGGTTGTCATTCCCATCGAATCCGCATACTGCCTTGCGAACTGCGAAAGCTCTCCAATCGGGGAATATTTTTTCAGAATAATCTCACCTTCCCTGTCTGTGAAGATCTCTAACGGATCTCCCTCCCGAATCCGAAGGGTTCTGCGAATCTCCTTCGGAACAACTACTCTCCCCAAATCATCTAT
The DNA here is from genome assembly GCA_017623215.1 of Lachnospiraceae bacterium. Lineage (GTDB taxonomy): Bacteria > Bacillota > Clostridia > Lachnospirales > Lachnospiraceae > Caccomorpha. The sequence goes on along the minus strand of JAGAPO010000072.1, from coordinate 39,106 downwards.
ACGACGTACAATACCTGTTGCTTTCATATGATTTTCTCCTTATCTATCGTTTTATCCCGGTAATAGTATCACTCATTTTTTTAAAATTATGAGTTGATTTACCAGTTTTCGAAACGTAAATAAAAATATCTATTTGTGCAAATTTAAAAAGACAGCCGATTGCTGTCTTTTAGTGTAACGCATTTGTATTCTTTTGTATTATCTTTTATTATATTCTGCCAAATCTTCGCTTTCTTTATAGTAAGTTCGAAATCTGTCAACTAAATTCTTGGCTTTACTTTTGAAATTATATTACCTATAAATCAAAACTGGGTGAAGCATTTTCATATGCCTTTAATCAGAAAATTGACGCTTACAAAGAAAAGCACCAAACCGTTCAAGTCGAATGCTTTCGTTAAATCAATATTTTATTGTGTTTTAACTTTTTAAAAGTTAAAAGGCAATATTTTTAAGTTAAATTGTTTCTAAGTCTTTTTCGTAAATTCACATACGTATTTGCTACCGATTAGCTGGGAAGCTGATTTTAGGCGGATGGTAAAAGTGCGAAGCTGTATCATCATGTAAAGCACGAGGATGGGAAATCCCTGAATAGCGTGTTCCTTGTTCGTTCTAATCATTCATAAGAGCAGCCCCAGTAGAAAAATTGCTGGGGCTGCAACGATTTGTAAGTATCAGGAAACCGTTTTACTTGACGGGCAGGGTCTTATACTTTTTGATCTTGCCCAAGAAGAGAGCCATCATGGCAGCGGCGAACATGACACCGACAACCACAGCGATGGGGTAATAGGTGCTCATGGGGATACCCATGGGGGTCCACACCAGACCCATGCACTCGCCAGCGGCCATGAAATAGGTGGCAGAAACAGCGGACATGAAAGCGGCGGGGATGGCGGTGATCCAGTAGTTCTTGTGCTGCTGTGCCAGATACATGGATGCGGCCCACAGTGCGATCATAGCCAGAGTCTGGTTGGACCAGGAGAAGTAACGCCAAACGACGTTGTAGTCAAGATGACAGATGACGGCACCAACACCCAGCAGAGGGACGGTCAGCAGCAGGCGCTTCTTCCAGTTGCCCTGGTCGATCTTGAACCAGTCGGCGATGGTCAGACGGGCAGAACGGTAAGCAGTGTCACCGGAGGAGATGGGGCAGACAATGACACCCAGCAGAGCCAGAATGCTGCCGACCTTGCCCATGGTGGACTGGCAGATGGCATAAACGACGGTGGAAGTACCGATGGCGGTACCTTCAGCCAGGGATTCCTTGATGACGGGATAGACGGAGCAGCCGGCAGCACACCAAACCAGGGCGATGATGCCTTCGGCAATCATGGCACCGTAGAACACCTTCTGACCCAGCTTCTCGGATTTGCAGCAGCGGGCCATCATGGGAGACTGGGTTGCATGGAAGCCGGAAATGGCGCCGCAGGCGATGGAGATAAACATGAAGGACCAGATGGGCGTGCCATCGGGATGCATATTGCCAAAGTTATCCCACAGCTCGGGCATTACATAGTCACCGGAGAACAGCATGGAGCCGGAAACACCAATGGCCATGACAATCAGGCAAACGCCAAACACGGGGTACAGCTTGCCGATGACAGCATCAATGGGCACGAAAGTGGCGATCATGTAGTAGGCCATGACGACCCACAGCCAGAAGGTGGTGTTCAGCTTTTCGGGGGTCAGCATGGCCAACAGACCTGCCGGGCCGGTGGTAAAGACAACACCGCACATAACCAACAGAATGATGGAGAACACACGCATGACCTGCAGCATACCCTTGCCCAGATAATGACCGGTCAGTTCGGAGATGGATGCGCCCTTATGACGCATGGACAGCATACCGCACATATAGTCGTGGACAGCACCGGCGAAGATACAGCCGAAGAGGATCCACAGGTAGGCAACGGGACCAAACAGGGCACCGCCCAGAGCGCCGAAGATGGGGCCGGTACCGGCGATATTCAGCAGCTGGATCAGGAACACCTTCCAGGTGGGCATGGGGACGTAATCAACGCCGTCCTCCAGGGCATAGGCGGGAGTCTGACGATCATCAGGACCAAAGACCTTGGTCACATACTTGCCGTAAGTCAGGTAACCGACGATCAGGAGCACCGCACACAGTACGAATGTAATCATGTTTCTACCTCTCTATACTCTCTTGATTTTACAGGACAGATCTCTGTCCAATGGTAGTATTTTATAGGACTTTGGAAGAATTTTCAAGTCATTTTGCACAGAAATTCTCCGTTTGTGCACCACTTAATTGAAAAATGTACAATAATCCATATATTTAAATTGTAATCTTACAAAAATACAAATCTTGCAGTATGTTTGTATTGTATGTATGCCGATACCAATAATAAACTGACGGATTGCGTGGGTGAACCGCATGGGAGCGCCCAAGTGCTTATTCTACAGCACTCTCCTGCTCCACTGATATTTCTCCATCTTTACCCGTCCGTCTTCTCCGAATTCCACACCTTCCGCCCGCAGGAGCTCGACCTGTCGGTTCCCGCCGCCGAAGGCAAAGGCTTCCGATACCTCTCCGAAACGGTTCACTACGCGGTAGCATGGGATATGCTCCGGGTCCGGATTCGCATGGAGCGCATAGCCGACCACTCGGGCCAGTCTCGCATTCCCCGCAAGACTTGCAACCTGACCATAGGTCGCAACCTTGCCGCAGGGAATCTGTTTTACCACCTCATAGATTGTCTCAAATGTGTTCATACTGTACCTCTTTCAAATATAGTCCCTGTGCCGGCGCCATCCAGCCCGCCAGACTGCGCGTTCCCCCCGCGAGCATCTCTGTGATCTCCTCCGGCCTGCGCTCTCCTCTTCCGACTTCGATCAAAGTTCCCGCAATGATGCGTACCATATGGTACAGAAATCCGTTGCCGGTTACTGCGATTACCATGGCATCGCCCCGCCGTTCCACGCTGAGATCATAGATCGTTCGGACCGTGGACCTGCCGTCCCCGCGTGAAGTGGAGAATGCGGCAAAATCATGCGTCCCAATCAGAAGCGCTCCCGCCTTCCTCATTCTTTCTTCCGACAGCTCTCCCTGTTCCTGATAACAGTATCTCCGGGTAAATACATTCGCAGGATTGCGGAGATCAATATGGTATTCGTACGTCTTCGCAGCCGCATCATAACGACTGTGAAAGGAGTTCTTCACCACCTCCGCGGACCGAATTCGAATATCCTCCGGCAGAGCCCTGTTCAGCTCTCTGCAAAGCTCTCCTGCTTCTTTCCGTACACGGCATCGAAAATTCGCGGTCTGGGCAAGTGCATGCACTCCCGCGTCCGTTCGTCCGGATCCAATGACGTGAATCGTCTCTCCAAGAAGTGCTGTCAGCCGTTCCTCAAGCAGTGCCTGGATGCAGGGCTTTCCGGCGTTCGCGGTTCTCTGCCAGCCGCCGTAGCCGGTTCCGTCGTATGCAATGACGAGTTTGATATTGGGCATGTGCGCACCTCCTGAATCATTCTCCTGCCGTCCTCACGGCCTGACCTGATTGCCTTCCGTTCTTACGGTATTTTCGTTATCTCTAACTATAACATGCCCTCCCTCATTTCGCAACTGTCGGATCGCAACTGTCGGATTACTTTCCTTTTACGGAATCGTATCCCTCTTTCCCCTTTTGTACATTATGCGTAAATTCTTCTCAAAAAATTGTAAGAAAATCTTAAATTTCTTGACTGTAAATTTTTAGGATTCTGTGCTACACTTAGGGGCAACGAAACGAGTAACTGATTGTTCAGATGGCAAGTTATGCCGCCTTTCGGTTTGCCGGTACGGCGGCAGGATTGGAGATTATGATGCGAGAAAAGTTTGGCCTCCTTCTGAAGCAGTTTCTTACGCAGTGCTTTTTCCCCGCAGTGGTATTGAACCTTATAATTGAAGCGCTGTCAAGATGCTCTCTTTGGAAGGCCGCGGGTTATCTGGTCACAAGCCCGCTGATATTTTTATATAATACCCTGGTAATTGCAGCGACGTTGTCAATCGCGCTGCTGTTCCGCCGCAGAACCTTTGCGCGGTTTATCCTGTATGTGATCTGGATCGCGATTGGAGTCGTTGATTTCGTATTGCTGCAATTTCGAACCACGCCGTTCACGGCGGTCGATTTGCTTTTGATTAAGTCGGCCTTTTCGATTATGGGGCATTACCTGAATGTGCTGGAGATTATCCTGATTCTGGCCGCGCTGGTCCTGGTTATCCTTGGCTGCGTCGTGCTTTGGAAAAAGGCACCGCGCTTACCCGACCGAATCCATTATAGTATAGCTGTTCCGTTCTGTGCGCTCAGCATCGGTGCCGCGGTACTCGCTACGAATCTTGGCGTCGACTCCGGAATGCTTGCGGTGAATTTCGGCAATCTTGCGGACGCGTTCCACAGCTACGGTCTGCCGTATTGCTTTATGAGCAGCCTGCTGAACACGGGAATCGACAAGCCCTCGTCGTATTCGGAAGACGTCGTTGACTCTATTATGGATGTACTGGATGAATCGGTTGCCTACGCGGCGCCTCATACGGACGCAGATACCACTCCCGCCCCCGAAACCTCCGCTCCTAAGACTCCTGCTCCCGAGGCTTCCGAAAGCGCAGTAGCGCCGGTTCCTTCTGAGGAAGAAGCGATTCCGAATATTATCTTTCTTCAGCTCGAATCCTTCTTTGATCCGAAGCTGATTGAAGGTGTGGAATTCTCCGAGGATCCGGTCCCGTATTATCAATATCTGAAGGAGAACTATTCGACCGGATATTTCAACGTTCCGTCGATTGGCGCAGGAACAGCCAATACCGAGTTCGAAACGATTACCGGAATGAATCTGGATTTCTTCGGACCGGGCGAATATCCGTACAAGACGATTCTAAAGGACACGACCGCGGAAAGTATCTGCTATAACCTGAAGACTCTCGGACTGTCCACCCATGCGATTCATAATAACGATGCAACGTTCTACGATCGCCACATTGTATTTTCGCAGCTTGGCTTTGATACCTTTACGGCGATTGAATACATGAATGACGTGGAGGAGACTCCGCTCGGCTGGGCAAAGGATGCTATTCTGACCGGCGAGATTGAAAAGGCCCTGGATTCTACACAGGAGCATGATTTTATTTATACGATCTCCGTGCAGGGACACGGCGCGTATCCCGAGGAGGCGATCCTTGAGAATCCGGCGATTACGCTTACCGTTCCGGAGGAATATTGGGCGGAGCATTCCGAAGCAGAGTATTACGGACTGTTATATTATGTGAATCAGCTTCATGAGATGGACGCGTTCCTGCGCGAGCTGACCGGAATGCTTGAGAACCGGGATGAGAACACCGTACTGGTACTCTACGGGGACCATTTGCCCGGATTTTCTTTTGAAGAAGAGGATCTTAAGAATCACAATCTCTTCCAGACACAGTATGTCATCTGGAGTAATTTCGATATGGAGTATGAATACCGCGACGTGGAGGCTTATCAGTTATACTCCTATGTATTTGAGCGTCTTGATCTTCACGAGGGAATTATTCCCCGCCTTCATCAGAAATATCTGGACTCTTCGGATGAGATTGAGCTTGCAGCTTATCAGGAGGATCTTAAGATTCTGCAGTATGATATGCTTTACGGCAATCAGGACTGCTACGACGGCGAGAATCCCCACGAGGCCACCGCTCTTACGATGGGCGTGGAACCGATTCGAATTCTCGGTGTAAAGAGCAGAAGAGATTCCTCAGATGATAGAACGGTGATGGTCTTCGGACGGAATTTCACACCGTACAGCTATGTATATGTGAACGGCAAGCAGCTTGAGACTGCCTATGCAGGCAGTACCCTCCTGATTGTTGAAGATCTGGAACCGGCAGACGGTGATATCTTTACGGTCTGCCAGATTGGTGAGGATCGAATTGTGATTGGCACAACCAAAGAATATACGTATCGGACACCGTCCTCATTGGGCGGAAGTACAGCACCGACCGTTCTCCAGTAGCCGCCGCGGCGGTCATTCCGAGAACGTTATTGAACGTCCCAAGTCAAAGGTCCGGGATCCGGATTCGAACGCAGCAGGCCAACTCTGGCACAGCCGCTGCCGAATCCGGATCCCGGACCTTTCTTCATTCTGCTATCTTCGTCATTTTCTTTATCCCTTTAGTCTATCTCCTGCTCCCATCTTTTTTTGGGAACCTTCATCGCACGCATCGAATTCAGGATTGCAATGACCGCAACTCCAACATCTGCAAATACTGCTTCCCACATATTCGACAGTCCAAATGCAGTCAGTAAAAGTACGATTCCCTTGACCGCCAGTGCAAATATAATATTCTGCTTCACGATCTCCATGGTCTTCTCCGAGATTCTGAAGGCCTTTACAATCTTCGACGGTTCATCCGTCATAATCACAATATCCGCCGCCTCAATCGCCGCGTCCGATCCAAGGCCGCCCATCGCGATTCCAATATCGGCTCTGGCGAGTACCGGAGCATCGTTGATTCCGTCACCCACGTAGATAAGCTTTCCCTTCGGCGAGGTCTGCTTCAACAGCTCCTCAACCTTATCCACCTTATCACCCGGAAGCAGCTCGCAGTACCTCTCCTCGATTCCAAGCTCTCTTGCGATGCGCTCTCCAACCTCTGTCTGATCTCCGGTCAGCATGACAACTCTCCTGATTCCCTCAAGCTTCAGCCACAGCACTGCGTCAGCCGCATCCGGCTTTACCTCGTCCGCAATCAGGATGCTTCCCAGATATTCGCTCTCCGACGCGAGGTATACGATCGTACCGATCTCCGAATTCTCAGGAATCGCAATGCCCTGACGCGCCATCAGCCTTGCATTGCCGGCATATATGGTTCTGCCCTCGATGACCGCTTTCACACCGTGCCCGGCAATCTCCTCAACCACTTTTGCCACACCTTCGGGAATCTCCTGCCCATAGGCTTTCCGAATCGACACAGAGATAGGGTGACTGGAATCGCTCTCTGCATAAGCTGCAATCCGGAGCAGCTCTGCTTCTTCCATTCCTTCCGCGGGTTCTATCTTCGTAACCGCGAAATTCCCCTTCGTAAGCGTTCCCGTCTTATCAAATACTATCATCTCCGCAGCAGCCAGCGCTTCCAGATAATTGCTTCCCTTCACCAGGATACCGCACTTTGACGCACCTCCGATGCCTCCGAAGAATCCGAGCGGAATCGAAATCACCAGCGCGCACGGACATGACACAACAAGGAACGAAAGTGCCCGGTAGAGCCAATCCGAGAATATCTGCCCCGGTATCACAAGCGGCGGTACTATCGCAATCAGCACCGCTACAATTACAACCGCAGGGGTATAATATCGTGCGAACTTCGTAATAAAATTCTCCGCGTTCGCCTTGCGCGAGCTCGCGTTCTCAACCAGATCCAGAATCTTCGCCACCGTGGACTCTCCGAATTCCTTTGTTACCTGAACGGTAATTGTTCCGGTCAGATTAATACAGCCGCTGATAATCGCGTCACCGGCCGCTGCATCTCTCGGCATCGACTCTCCGGTCAGAGCGGACGTATCGAACGTAGTCTTTCCCTCCAGAATAACGCCATCAAGCGGAACTCGCTCACCCGGCTTAACGATAATCCAATCTCCAATCGCAACTTCCTCCGGATCCACCTCCTCCGTCACGCCGTCCCGCAGCAGATTCGCGTAATCCGGTCTGATATCCATCAGATCCGCAATCGACTTCCTTGACTTATCCACCGCATACGACTGGAACAGCTCTCCGACCTGGTAAAAGAGCATAACCGCAACCGCTTCCGCGTAATCCCCGATAAAGAATGCTCCGACCGTCGCAAGCGACATCAGGAAATTCTCATCAAATACCTGGCCATGTGTAATATTCCGAACCGCCTTCCACACAACATCCCAGCCGATTACCGCGTAACATACCAGAAATACGATAAGTCTTACCCAGTCCGGAACCCATCCGATATGTTCCAGAAAGAACCCCACCACAAAGATGGCGGCGGCAATCAGAATCCGATACAATCGTTTCTTCTGTTTTTTACTCATAGGAACCCTCCATTCCTCTTACCTATCTGCCTTATATCAGGCATAATTCAGGGGATGCCGCAGCTGCCTGCCCATCCCCTGCCGTCTGCTCTTTCCTCTCTACTTCAGCACAATCTCCATATCCGGATCTACTTTCTTCGCGAGCTTCACAGCCTGCTCCACTACCTCGTCAAATTTATCATCGTCCGCCTCAAGCGTCATCTTCTGCGTCATAAAGCTTACCGTAACCTTCGTAACACCGTCCAGCTTCGCAATCGCATTCTCCACCTTCGCCGCGCAGTTCGCACAATCCAAATCGATCAGCTTAAATACTTTCTTCATAAAAGAATCCTCCATTCTCAATCAGTTTTAACAATTAAACAATCGTTTAATCGTTTTATTGATTTCATTATACCATGGATATCCGGTTTGTCAACTACTTTTTTGCGCGAATATTTGGAAAGAAAAAGGAAGCTATCCGTGCAGGTGCATTGGCAGCTTCCTTTCCTTCCCTGTTCCGGGTATTGTCTATCACCGGGCTGTCAGGTCTCTTTCTGCTATACCTACTTGCGCTCAGTGCGGCGGACTTTCCGCGGCCTGGCCGGAAATATAATCAAAGGTGATTACAGAACACTGAGATCGTAGGACGTAAGATACTCTTTCGTATTCATTACCATTTCCCTGAACAGCTCTTTTGCCTCCTCCAGCGTACAGGTTACCAACGGATCATTGGCAAATGCGTCAAAGATCCGACCTACGTTCCTCTCCGCAATCGCCTCATTCAGCTGCTCCTGCTCACCGCAGATTCTTGCTACCAGCGGATAGATCTCCTTCGGAATCTCCCCGGCCATCACAGGTGTAACCGAACCGGCCCGGAATACCGCATTCGTCTCCACGACTGCGCCCTTCGGCAGATTCGGAATCTGTCCGATATTCGGAATATTCACATTTGTTACCAGTTCGCACAGCCCAAGAAGGGCTCTGATCTGGTTCACGCCTTCTTCTCCCGTTCCTCTGATTGCAACCTTCTCTTCTCCCTCACGCAGCCTTCTGCTTCTTTCCAGACGTTCTGCCAGATCCTCTTTTCTCCATGCAACGGAAGTCAGGCCGAAGCCCCATTCCTTGATAGGCTCCGGATTCTTCAGATACCACTTGCCTTCGCAGAATTCCGCAAGATGTCTGTCACCCGCCGCCGCAATCCAGCCATAGCGCAAGAACAGGTCGAACTTTACCTTCTGCGTACAGGCAAATTGGTTATTCATCCAGTTCTTATCCAGCTTGTCAATATATCCGGTCTCTGCGTATCTCTTTGCGAATTCCGCATACACCGGGAACAGATCCATGTTCTTATACCGAGCGCTTGTCAGCCAGGTAAAATGATTGACCGCTACCGGATTCACCTTAATCTCACTTCTGTCAACCTTCTCAATTCCGCATATGGTCTCCAGCGCCTGTGCGAGCACCTTCTGCGTTCCGAATACCTCATGGCAGCACCCGAACGCCTTGATTTCTGGAAAGACCCGGTATAGGGTTCTGACGCAGAGCGTCATCGGATTCGTATAATTGATCACCCAGGCATCGGGACAATATCGCTTAATATTCTCTGCAATCTCTTCATACATCGGAACGGTTCTCATCGCTCTTAAGATCCCTCCCGGTCCCGAAGTATCTCCGACCGACTGATAAATTCCGTATTTTTCGGGGGCGTGGACATCGGATTCCATCTCGTCGAACGTACCCGGAAGAATGGATATAATCACAAAATCCGCTCCTGTCAGCGCCTCTTCGGCCGTCTTTGCCGCATAATAATTCCAGATTGACTTTGCATCCTCGCACTCTTTGAATTTATTTCCGATGATCTCATTGTGCTGTGCCGCCTCGTAATCAATATCGTACAGGAATACCTCGCCCGATATATCCTCGCACGCTGCGAGATCGCTCATTAAGCCCCAGGCCCAGCCTCTGGATCCTCCTCCTATGTATGCGATTTTGATTTTCTCCACTTTCTTTTCCTTGTAAATCATACTAATCTCCCTTCGTGCCTATTTCATTCCGGCTCTGTGCCTTTCCGTTCGCCAGCCCGCAGTACTCATTCAGGAAAGCCTCTGCGTTCTTGACCATTACGATTCCTACCCGGTTATCCTTGAAGCCAAAGGTCATGCAGATATTACCGAAATATTTATCAATAATCTGCACCTTGAGCTTCAGCTTTTTCTCCTCCACCCAAGCCGCGGAGCAGGCGCAGTCATACCGGTGTCCCTTTTCCTCAATGGTCGCGATCATATCCGAGTAACCATCCTGCGGGAACTTTGAGAATGCATTGCGGTCAAGACCGAATAAAAGCTTCTTCTCTCCCTGCGCATTCTGATAAGTAAGCGTCCCTCTATCGCCGTCAAAATCAAAACGCATCTTTTCGATCCCCATCGGATTCTCTTCCAGAACGTAGGTAACTCCGTCTATCTTCTCCTGAAAACTGCTTCTGCTGCCCGAAAGATGCACCAGTTCTCTCGACTTCAGATACTCCGTCAATTCTGCATACGCCGCCGGATTCTCCGCAAGCGGCTCCTTAAGCTTCGGGACCAGATTATGATAAATCTCATGATAAAGAAGCGCTCTTGCATTATCATTTCCCTGATTATCGGAATTAATAATAAAGATGAACTCCGAGGCCGGATCACAGATTGCAAGCTGATCTCCCATTCCGATAAACGCAAAGCCGTCATTCGGCGCCTTCCAGATCTGATATCCGTAGCCATGGCAGTTGTAGCTTGTACCCACACAGCGCGGATCATTATCCACCTGCTTTGCGGTCGCCGCCTCAAGGAATTCCTGATTCAGATACCTTGCCCCGTCCCAGGTTCCCTTATTCATTACAAAACGCGCAAATGCGAGCAAATCCCTCGCGCTGCACATCACTCCCGAGTCCGCGAAGGAATACCCGCCCGGACATTTCAGGCAATACGCATCCTCGGAAAATCCGATATTATGCAATATCTTTTCTTTCAGATATTCTAAGAACGGCTTTCCCGTAAGCTTTTCGACAATTACGCCAAGCATATAGGAGCCCGGACTGTCATATCGGAACGTGGTACCCGGAATTCTGGACGCGTTCAGCTGAAAATACACTTCATTCCGATCCTTCGTTCCGCTTGTAAACCACCAGATGTTCTCGTCGATACAGGTTGACATCGTAAGCATGTCCCGGATGGTCATCTCCTTCAGGTTCTCATTCGCCGCGGGCTTCCCGGGCTTCCCGGACTTCTCCGCGCTTTCCCCGCCCGGAGCATCCAGATATTCCGGGAAATAATCTGCCAGCTTATCATCCAGCGACAGCAGCCCTTCCTCCTCGCACAGACCGACTGCGGCGGCCACAAAGCTCTTGGACACCGAATACATTCTGTGCTTAAAATCCTTATGGAACGGTGCATAATACGCCTCCGCGAAAATCTTATCTCCCCTTGCCATTATAATACTGTGAGTCGAGAACTCATACGAGTCATACCGTTTCCAAAAATCCAAAATTACTTCCGAAGAGATCCCTGCGCTCTCCGGCGATACCAATTCAAACATCGCAATCCTTCCTTTCTGATTCTCTCTTGATGCTGCGTCCCTTCTGAATACCAGCCCTGCTGATGATAGACTCATCGTAGCAAAAAATAGTCCAATATTCTACAAATATATTGACCTGTTCCAAATTTTATTGTACTATATTAACATCAAAACAGGAGATTTTTACAGATGCGGACATTGTATGAATCCATGCAGGATACCTTTACTACCCTTTATTTAAAAAAAGACCAGTCCATGCTCAGCGATTATGACATGAGCTATTTTCACTATCATAATTTCCATGAGCTTTACTTTTTAATTGACGGCTCGCGCCAGTATATCATTGGGGACGAGCTTATCAGTGTAAAGAAGCATGACTGTGTCATCCTGAAGCAGGGCGAGCTGCATCACACCATGGGTGGAACCGGATTCGAACGATTTTTAATCTATTTTAAAGATGCCTATGTGGAACGGTACGGGACCTTAGAATACCTGAATTATATCCACCGAATCTTTGATGCAAAGTTGATCAGTCTGTCCCCCGAGAGCTTTTATCAGATTCAGAAGCTCTTAAAGAACCTCCGGGAGGAATCCGGGATTCGGCAATTCCTTACATTTTCGAATATCATCACTATCCTGATTGATAACCTGGACAGAACTCCAAGGAACACGGGCAAAAAAGAGCTGATCTCCGAGATCGTGGAATATATGAATTCCAATTTCAGGGAGATCAGCTCATTGCAGCAGATTGCAGAGCATTTTTACATTACGAAAGAACACTTATGCCGACTGTTTAAACATACGCTCGGCACCAGTGTCATCACGTATCTGAATACCATTAAGATAAAGCACGCGTGCGGACTCCTATCATCCACGAATCGGAACACGCTCGAGATCGCGCTGGAGAGCGGCTTTAACTCCTCCGGTTATTTTGACAAGACCTTCAAAAAGATCACAGGGTGTACGCCGCGGGAATACAAAAAGGAAGCGGTGAACTTCTGAGCCGTATCAGCGCGATTCTCATGCTAATCTCCGTTCCGAGAACGTTTTTTGTTCGGGGAATCGCACATCAGTGCAATTTCTCACACTATGTACTCTTTTCGATTAATCCAGGAAGATCGGATTCGTCCACGCCTTACGTCCCTGTGCATCCGTAATACTTGCGCGAACATAATAGTACCCTTCTCCAATCTTACACTCCGCCTCGGTCAGGCCTTCGCCCCTTACACATACGGAGGGATGACGATCTGCGTGGAACTTCACCATACAGCTCGGATCGCACTTCACATGCGCGACACCGTCTTCTACATAGAAATCATAAATCTTCGGGCCGCAGGAGGAATAGAAATCGCCTCTCTCAAGCGCTGCCAGAATTGCATCCACGTTGTTCTCTGCGCGAACCATAACCCAGCCGCCGCAGTGCTGCTCCATCTTGTGTCCATCATCGGATGCAACCCCCCAGATGCGCTTTCCCTGTCCCAGAACCTCGTCCCAGTAAGCAGCATCCTTGTCGATGTCGTATACCTGCACGCAGCCTGTGTTCCAGATCTCCATTGCGAAATTGCCCTTCATATTCTCAAAATATCTTGCAGGCGTGGAGCTCCACTCCGGATGGCAGTAAATCGTAAGATTGTTCTTCTCATGAATCATATCGAGATACGGCTGATACTCATACTGATCCTTAACAATCTTATTCGGACTCAGCTGATCTGCGCTCGGAATCTTCTCATCCTGTGCAAATCCGTTCGTCTCGTTGTTCGGTCCGATACAAACCGAATGGAAGGTGCGGAAGCCGTGGTCACGCTCCACCATACCGCCGAGCTCGACACCCGGAATAATCGTAATCGGAATCTCCGGCGCGTAATTCTTATAATTGTAAATAAAGTGATCGGTTAATGTCATGAAATCATATCCGTTCTCATAATGAAGACGGATAACCTCCTCCGGCGTTCCTTTGCCATCGGAACGGGTTGTGTGGCAGTGAAGACCGCCCTTAAGCATACGCTCGCTTCCCGCGAACGCGGACTGACGAATTATCATATCCTTATCCTCCTGAAATATATTAAATTCCATTCCCAAGTAATGGTTCCTTCCCGGATTCATAATAGCACAAAATGCCAAAAAGTTCAACCGCTCTTCTTGAAAAGTACAACAACCCGTGTATACGTTTCCTCATTCCAAATGCTTCGCTGTTACTTCTCCTCCGCTTCCATTCGTCCATCCTTCATCTTCAGCACCACATCCGCCTGCCCCGCAATGGATAGATCATGGGTCACCACAATAACGCAGCATTTTTCTTCATGCGCCAGTTTCAGCAGAATCTCCACTACCGTCTGCCCGTTCTCCGTGTCAAGATTGCCGGTTGGCTCGTCTGCAAGAATCAGATCCGCTCTGCAGGCCAGTGCTCTGGCGATTGCCACTCGCTGCTGTTCGCCGCCGGACAACATCGCAGGGAAGCGTTTGTGGTACTCTTTCGAGAGCCCGACTGCGGACAGCTTTTCCTCCGCAAGCTTCACCGCTTCCTTTTTCGGCGTCCCGGAGAGTTCCAGAGGGAAGCAGACGTTCTCCAATACAGTCAGGATCGGAAGCAGGTTATATTGCTGGTAGATTACCGCCGCATGGCGCAGGCGGTAGTCATCACGGTTCAGCCCGGTCAGATCCCTTCCATTATAGGTAATCGTTCCGGATGTCGGCAAATCAAGCCCTGCTAACATCGTAAGCAGAGTTGTCTTGCCGCTCCCACTTTTGCCGATGACCGCGTAGAAGGTTCCGGCCTCAAACGTATTGCTCACGCTCTGAACGGCGTGGACGGTTTGATATTTGTTCTTGTAGTCGTAGGATACATTCGTTAATTCCAGTACTGCCATAAGATTTTCCTCCCTTAGTCTTTTTTCATCAGAATCGCCAGCTTCTTATCTCCCATCAGGCGCAGAGCAGGCGCTACGGTTCCTGCCAAATACAGTATTAATATCAACACGATTTCCCATACTTTCGGAAGGCTCTTTCCGCCAAACAATAAATAGCCTCCCAGGCCAATCGCCGTGCCAAGCAATGCCAGCATAACCTGTTCCAATACCAGAATCAGGAACACTCTAAATTTCCCAGCTCCCAGACTTCGAATCACCGCAATTTCACGCCTGCGGCTTCGGGCGGCAAGAAAGCCCGCCAGGAAACAAATACCGCCAGCTGCCACCCAGAGAACCGGGCGAAGTCCATCCAGAAATCGAATATTTTTCTTAAGTTCTTTCGTTGTACTCTGGTACAAACTGTCATAGACAGTCAAAGCCAGTCCTCTCTCTTCTACAGAAGCAAGCGGATCAACTGCACTGTAATAGCGCTTGGCAACTGCCTTAAATCCCATAAGAGAACCATTATCCTTGATAACCGCACTATACCGATCCGTAAGATAATGGTAAAGCCCTTCCTGCTTCAGTGAATCAACCGTCTGAGTCCCTCTGCTTTCCGCCGCCAGCTGCAAATATTGCAGCGCTTCCCAGCCGCAGTATATTTCCTTTATTTCAGCACCGCTTCCGCCGATGACCCCTCCGATAACAAGCTCGGTCTCATACCAGCCGTCCTCTGTCTTAAAAATTGCTCCTACCGTATCTCCGGGCGACTTTCCAAGCTCCACTATTCTCTGTTCCCCCATCAGGCAAATCGGTGTAATTGAGCTAAATATCGTCCTGCCTGAAATCCCTTCATATGCTATCTGAATCTCTTCCTCCTCGGTTAATTCCGGAGCGGCCTTAAGACTGCTGATCCCAATTAAGGTATATTGCCGACTAACCGATGCTCCCTCCTTCGGTCTCTCTCCATATCCTTCCAGCCAGACCAGCTTTCCTGTCCATCGCAGAACTTCATCCGTCAGGCAGGCTCCGAGTGATGTAGTATCCCGAATGTGACTCAGCTCTTGTTCTGACAACGCCAGACCTTCCTTCTTTTCTCCTCTCTTATCCGATATTCCGACCTGGATTGGCATCGTCTCAACCTGCGCCAGTTCTTTTTTCTGCTCGAAGCATACTCCCTCCAGTACACATAACAAAATCACGATTACCAATCCTATTGCTCCCAAAATTATTCTGGAAACCGGCCTTCTTCGGAGCGATCTTCCAATATACTGCCATACTGCCATTCATCACTCCTCCTTTCCCATAACCGCCGGTTTTTGCCTTACCATCCAAATCCCGCAGCCGCAGGATCCAATACAAATGGCAATGCCCTGAATACCAGTTATCCTGTACAGCATTCCCGGATCCGGCCGAAACACAGTCTGTTCCTTAAATAATTTTGATGCTTCTGAACCCGACTGTTCTGTCTGTAAATCACTGAACAGATAGTCCATCTTATTCTCCCACCAGGACTGGGCCGCCAAATTCTCTGCAAGCGGTCTTTCTACCTGTCCGGCCAACACACACCCCAACCAAGACGCCGGTACAAGGAACAATAACGCTGATAGCATAACTGTCAAAAAGGCTCTCTTTTTCCCGGCTCCAAATGCCAGCAGCATCCCAAGCTCTTTCTTTCGTCCCAACACCCCAAATAGCAAATATAATACAACTACAGCGCTCCAAACCACGGTGCATACAATCAAAAGAAGTCTTGACTGCTCCCTCAGCGACTTGAGCGCGCTGTCCAAATAGGAATACCCTTGATCGTAATAAAGAAATGCATCCCGGTATCCGGCCTGTTCCATCTCCATCTGAAATTCTTCCAGCTGTCCGTTCGGAATCAAAAAGGTATATAGCCCAACCGGCATATCCGCTTCTTCGCCCCCATATGTAGTTTCCGTCTGCTCTGGCCGTTCGGTCAGGGAATTGGTTGGAATAAAAATTGTATTCAAATCCAATTCATAGCTGCCTCCTCCCCATACAAGAGGTGCCCTGTATATTCCAATAATCTCATATTCCGCTGATTCTGTCATAGTAAACGGAATACTTGGATCACAGCGTACATACCAGATGTTAAAGTCTCCAGCGATTGTCCCATACTCCGCCTGGTATAGCGACAGCGGAATGCTGTCCCCTACAGACAGACCATTCACGCTTGCTGCTTCTTCACTCATCAAACAAACTCTGCTGCCATTCTGATACTCTTCGTCGTTAAATACACGTCCCTGTTTTACAAATGCCTCCTCCTGATTGAAAGATAGTATGCTCTCCACACAGTCCGTTGACACTACATAGGACGAACTCTGTGCGAGACAAATATGCTCTATCATCTTTTGATACTCTGCTCCGTTCTCGGAATTCAGGAATTCTTCTAAACTGCCAGACAGTTGTACTACAGACTGCCGTATTTCTGAAGACTGCCTGCTTTCTAATGCAGCCGTATTTATGTAAAACCAGTTAATAGGTAATGTTTCTGCTTCATACATTTCTTCATCCGCATTATCACCCTGTAACTCAATCAGCTCATTCACCTGCCCAACTACCAAGTAACGTGCTCCTTTCTGCCTTTCCTGATTCCATTCATTAATATATACTTTTTCCGGAATTGCAAAACGTGTGTCCCACGCAAGCACTTCCTCAACCTGATAGATATGAAATGAGCCCGTTTTCGTATTTACTGTTGCAGCATTCTCCTCAAAGATTAAAACTGCAGCAAACATTTCATAATATTTTGTTCCGCTTCCAATTCTTTTACTGCGCTCCTGAACAACCGGCTTCCACCCCTGTGAATACCCCATATATCCCTCTCGTCGATCCAATTCGCCAATTTCGCAGCTTTTTCCCGCATCCAATACTTTCTGATATAAATCCGAAAAATTTACCTTGCGTGTCTCACCCACGGGTGAGTTCCGCACAATCCAGCGTATGTTAGGTACCGCAATTGTCGTAAACATCCTATCTAATCTTTCCTGACACTGGTTGGAATACTGATAAAACCGTACTCCAAGACAGAGCAGAAAACTTCCTAACGTCAGCAAACCAAAGAATAAAAGACTTTTCAGCGGCCTGCGAGTACACTGTTTGATACTAAATGATGCAATCATTACCTTTCTCCTTTTATCATTTACATAGAACAATAGGGATGATAAAAATCAAAACTGTTCTCTTGTTCTTAGTAAATATAAATACACATCTGACAACCGTTCAACTTTTATCATCCCAAAATTCATATCATTTCCATATTAATCTTTTATTCTCTTGGTATATATTTTTCCTATACTATCATGGCTGCGTTACATGAACTCCATCTCCGGGGCAGTTCAACGAATTTGTATATGAATAATCACACTCCGAACAAGTATTTACAAAATAATGCTTAAGTCCAGAATGATAATCACTAGATACATAGTAGTTATGCGAGCCGCTAGCAGCCACTTCTACTCGTACCTCAGTGTAACCGCACTCTACACAATAATAGCGGTTATTGCTATACTCAACGTGCCCAGAACTGCCATTACTTGTCCAAAATCCATCCGGATCTTCCTCTACAATAATAAGGTTATGCGTATGCATAGGTTCCATTGTCTCTTCCCTGCTTGCAGCCATCGCCGCCGTCCCCGTACCAACGCATAACACAGCCGCCATACCAAGTGCCATCAGCTTCCTCATTGTTGCTTTCATGAAAATTGCTCCTTTCCTGTCTCCCAATCGTCTTGGGGGTGAGGATTTTCATCCCGTCTGTTAGTAACCATCTTTATCATAACAGCATTCCCTCAGGAAACACATATCAAAACGAGCAACGATTTTATTTTTTTATATGCTATTTCTGTTTGTTTTTAAAACGTTGCCGGTTTTGTTATGTTATTTTTCCTGGACGTTCCTTACAATGACAATACCAATAATGCTCAGGCTGCTAATAAATCATCGTAATTGTTTCTTACAGTGATGTATTCTGCAGCATACTGTCACAAAGGAGGATTTCCATGAAAAAATCAACGGTATTCTATTCTAAATTGTTCCGACGTATTGTTGTATGTATTCTATTAGCGGTGTTCTCCGCCTCCCTTCCTTCGGCAACTTCTTATGCCAGTGACCTTGAAGATCCCGATCCTATTGTTCATCCGACCAATTAAAGTCCCGCTCTATCCGCTGTACCATATGCGGATAGAGTTCTTTGCAATGCTTCAACACCTGTCGCTTTACCTGCGCTCTGTCGAACATATCAGCAAAAATATAAGCCATCATGAATCTCCGCATTACAGGAAGTTTACCGGATACTTTGCCCTCCGTTTCCAGATTCCAGGCCTCTGTATATAGCAAATGATCCATACACCAGCAATCTCTCTCCTGAACGGAAATCTGAATCGCTTTCTCGATAATCTGGTTTCCTTCCTGATATCGCCCCAGATCTCCCAGATAATCTCCTGCAGCCCACATAGATTGAATGTATTTTACATCAATTCGTTCCTGAGCTGTTAGGATTCTTACCATCTCATAGGCTTCTTCATATCTTTTTAGCTTTTTGTACTCATTTGCAATTGTCTGAATAATTAACCGCTCTGTCGCTGATAAAAAGCATCTCTCTAACCGTCCAAAATCTTCAATATCAAGGGTATATCGAAATATCTTTTTTAACTTTTCAATTTTAATTTCTCCAGTAATGCCCCCTTCCCTTCCCGCAATCAAAAGCTCCAGAAACGCAATCACCTGACGATTCATTCTCTTCTCCGCACTTAACAGCTCTTTCAATGTGCTCAGCTGCTCCTTGGCCCGCTTCAGATCCCCTCGTTCTAACGCATCATTCACTTCATCGAATCGCACAGCCGCGTCCATCGAGTCACAGATAAAGTATCCGCTGTAGCATTCACCATCCAGCCCCAGTTTTTCCAGAATCTTTCTTCTTCTCTTTTTCTGAGGCATATGTCTGCCGTTCTCATTCTTCGATATCGTGTTGGGAGAGTACCTCGCTTCCGGATCTTCCTCTGTCTCTGCCATAGCCTGCTGTGTCAGTCCCAGACACTTTCTTCTGCTCCTCATAACCTGAGTGAACGAATAGGCATCGCAGTCTCGATATCTCGGATGCTCGTCCTGATATCTTCGATAGGTCTCTCTTTCATCCAGACACTTGGCAAGCCCTCCTCCCCATACCCCAAGCTGTACCGTATAATTGTCCAATATTCCTTGCTCCTTTTGACATTCCATCTGCAGTATTAACAGCTCCGGCAAGAGTCTGACTCCGCCTTTTGTACGTAACAGCAGCTCACTCGCCCTCTGTGCAAGCGCTTCCGCTTCCGGATATTGCTTTGTTAGCTTCAAAAGCCTTGCCAGACGATATATGACCTGCGGATAGACCTTCTGCTTCTCCAGCTTGTCAAAGTCGTGTGTCTCTATGTATCTCAGAAGCTTGCGGTATCCCTCCTCCGCCTCACTTTGTTGACCCATCTCTTCCAGATACCGATAATTCCAGAGCTGCAGCATAAGCTCCATCTGTCCAAGATAATAAAGGCTCCAGTCCGCGTAATCACAAAATGGCATCGTAATCCGAATTAATTTCAGGCAATCCTTACGCAATTCCTCCAGCGGCGTCTGCCCCTCCGCCTCCCGGATAATCAGTTCGTAATACCCAGCGAACTGCTGATGAATCTTCGGCTTATCCTTTGCATCCTCCCGGTATTGTTCCAACTTTCTTCGCGCCCTGGCGAACTCCCATCTGTCCACAGCCTCCGCAATCTTTTGCCTGCGCTCCCACAGCTCATATTCCTCATCACTCATAATAATCTGAAAGCGCTCCGGGGTTTTTCCAAGGCGTTCCCACAGGCGAACCAAGGTCAGTCGATCGAATCCCCGATCCCCCATCTCGATCCGGTGAAGAACTGACTTATCACACAAGCCCGCCGCCAGAACGTTAAGAGATATCCTTCTCTTTGCTCTCTCTTTTCCAATCATAATCCCCATCAGACTGGGCGTCTCGTATCCGGTTCCTTCTGTCCTTCCCATTCTTCTCCTTTGTATCATTTTTCAACGTGCATTCTCATTTTTTATTGTTTTATTCACTTTTTTTCATATAAATATCTGATTTCATGTTTTCTATATTTTATTATATACTCCCGGCATTCAAAATGCAATCTCTATTGTAAAAAAATAAGCAACGGTTTGTTACCTATTACAATAACAAATCATTGCCCTATCTTCCCTCTTGTAATCTGTCTGTCCGCTATTCCTGCCCGCCCGGGCAGTTCATCTCAAATACATCATCCACCATCTTATGCACCAATCTCGCCTTCGGCGTATCCATCAGGCTGTAGTAGACTTCTTTTCCTTCTCTGCGCGAGCGAATCAGTCCCGCCTGCTTGAGATTGCGCAGGTGATGTGAAACTGCCGGCATGCTCATTCCGACCGCCGCGGCTATGTTGCAGACGCATTCCTCGCTGTGGCAGAGCAGCCACAGGATCTGCAGTCTGGTTCCGTCCGAGAGCTGCTGAAATATCTCCGCTGCTCCCGCGCAGCGCGCTTCGTCCGGCATAACCTCTAAAATATGTTCATCCTTCTGCCCGTGGTCGTGCGGGAGGATGATTCTCTTCATCTCTTCGTTCTCCATGTTCTATCTCCATTCTGCCCGCAGTCGGCGTACGCGGCCGCGGCGGTACTCATTGCCTCCTGGAATTGCTGGGAATTCCTGTATTTAAAATATAAGTATATCATGGAAATGCTTTGTTGTCCATATTTGAATCAGCAGAAGTGTATCCATTCAAATCCATGATTTCAGATTTGCCCTTTTGCTTATTCTATGTTATGATTCTGCTCCTGCGTTCTCCCCGATTCCGCCGGATAAGCCGGTCAGGAATGGCGGCGCAGGTCCGGTTATCGCGTTTCTTCTGATTCTGGTTCTGCTTATCGCCGGGGCGGGAGCTGCCGCATATCTGCTTTTGTAACGCCTTGCGCAGTCGCGTAAGCAATATTCTTCCTCTTCGTGCGAGTGAGCATCCCCGGAGGGCTTTTCTGTCATAAGGGATTCCGGAGGGATTTCCTATGACAGAAAACGCGGTCCAGCTCTATCGGCAAGCACCGATAGAGCTGGACCGCGTTTCAATTACTATTCTTAAAATACTTCTGTATAGCTTCTCTTTTCGTCCCTTTATGCGTTGAACATTACTTTCTCACTATTAAATGCCTTCGTGATGCAGGCTGTCAGTATCAACGCTGCAAGTACGGTGCCTCCGACGCTTAAGCCGAACTGAACGAGCGTCAGTTCACCGAGCAGGAGGTTCTGAATTGCGATCGCGTTGCCGTAGATCGGAATCGCGTAGCTTGCAAGCGATTTCTCAATGCCGCCCTGATACATGGTGAGCATTCCGGCTACCAGAACAATGATGTAGATCGGGGACACATAGGTGTTGGCCTCCTTCGCAGTTCTTGCGAGCACCGCTACCAGGGATACCAGTGCTACATAGAGGTACACCATAGCCAGCATGATGACAATTAGCTGAATGACCTGAACCGCGCTGAATTCAATTGAGAACGGAAGCTCGGCATCTCCGGCCACGCTCTTTAACATAATCGGCATTGCCGCAATCATCGACACTGCATAGACGACGGCGGATATGCTCGATAAGATGCTTAAGGATACCAGCTTGCCGAGTACGATCTCCTGGCGCTTCACCGGCGTGAGCAGCATACTCGCCATGGTTCCGCGCTCTTTTTCACCGGTAATCGCGTCTACGCCAAGGCTCATCGCACCGACGAAGAGCATGAAGGTAATCAGATAAGGAAGCATCATTCCGAGTACCTCGCCGCCCATCTTATTCTCATCCACCAGATCTGCATAGCTGCGGTTAAATACGGTCAGCTGTTCCAGATTGCCGATTCGCTCCCCCAACCGCAGCTTTTCATAATTACTAAGAACCGCCGCCTCCAGGTTATCTCTTGCAACGGTGGAATAGTTTCCCGAGGTGGTATAATAGATCGCAACCTCCGGAATGGCGTCCCCCGCACTCTGATACGCCGCTATCTTCTCAAGGAAATCCTCTTCAAATACAATTAGCAGCTCTGCATCTCCGTCCCGAATCGAATCCTGAATCGCGGCCGTATCTTCTCCCGCTTCCAGATATTCAATCTGCGCAGTCTCACCGTAGCCGCTCTCTTTTACCAGCGCATCAAAGCCCTCCGGCGCGTTCTGCACATATACCTGGGAAATGTGCTGCTCCACATCATCCTCCATATTTCCAATCAGAAAGCCGATCAGGCTGTAGATACCGATCATCATGACCGCCGGGAGTACGAACAGGCTGAATACCAGCTTTTTATCCTTAAATACTCTTGTCAATTCTTTTTGTATAATTATCTTTGCGCCTTTCATCGTCTCAGACCTCCTTATGGTACTGCTTGTAATATTCAAAGAACGCGTCTTCCAGATCCGAGGCTCCGGTCTGAGCCAGGATCTCATCAAGCGTACCCTCTGCTGCCTTACGGCCATTGATTATAATTCCGATTCGGTCGCAGAGCTTCTCCGCCTCGCTCATGATGTGCGTGGACACGATGACAAGCTTGCCCCGCTCTTTTAGAATCTTCAGATAATCCGTTACGCCGCGGGCTGTTACAATATCCAGGCCGTTCGTCGGTTCGTCGAAGATAACCACCTTCGGATCGTGAACCAGGCTGACTGCAATCGCCGCCTTCTGCTTCATACCAGTTGAAAGCTCTTCAATCTTCTTGTCTTCAAACGCGTGAATTCCAAAATAGTCGAACAGCTCTTCTCTGCGCTCGTCTATCGTCTTCTGATCAATTCCGCGAAGGCGTCCGAAAAAATTGAACATGTACTTGGGGGAAAACTGCGGATCCAGCTTGATCTCGTTCGTTAAGAAGCTGATGGACTCCCGCACCTTGTCCGGCTGCTCCACCGTGTCGTAGCCGCATACGCTGACGCTTCCCTCCGTTGGCTTTAACAGGGTTGCGACGCAGCGCAGCGTCGTTGTCTTTCCCGCGCCGTTCGGTCCCAAAAGGCCATATATCTCGCCTTCTTTTGCGGTCAGCGTTACGTTATCCACAGCTTTTTTTATGCTGTCCTTCGTCTTCTGCTCCGCCATCTGCTTTTTGTTCAGCTTGTAAATCTTGGTCAGATTTTTGACTTCAATCATATCACACCTCTTCCTGCCAGTCCGCCGCCTTTTTGGCACTCCGGCATTATGCTCCGTCTGAAAATCCCTGTCCTTCTCAGCCGGTTCTGTCTTTTTGTCTATTTCATGCAGCTGCGGTATCGCAATCGCCGGAATGGAGTCCGGCGTCCGGTCTTACTGCACCTGTATGTAATAACTATACTGCATCTGTCTTAATGACTTCTGAGCGGAATATTAAAATTTTCTAAAAATGATTTTGACACGGCTGCTTCCCCTAAGCCCATGTTCTCCGTTCCCAATCCTTTCACTCCCCAACCCCAAAAACGCCTGACCGCACTCCAACACATTCCAAAGGGATACTATTGAGAGAGGGCGGCCAGGCGCCGGCTTTTCTTATTCTTCCTCCTCGGTCCGGCTCTCGACCTCGACCTCGGCGTTCTCGTACGGATCTCTCGTCACAGTCTTCCAGACCTCATCATTCATCACTATCTCATATTCTGCAGACCATTCGTCATAGTATTCCTCGAACAGTGCCTTCTGGCGTTCCGCGATAATCTCTTCCTTCCGCTCCGCGGTCGCAGCCTCATCCGTCTCCTCCACACAGTAGAGAATGTAATAACCATCCTCCGCCTCTATGATCCCGCTCATCTCACCCTTCTGCAAAGCAAATGCGGCGTTGACAATCACATCGTCTCTGTCACCTCTTCCGAAGGTCTCCTCCAGCTGAGCGGTATCCTCGGTATTCGCCTGCGCATACGCTTTAAAGTCCTCGGCTTCCTTCGCGCCTGCAAGCAAATCGGACGCTTTCTGCTTCTTCTCGGCCAGTTCGTCGTCAGTAAGCTTGAGCTGGTTTCCCTCCGCATCAAAGCCATCCGTCTGTACGAAGATCTGATATACCTTGACCTGCCTTGCATCCTCGTCCGCGACTTCCGTGTCCGCCCGCAGCGTTATCGTCTCATAAATCTTCTCCGCAAGCAGGTTCTCCGTGTAAATACCGCGAATCAATTCTTCCGTGATCCCGAAGTATTCGATCTCATCCTCGGTAAAGTAATCCATATATTCCTCTGTGTAGTCGTTGATGTCCATGACCTCGTCCTCGGTCAGGCTTACATTCAGCGGCTCCGCCTGTGCGCAGACAATCTTCAGATAGATCAGCTGCTCTAATGTCATCTCCCGTACAAAATCCCAGATTGTCGTACCGTCCGCGTCTAACGCGTAGCCCCAGACCTCGCTGCCGTATTGCTGTTCGTATTCCTGCTTTGTGGACTGGAGGTATATCATCAGCTCCCGGTATGAAATCTCAATATCTCCCAGCACCGCAACCGGATCTTTGTCCCAGACACTGTTCGTCTCGCTTACCGGTTCCGGAGTCGGAGTTACCTCCGCCCCGCTGTCGCCCGAGCCGCCGCATCCGGTCATACTTGTAATTCCTATAATCATTCCCAGCAAAATTGCTGCCAGTCTGTATTTCTTCATCTCCTGCTCCTCTTTCCGCCCGATTCCAATACTTACTCTTTCGAGTCCCGGGTCTATGCATCTATACCGGTCAGAATCATCCGGATTCTGACCTGCTTTCTCTTTTCCTTCGGAAGTACGCTTCCTGTGTTTGATTATAGCCTATCTTCCCTCTTCTATCAAGAGCTTAAAATCATTTAATAGCTTTTTCACACATTCAAATATAGTATACTGGTCGGGTTTTACCACCTTTCCGGCTTTGCGTACCTGCGGAAGCTGATAGATAAAGTACGGAACCGCGTCCGTAACCAGTTTTAGGGAAGGGTTATACGCCGCAATCATCTCCGGAATCTTTTCTACCGAAAGCTTTGCCTTCGGATACATGGTCAGCTTCACTTCATTTCCCTTCTGGACAAGAGCAGTCACATACACCTCGTGTGCGAGTGCTTTTAAGAATGCAATATTGAGCAGATTATTCACCGGTGTCGGAATATCTCCGAAACGGTCAACCAGTTCCTCCTGCATATCCATGAATTCTTCCTCGTTCTCGATTCCGGCAACACGTTTGTACATGTCGAGCTTTTGAATCTCGTTGCGGATATAGGTGGATGGGATGAATGCATCCAGCTCCATGTCCACGGTCGTCGCAAAGGTCTCTTCTTCAACCTCCTCGCCTTTGACCTGTCTTACGGCTTCATTCAGCAGTCTGCAGTACATGTCGTAGCCGACGCTCGCCATGTGACCGCTCTGCTCCGCACCGAGGAGATTGCCTGCACCGCGAATCTCGAGGTCGCGCATCGCAATCTTAAAGCCCGAGCCAAGCTCCGTGAATTCCTTGATTGCCTGAAGACGCTTCTCTGCAACCTCTTTCAGCATCTTGTCGCGTTTGTACATTAAAAATGCATAGGAAGAACGGTTCGATCGTCCCACGCGGCCGCGCAGCTGATAGAGCTGCGAAAGACCGAGACGATCCGCATCATCAATGATGATGGTGTTGACATTCGAGATGTCAAGGCCGGTCTCGATAATCGTTGTAGAGACCAATACATCCAGTTCCCCGTTGATGAATTCGAACATAATCTTTTCCAGCTGCCTCTCGCTCATCTGACCATGGGCAAATGCAACATTTGCGTCGGGCACCAGCTTTGCAACCGCCGCAGCAACCTCGTCGATTCCCTGGACCCGATTGTATACGTAGTAGACCTGACCGCCGCGGGAGAGCTCTCGGTTGATTGCCTCGCGGATCAGCTCGTCATTATGCTCCAGCACATAGGTCTGGATCGGAAGACGATCTACCGGCGGCTCGTCGAGCACACTCATATCACGGATTCCGGACAGGCTCATATGAAGGGTTCGCGGAATCGGTGTCGCGGTCAGCGTCAGAACGTCCACATTCTCCTTTAACTGCTTCATCTTCTCCTTATCCGCAACGCCAAAGCGCTGCTCCTCGTCAATAATGAGCAGTCCCAGATCCTTAAATACCACATCCTTCGACAGAATTCGATGCGTTCCGATTACGATATCCACACTTCCCTTTTTCAGGCGTTCCAGCGTCTTCTTCTGATCCGCCGGAGTCCGGAAACGGCTCATCAGCTCCACGCTGACCGGAAAGTCCATCATTCTCTGCGAAAATGTATTATAGTGCTGCTGTGCCAGTATCGTAGTCGGCACCAGGAACGCAACCTGCTTGCCGTCGGAGACCGCCTTGAACGCGGCACGAATCGCGATCTCGGTCTTACCGTAGCCGACGTCGCCGCAGACCAGGCGATCCATGATCTTCGTGCTCTCCATGTCGCGTTTCGTATCCTCAATCGCCTTGAGCTGATCATCCGTCTCCTGGTACGGGAACATTTCCTCGAATTCCTTCTGCCAGATAGTATCCTCTCCAAAGGCATAGCCCTTTTTCTTCTGGCGTGCGGCGTACAGGAGCACCAGATCCTCTGCAATATCCTTCACCGCTTTTTTTACACGGGTCTTGGTATTCTTCCACTCAACCGAGTTGAGCTTGTTTAGCTTCGGCTGCTTTGCATCCGCTCCCGCGAATTTCTGGATGACATCGAGGCCGGTCGCAAGAATATAGAGCACACCGCCTCCGCCGTATTCAATCTTAATATAATCCTTCGCCACCCGATCGACTTCAATCTTTTCAATTCCCCGATAGATTCCGACACCGTGATTCTCATGCACCACGTAATCGCCCGGTACCAGTTCATTGAAGCTGTTGATCTTCTGACCGTCATAGGTTGTCTTTTTCTTCTTCTTTTTGCGCTCCGCTCCAAAGATATCGCTCTCGGAGATGACCACAAATTTGATGAGGGGATATTCAAAGCCCCTGTGCAGCGCGCCCGCCGCAATTAGAATCTCTCCCGGCTGCACGATTCGATCCATATCCTCTCCATAGAACGCGCTCAGGCCATTCTCCCGCAGATCCTCCGCCAGACGCATCGCTCTGGTACGCGACGCGGACAGCAAAATCACGCGGTACCCGTTCTTCTTCCACTCCGCCAGGTCTTTTAACAGAACTTCAAAATTATTATTGTAAGGATTCACCGAACGAACCGTCAGATCAAACCGTCGTTTGATGCTTAACAGATTCGCCTTATAATCCATCGTACTCATCAGAATCGTATTCCGGTTCTCAAGTCCGGCAAGCACCGCTTGATAATCGAACAGCACATCCGCCTGTCCCGGCAGAATATACCCCTTCTCGATTCGCTGCGTCATACTCTCACGGAACTCCGTCGTAACCGCTTCCCCCTTCTCGGTCACTCTTCCCGGCTCATCAACGATAATCAGAGACTGCGCGTTATCAAAATAATCGAAGAACGACACCGTCTCATCGTAAAAATATCTAATGTAGCTTTCCAGACCGACCGCGCCCTGCAGATTCGTCAGATTGTCCCGGAATTCTTCTACAATATCCCGGATTCTGGCCGCTTCCTCGGTCTTGAACTGGCTGCGGAGCTTCTTTACGAACTCCTTCTCCTCCAATTCAATCTTTTTCAGCCCCGCATTCCTGGTTGACTCGGACAAAATAATCTCCGCCGCAGGGTAAATGACCATCTCGTCAACATTCTCAATCGAACGCTGGCTGTTCACATCAAAGGTCCGAATCGAATCGACCTCATCATCCCAGAACTCGATTCGATACGGAGCCTCCTCGGTCAGCGGGAAAATATCCAGAATTCCGCCTCTCACCGCGAATTCGCCCGGCGTCTCAACCTGCCCCTGACGCTCGTAGCCCAGGTGAACCAGGCGCTTTGTCAGCTCCTCTAACTCGTAGCTCTCTCCGACTGCGATTTTAATGATGTTCCTCTGCAGAAAGGACAGCGGCAGCACACGGTCCAGTCCGGCGTCCAGACTCGCGACAACGGTAACCGGTCTACGCTCTAACAGACGTCTGATGATCTTTAATCGCTCTCTTATAATCGTATTGCCGTGAATATCCGCAGAAAAAAAGATAATATCCTTTGCCGGGTAGACAAAACACTCTCTACAATACAGCTTAAAATCCTCGCAGATTTCCTTTGCTTTCAGATCGTTGTAGGTGATAATCAGCCGGAACGGATAATGCTCTCCCAGGGCGTTTATCAGGTGGCATTTCTGCGAATCAATGCATCCGGTCACCATAACCGGAAGCTTTCCCGCAGCAAGATATTCAGTTAATTCATTATATTCTCGAAGTCCGGCAAGCGGCTCTGTAAACGTTCTCACGGAAATCTGTCCTCCCTTCGACTGCAAACGGGTTCTTGGTAAATAACAGCTTTATTCGGCTCCCCGAATCAATTCAGGGCATTTGCTTTCTCCTGCCCGTCTCCTGTTATACGTTCTTTCTATTATATAGATTCATCGCTTCTTCCATTCCATCCACGATCATGGTCTCACAGGCCTTCGCCGCGCGCCCAAGCGCCTCGCGAATAACAGGCTGCTCCTCTTCCGGAAATCTTCCCAGCACATAGTCTGCCAAATCCCAGTTCTTCGGCTTCTCTCCAACCCCAACGCGGATTCTCGGAAATACCTCCGTCCCAAGATGCGCGATAATACTCTTAATTCCATTGTGCCCGCCGGCACTTCCCTTCGGACGAATTCTGAGCTGTCCCACATCCAGCGCCACGTCATCATAGATCACAATGATATCCTCATTCGTCACCTTATAAAAATCCACCAGTTCCCTCACGCTCTCTCCGCTTAAGTTCATAAAGGTCTGCGGCTGCGCAAGAATCACCTTCTCGCCTCCGATATAGCCCTTGCCGCACAGTGCCTTATGCTTCCTGAAGTCCAACGGTATATTATATTCATCCGAAAGCCTGGTTATGGTATCAAATCCAATATTATGTCTGGTTGCCTGGTACTCTCTCGTGGGATTTCCAAGACCGATAATAATCTTCATATATCCTCTCATTCTGCCGCTCTGCACGGCCTTCCGGGCCTCGCCTGCCTCCGGCGCGGATCGCCCGAATGTCCTGTCATTAAAGTAATCGTACCCTTTATTATACTGCCTTGGGAAATGTGGTGTCAAGCAGAAAAGAAGCCTATGATCGCAAAGGAGGCCGTCTCCTGGCGGCCTCCCTTCCAAGGCTTGTATGAACCCCTCGTTCAAAGGACTGTATCTTATTATATAATCCAACTTTTTCAATCACCCTATCTACTTTTTCCAAAGAGCTATGATCCATCTCGGCCGTATTCTGCAATGTAATATTCTCTAAGACAGAATAGTCAAACACTTTATAATTTTGAAACACAACTCCGAAGCAATTTCGATATTGCTGAAAGTCAAAGTCCTTTATGTCGGTACCGTCCAGTGTAATTTTCCCCTGTGATGTATCATACAAACGCATCAGTAAATTGATAAACGTTGTCTTCCCCGCGCCATTCTCTCCTACCCAAATCTCTGATAAGGGCATCTAAAATAATCGTCTCTTCTGTTTTCATTTTTTTTAAATACTCTCTTACTTTCTCATAATTTTCTTCCCTATTTTTGATCTTGTTTTTTAAAATTAATAGGCACATCCGTTCAGACAGTCTATATAGATTCTCGTAGTTTTCTTTATGAATCGTATAATCTTTCTTCTTTAATATTCCGGTATCGTAAAAATAGGAAAGGCGTTTTAACATAATCATCTTATGCTCCGTCATAATATATGAGCAGCGTCTGTCGTGCATAAAGCTTTGAAACACATCCTCTTTCTTTAATATCTCATCATATATGTTCAATCCATATACCCGACCTTCTTTTACGTTATGTCTTTCGAGATTTCCATAATGTGCATAGGTATCCGTACCATCCCTGTACTCTTTCAACGTTCTGATGACTGTTTTTAAGTTAAAATATTCCGGATAACAGCGATAATTCTTTCGATGGATCATAAAATCATTATAATATTGTTTCTTGATATTTTCACTCGTTAATGCTTTTTCTGCCTCTTCATAAGGAACCTTCGAATCTTCTAATGAGTCCTTATACCCCAACATATTTATAGTCTGCTTTTCATCATCAAAGGCATATATCACATTCCCGTGAATATAATGATAATTACCATATGCAGCTCTATTTGGCACATAATACTCATCCGCAGGCATACCTACATAATTTCCCTTTTTTAATTCTCCCTTTATAAAGCTCAAACGGCTCGGATATTCGTCCAAGTAGTCCTGGTTTAGTTCAAAATTCTTTAAGACATTGTCAAATATTTTATGTTCCCCAATTCCATGGCAATATATTAGTCCGGCCGTATTGATTGGCATCGAGAGCTGGATAAAATTGTTATAAAGAATATTATACGCCGGATGGCAGGCTGGCGCCAAACAAATATTGAGACTTTGTACCGAGAAGTCTGTCGATACAGTACATAATCCTTTCGGTTCTGATGAATGATCCAATATGGTGTATGATATCTTCAAATAGTTTTTTGAAAATTCAAAACAAAGCCTGGCAGCCATATCTACCAGATTATGTTCAAGGAAAAAATCATCCTGATACTTATCACTTACAACTCTCACCTGCCCATTGGAATATAACGCAATATAATATCCTTGCTTTACTTGAACTATAAGTTGTTGAAACACATCCAATCTCTGTTTGAACTGCAGCGTGAATTCCAAAACACCTTCTGCTGCATTCAGAGATTCCCAGTAAAAGTTTACATGCTTCTTCTCTATATGCTGCTTTGATGATAGTATGAATTCCTTGCCTTTTCTCTGTACCTCAACCTGTTGCTGATTCATACTTATATTATCAGCATTATAAATTGCCTCATCCACAAGATAAACAGGATCAGCAAACAGAATATCTTCTGCAAAATCTTTCAAGTCCAATATAGAAAATATAGTCACATGACTCATATAAGCACGAATATCCGGTCTTATATTAATTGGCAGAACTACACGCTCCATCATTATTATCATCCGCCTTTCTGTGAAAGACCAATCGAATTATGAAAACTGATTGGTCTTTCGCTCTCTATTCTATATCTTTTCTGATATTATCTTTTATAGAACTAACACACTGCAGAACACGTGAAGGTGAATATATTACTGCCTCGGTATCAAGCTTCCCTAAAGCGTCATACTCCTACCCCATATATTTACTCGCCTGCAGACGGAACAATCTCGCATACTCTCCATTTTGCTTTAATAATTCCTCATGTGGCCCCTGCTCGATAATATGTCCATCGCCAAGAATCAATAATCGATCCGCGAGCGTCGTATTCGACAACCGATGGGATATCGTAACGGCACTCTTCCCTTCGCTAAGGCGATAAAGCTGTTCAAAGATACGATCCTCCGATACCGGATCCAGCGCTGCAGATGGCTCATCCAGAATCATATAGTCACAGTCTTTAAAATAAGCTCTGGCAAGACTGACAAGCTGCCATTGTCCCCCCGACAGATCCTTGCCGTTATCCACATAATTTCTTCCCAACACACTGTCAAATCCGTCCTCCCAGTCCTTTATAATATCACTGACTCCGGTCAGGTCGCACACAGCCCGCAGCTTCTCTTCGTTATATCGCTGTTCAAAATCAGACAGCGCGATGATTTCCCGCAGCGGCAGACTATACCGCACGTAATCCTGGAACAAGACCCCAAAGATCCCTCGAACCGCATAGATATCATATTCTTTCAAATCTACCCCGTCCAGCTTAATGCAACCGCTCTCCGGATCGTAAAAACGGAATAGTAATTTCACAATCGTTGTCTTTCCCGCGCCATTCAGCCCGATCAAACCAACCTTTTCATGCGGCTCGATCGTAAAGGAACAATCTTTTAACACATACTGCTCTGTCCCCGGATAGCGAAATGACACATGTTCGAATTCCACTCTCGGATTCGCCGACGGAATTCGGCTCCCGCTTTTTTCATATTCCGGCTTCATGGATACGAACTCCTGCATCTCGTTCAGCATCGTATTCTCCATCATGAAGTCATTGATCCCTGCCATAAGCGCACGGATCTGCTCCCGCAGTCTGCTGACCATGCTAAGATTGTATTGCAGATCTCCGACACCTATATGCCCCGCATATACATCTACGACCGATATCGCCATCACCAGCAGCTCACTTAAGATATTCAGAATGGAGAGCCCGGCATTGATGCTGTTATAACGAATATCCTCACGCTTATTGATTCGATACAGCTTGAGCCACGCCTCATGATACTTCTGAATGAAATACGAACCCGTATGATTCAGCTTCATCTCGAACTGTATGTTGGTATCAAAGAATACACCGTTATAATAGTTCATCCTGCGTTGGTCACGCTGCTGCTGTTTGGCAAGCTGATACCGTCTCTCGGAATATTTTTTATTATACCTCATATACGGGATCAAAAGCAAGACCGTTGCGAGGCCAATCCACCATCTGTAGGTCGTTACAATTATAAGAGCAGCCAGAACATTGATGCAGTCTGACAGAATCCCGAATATCATCCAGGTAATATTCATCATCTCTCCAAAATTACTTCTTGTCTGACGCACCTTATCCCCCATAGAAGCGGAATCAAAGAACGACAAATCCATCCGCGATACTTTCTCTATCATAACTCCGTCGATGTAGAAGAGAAGTTCGTCATTATATCGGTTGCTGATGTACTGATTTACTTTTGCCAACAGATAGGTAACAAGTGTCAGCAGCAGGTAGCAGACCAGATAGCATATCACCGTCTGCACATCTCCCCCGATTACCCGATTTAGAATCTCTTTCCATAACCAGATTGTCGTAAGCGGAAGCAGGGTTGTGGAAAGCAGAATCAGACATTTTAAAAAGAAATATTTCCTGGAAGCTAAGAAGCTGATTTTCAGACCAAACCATACGTTATTGCCGATGCTCCCTATCTGTGTCCATAATTTTTTTACCATAACAATCCTCCATTTCTGCCATTCGAATGATATTCGAATTCACCCTTACTCTATCCTGTATTTTTCCTTCTGAAGATTGTAGAATCTGGCATAGAGCCCGCCCCGTTCTATCAATGCATCATGCGTCCCATCCTCCACAATCTTACCGCCATCCAGAACGATGATGTGATTCGCCGTCCGGGATGCTGATATGCGATGTGAGATCATGATTCCGGTTCTGTCACACGCTATCTTCTCAAAATTCCGGAAGATCTTATCTTCTGCCTCTGCATCGAGCGCCGCAGACGGCTCATCGAACACGACAATCGGCGAATTCTTAAAATATGCTCTCGACAGTGCCACCTTCTGCCACTGCCCCTTTGAAAGCTCAATTCCCTCATCATCGAAGCTGCGGGTCATAACGGAATCCAGTCCCGACTTCATCTTCGGCTCCATATCCGGATAGATATCCCCTAACTCCATAGCCTTCACAATTCCCTCGTCATCCTCCAGCCTGTCCAAATCTGAGAGTGCAATATTCTCTCTCACAGTCAGCGGATACTGCACAAAGCTTTGAAATAATACTGAGAATAACTTTCTGATATCCCGAAGCCGATACTCCTCCATCGGATACCCGTTCACTAAAATCTTCCCGGACTCTGCTTCGTATAATCCAAGCATCAGCTTGATAATCGTAGACTTTCCGGCTCCATTGATTCCGACAATCGACAGCTTGTCCCCGCGATTCATCCGGAACGAGGCTCCCGAAAGCACGTATTTATCCGTATATGGATATTTGAACCATACATCATCGAATTCCAGCGACTGAAATTCTGTCAGTTCTCTTGTTCCATTCGTATCGTCATCGCCTTTCATCGCCATGAATTCAAAGAAGCGGCCCATATCCCGATTCGACCTTGTATACGCATATACCAGATTCCACACCATCGTCTGGAACGCGGTTGACGCTGATATTGCATATCCGACATATAATGCCACACTGCCAATACTGATCTCCCCTGCCATCGCTTTTAGAATTACATATATGATAAATACAATCTCTCCGCTCCGTCTTATCAATTCCGATAACAGGAAGGCAGCCGTCTCTTTCTTCTCGAACTGCTTTTTCTCCTCCCGATAAAGATTCTTTTCTGTATCATGCCTGTCTTTCATTGGTTCCGTCAGGTTATACATGCGTACATCTTTACCCGGCCAAGCATCCGTAAGGATCCACCGGTAATAATTGAATTTGCGCATTTTTGAAAATTGTTTGGTGCGCAGTTCATCTGCCTTTTTATCAAAGACAGACTGCAGCAGAATCCCCGGGATCGTTAGAGCGAGGAAAAGGAACGTAAGCCACAAATGAAACAATGCTAATACCCCAAATACAACACAGAAGGTATAACAACTCGTAATGGCTCGAATAATCAAATCCGGAATATTGACGACTAAAAGCTTGTAGGAGCGTACGTGTGCAATTGTGTCTTTTCCCTTGGACGAATCAATGTAGGCCATCGGGAGTCCTGATACTTTCTTGGCTAAATTACAGTCGTATTGCTCCCCCACCTTGTTAAATACGGAGTCGCGGCAGACCGCAGAGAGCGAATTAGCCAACTGCAACAAAAGAAAGGATATCACGTATCCCGACATACAGAGTACGAGGGAATGAATATCCGGCTTTGCCTGCCCTCCTGTTAACAGATCCAGAATTTGCTTTAACACCCAGGTGCTGAATAACGGGAGTGTTGCGCAAAGGATATGTAGAAAAAGATAGGCTGGCAGCAGATATCTGCTGGATGTGATGAGCAGTGCCACAGAATATTTAATTGATTTTGCAAATAACCTCATGTTTATCTCCTTTCTGCTTTCCAAAGATTTGTTCTGTGTAATTATCAGTAAAAAAACGGCACCGGTAATCGTGGTTAATAGTTGCTTTTTAGTGCTTCTTAGCTATTACCGGAATTGAAATTGAGACTCAAATCATTATTTTCAATCTCGGTAGTTGACAAATTGGAACATCCGCCCGCTCTACATACGCCGCCGCCCGGGCAATGCACAAGCCCCATAGGCTCTAAGATCTCGTCATCACTTAAGTACTCCATAGTTTCTCCTTTCTCCGAAGCCGTTTCTTTACTGATAATTACACCAAATAATTTATTATAAATAAACTGCATTAACCTAATTATAACAAATGAATGTCTTTTGGGATCGCTAATTTTGCATGAATATCTTCAAACAGCAAATCTCCCACATTCATGTCATCAACAAACATTATGTTTCTTTTTGCATTCTTCTCTTTGTTCTTAAGAATACACCTTAAAGGCACCGGCTCTGTCCCCCTTACAACGAACGGAACATACTCTGACCGGACTACACAATCTATCTTTTTTCCATAAAGATAGTAAAACCGTTTAAAAACCTCATCCGAAAGTTCTGTGTTCCCATTTGTAGAAAGAATCACATACTCCGGCCTCAACGCATGAACAATGGAACGTATCTTCGTATCATTGTCAAAGGTCTCCAGACATGGTGTTTCTAATGCAATAACCGCTAAACCCCTTTTTCCGTTTTCCTCATTTTGTTTTAAAAATTCCAAGCTTTCCATAATTGTCGCTGCCAATGTCGAAAACTCCTGAGCAATCGCTATATTGTTTTTGCGAAATGCAGATGCCAGCGCAAACTCTGTATAATACTGCTGGGTGAATGTTCCATATCTTACAATTAAAACAGTGACCGACTTTTTCTTCCGCTGTTCTTCTAACACACTCTTCTTTTGCAGGTCGATACAACAACATGTTACATTTGCCTGTTGCGCTTCCGAACGAATTCGTTCTACACAAGGCTCCGTTATCCTTTCACTCTTATATATCAAGCAAATATCACAAGCATTCAAACACTCCTGCAAAGACTGGGCAATTACAACCCGATAATGCTTCGGGAATTCATCCTGTCTATGATTCTCCCGCAGCACATAAACACTTCCTAATTTCTCGTTATCACGATGCATATATTCAATACAATGAATCACCGCTTTAGTTATATACGAATCCGAAAAAACAAATATGTTTCCCACTGATTTTACACCTCCTGGTTCTGTCTCTCTGCCTGTTCCTTTAAAAAAGACACTGCAATCTTTTTTATTACACGGCAATACGCCTCTTTGGCCTGCCGGCTAATATTTCCTTTTTCCGGATCGGTACAGTGAATCGCGCACATTTTACAGAATCTTACCGCCCAGCAAGTTTTGCACTGCTCATGCGTAAGCTTCTGCAGATTGGCAATTCTCCTAACCTGTTCTTCATTGAACCCGTCTCTAAGATTTCCAATCATGAGTTCTTCATTCTCATTTATCTTTTCACACGGATAAAATTCACCATGTACCGTTATCAACAACCGAACTACTCCTGGTATACAGCCACTCTCCGGAAGCTCTTCCGATGTCCGTATGAACTTGCGTTTATAAGCGTCCTTGATATGTTCAATCTGGTCAACGTTATATTCCTGAAAGTGTTCATATTCTGATGTTCCTGCTATATCAGAATGGAACAAATCATAATTATAATCGATTCCTTTCATGTTGGCATATTGCTTTCTTACAGCGCTCTCCCGTACGCCGATACTCTTAAAGAACGCAAGAACCTTCGCATAGGACTCGTCCGCAAACATTACCGGATTAAATATCACGTTTTTATAAAAATAATCTTCATGGCTCGCCTTTAATAGCATGATGTTCTCTAATACCTTGTCAAACGTGCCTCCACCGCTGCCGGAAAATCTTCTGTGACTATCCTGAATATCTGCCGGTCCATCCAGACTAATCATAAGATGAAAGCCTTTTTCCGCAAGAAAATCTGCAATATCCTGATCCATGATAGAACCATTCGTTGTAGCCGAGAATCGTATCATTTTCGTTAAAAACTTTTTCTCGGCGTATTCTACAGCCTTTTTTATAATAGCAAAATTTAAGAATGGCTCTCCTCCATAAAAAGAAATTCCAACCTCTGATACATCACAAGAATGCTCATATAAAAAGTCAATACTCCTACGAGCTGTATCCCAGTCCATATACGCATTTTCATGATTTCTTGTCATCGTATTATCGTTGGCAAAAAAGCAATAGCGGCATCTAAAATTACAGCTTCTTGTGACCTGCAATTGCACAAAATTGACACAACGGTTGAGCAGCTGCGGAATGTACCGCATATTTGGATGTTCTTCACAGGCAATAAAGGATGGCCGAAAGAATCCCATATGAATTAACTTTACTATTGCCTGTTGCTCCTCTGTATCATCGCAGGATGCAAGATAATCCGCTTGTCCGATCTCCAACAATCTTTTTATCTCCTTAAATTGTTCCACAGTCACCTGAATCAAACGATTCCTATATGTATCATAATAAAAATAGTTTGACTTTAACACGAACAAAAATCCAATTGGCTTATTATCCATACTATTCCTCTCTTACCTCCAGTATTTGATTCTTTTTGTAAGAATGTCTATTCTCTTCCTGCCATACTTCAAATCTCATCCCCAGGTCTTCCGGAATCTTATCAGAACAAGCTTTCTTAATGCTTTCACTAATATTTGCGAACCAAGTTCCATCCTGTCCCGAAATGCCAACGTAGCATCGAAGTGTATTGGGCTTAATGAAATATTCGAAGCGGAACTCATGAATCATATCAAAATAACGGTTATTAATTTCTGATATAAGCCCCGTAAGCACAAATGAGTTCATCTCAAACGAGCCAATACAATAACTGTTTTGTTCTCTTCCATATATCACCTCAATCACTTTTGCTTTTTCCCCGCACGCGCAGGGAATCGCCTGCTTTTTAATACGAATCCGGTCTCCCTGATTATACCGGATTAACGGCATGGCTCTATTCCTTATATTCGTGATAATTGCCTCGCCTTCTCCGCTATCGGTAATCATGTCTCCGTTTTTCACCTCGACGTATACATTCTGCTCCAATATATGCATATTATGATACGGACACTCATATGCAATCCCATTCATCTCTTCGGAACCATACATATTTACTACAGGCACCTTAAAATACTCTCTTGCTTCTCGTTTCAATATGTCATCCAATAGTTCTCCTACAGACTCGATGTATCGTATAGTGTCCGGCAGCTTATACTGATACCGCCTACAAACAAGAAGCAGTTTTCTCAAAACAGACGGCTGTATGTATAGCCATTCCGGCTTATAATCATCCATCAAAGCAACTAATCTCATATACTGCTCTTCGCTGTAAAGCGACATCCGATTGACATATATAACGCTGCTTGATTCCTGATAATATTTTAATCCTTCTTTATTATCAGACGCCATGTGCATATCAGCTAACACAAACTTGATAGCCTTATTAGATGGAGATATCTTATAATATTTCATCCGCAGCCGCCACAACGAAAGCATAGAAATACTATAATCTTCCTGATCCCAATATACATGAACCGGAATTCCTGAAGATCCTGACGATGACTGTCTGCGTAACAGCTGTGTAAAGTATTTTAACTTGTAGCCATCTGTAAACATATTGTATCGGTGCTTTTGAAGGTCCTGCCGGGTTAGAACAGGATATTGTGTTATGTCTGTTGGATTATTTATTTGATACTCCCATATTAATCTTTATTTTTCTCTTGTTAACTCGCTTTTTCTTACATTTTCTTTTTTACATAGAGAAGTTTTCTGTGTCTATGCCATTCCCCTTGGCCATAAATCATGGATAATGGGATGTTTGGGGTACACTTAAT
>JAGAPO010000071.1 GCA_017623215.1 Lachnospiraceae bacterium | reverse complement strand
TCGCGCTTTCCGGCTCTTCGTCTTTCAATAATGCAAAACAAAGAGCAATCAGTTCTTCTCCCTTATTCCCGGGCAGCGCAATCAGATTCTTTTCTCCGACCGCCCGATTAAAAAAAGCGCCAAGCAGCTGTTCATTCCCGGCCGCGGAGAATAAAATCCAGAAATGCTTATGCAGGGCATTACTGTGATAGATGCAGTGATGATATTCATTGGGCCGGGTAAAAATGACATTGCCTCGGCTGACCGGGTAAATATGATCTTCCACCATAAAAGAGATGTCGCCGGTGAGATTCAGATAGATCTCACAGGTATCGTGAATGTGGGCATCGTTGGTGTTCTCGGGAGCCTTTGAATCCAACTCGCAGTATTTGATATCCATATCGAACGGGGCAAGGCCGCGAAAATGAAGATGATTTCCTTCCATTAGGAGTCCTCCTTAGGTCTGTTCAAAATATTGATATGTTGGTGATATTATCATATTTTTTGGTGTATTGTCAATAGAAATAAGAAAAATAATGTGTTATAGTATGAGCAGAAAATAGATGAAGAAAAAAAGGGAGCCAAAGGATATAAGGAGATTGTATATGAAAAGTTACTTGATTATTATTCTTGCCGATATTCTGCTTGCGACAGAATTTGTATTTCAAAAGCAGTATCAGCGAAGACAGGGAACAACGATTACTGCTGGTTTAACATATAATGCGCTGCTCGGATTAATAACGGCAGTAATATTTTTAGCATTCAGCAAATTTAGACTTGAGTTTTCGGTATATTCGATTATTATGGCGACAATGATGTCTTTGCTTGCATTTTGCTATAGCCTGATCGGGTTTCGAATTCTGGAAGTCGGAAATATGGCACTGTATACCCAGTTTCTCATGACGGGAGGCATGACGGTTCCATATGTTTTGGGAATTTTATTTCTGGAGGAGCAGTTTACGTTCCTCAGAAGCATCGGACTGCTGTTTATCATAGCGGCAGTCATTATATCGAATACTGGCTCGGGGCGGACAAATAAAAAACAGATTGGGTACTGCGTGGCAGTATTTGTTCTGAACGGTCTGGTCAGTGTGGTATCCAAGCTTCATCAGATTGACACAATACATGGAGCGGTCAGTTCTCAGAATTTTGTGTTTTTGACAGGCTTAACAAGGTTTGTATTGTGTTCAGCGGCACTTTTCTGTGTGAAAAGGGAAAGAAAAGAGAAAACGGCATTCCCTTCCTTAAAAAGGGTACTGCCGATTATTGCAGCAGCTGCTGCGGTAAACAGTCTGTCCTATCTATGCCAGTTGATCGGAGCGAAAGAGGTACCGGCAACGGTGTTATACCCGCTTATTACTGGGGGGAGCATTATCTTATCCGGGCTTGCCGGGATGCTGATATTCCGAGAAAAGCCGACGATACGGCAATGGCTTGGAATTGGAGTCTGTGTGATTGGAACCTGTCTGTTTTTATAATCAAAACAGATGAAAACAATAAAATCATCAGCGTTACGCGTACAGGCGCTGGACGGAATGGAGGATTTGAATGCAATTTTTAAAGAGCAATCGCCGTTTTGATTTTCTTTACGGCGGTAAAAAAATGGAAGAATGCGAGTACAAGGTTACTGCGGCAGAAGAGAATGGAAGTCTTACCACCGTGTACTCCTTCGCAGATGGTCTTACCATTACCAACATCGCGAAGAAGTATGAGAAATACGGTGCGTATGAGTGGGTGAACTGGCTGGAGAACACTGGAGAGGAACCGACGGAGATTATCTCGGAATTGTGGGATGCCAGCTGCAGTCTGCCGATTGGATTGGCGGAACCGTATCGATATCAGGCTTATCAGCCGGATATGGATATGCAGACGAAGATTTATGCACCGACCGGTTCGACATGGGAATCGAAGGAATTCTATGTGGATGCAGACGAACTGTCGGAAAATGTCCGCACGAATCATATCTATCCGGGGAGAGTGAAGGAGTATCAGGCTTCAGGAGGCCGTTCCAGTGAGAAGAGGGCACCGTTCTTCAATATTCATTATAAGGGGGGCGGCGTGATTGCGGCAATCGGCTGGACAGGTCAGTGGAAATGCCGATTATCCAGAAGCGAGAATGATATCACGATTCAGACCAAGATAGAGGATACTAATTTCAGGCTGCTTCCAGGTGAGAAGATACGTACCTCTTCCATTGTCATAATGCCTTATATCGGATCCGTGGTAGATTCTCAGAATCAATGGCGCAGATTGGTGAAGGAAGAATTTTCTCTGATTGGAAAGCCGGGACGCGGAGAGTATGGACCGTTTTGTGCCGGTATCTGGGGAGGAATGAGAACGCAGTCCGTGCTGGAGCGTATCCAGGTCATGAAGGAGAATCAGCTGCCTTTTGAATATGTCTGGATGGATGCCGGGTGGTACGGAGCGGATACGATGCCGACGCCGGACGAGTTTGAAGGAGACTGGGCACGCCATACCGGAGACTGGAGAATAAGCAAAAAGACACATCCGAATGCTCTAAAAGATGTAAGCAGGGCAATTCATGAGGCCGGAATGAAGTTTCTGCTTTGGGTAGAACCGGAACGTGCAATTTACAAGACTCCGATTGTATCGGCTCATCCGGACTATTTCCTTGGACGCGATAGCGCCGGAGATTGGAATCGGCTTTTGAATCTGGGAAATCCGGAAGCATGGAATTATTGCTTCGAACTGCTTTCCGGGTTAATTGGAGACTTGGAGGTAGATTGCTATCGGCAGGATTTCAATATGGCACCGTTGGAATACTGGCGTAAGAATGATGCGGGGGATCGAAAAGGAATTACAGAGATTAAGCACATTACGGGATTATACCGGTTATGGGATGCGCTGCTGGAGAGGTTCCCGAACCTGATTATTGATAACTGTGCATCCGGCGGAAGACGGATTGATATTGAGACGCTGCGCCGCAGTATTCCTCTTTGGAGAAGCGATTTGATGTGTTCCGCAAATTACGACTGCCAAAGAGTGCAGTGCCATCAGATTAATTTCAGCAGCTGGCTGCCATATTCCGGAACCGCGGCGAAATTATATGATCCGTATCGATTCCGAACCGCCTATTCCGGCGCGATGGTTGCATATCATTCTTATCGTGAACGGGAGAATTTTGGAGGGTCTTTAGAGGAACTGGAAATGCTTAAGAAATACAGCGAAGAATACTTGCTGTTCAGGCCTTATTATTCAGAGGACTTTTATCCGCTGACAGAAGCGTCCGATCGGCTGGACATATGGTGTGGTGTGCAGTTCGATCGTCCGGAGAAGAAGGATGGTATCGTACAGGTGTTCAAAAGGGAAAAGTCACCCTATGAGAGAGCTGCATTTGCTCTCGGAGGTATTGACAGGAATGCGGAGTATACATTCACGGATCTGGATGACGGAACGCACATTGTTATGAGCGGACGCGAACTTATAGAGAAAGGATTTGTGGTCTTAATTCCGGAGAAACGGTGTGCGAAGGTTTGGCAGTATGTAAGAAATTAGTGAATAATAAGATTTGAGTGGCTTTGATTTTGGCAGGTTTTTGTACAGAGTATCTTTATTGGAGTGGTTAAGGTTTGATTCCATTTTGGCAGGAAATTATCCCTGCTTGGAATAAATTAAAAAAAAGGAGAGAATGGTATGAGAAAAAAATTTTGGAAGCGCACAGCTACAGCAGCGCTTGCAACCATGATGGTGTTTTCAACTGTTGGATGTGGAAATACGGATAAGACAGAAGAAAGCGGAACGGAATCCACCACAAAGACTGAGAACACAAGCGCAGCAGATACAAGTGCAGCAGACACAAGTGCAGCAGCAACAGAAAAGTCAGGCCTGGAGAAAGATAAGACCGGTATCTGGAACAGTGATATGGGAGATACAAAATGGGATGGAGAAGAGGCCACTTTGACACTGCACACCCAGTATTCCGGAAGTTTGGCAGCAGACGTATCCTGGTGGTATGACATTGTGAAGGAGTACACCGGAGTCTCGTTTGAGCGGACAGACGCTTCTACCGAGACGATTAATACGATGCTTGCGTCCGGCACCTTTACGGATATCGTCGGCTTTTCACGCGATGAAACGCTTGCGTCAACAGCGGCATCGGGACTGCTGCTCAATCTGGATGAATATCAGGATAGGCTGCCGAATCTGTACAACAACACAATTTTGGAGAGCGCGATTCAATTCTACAGAGATTACAGAAGCGGTGGGACAGGTAAGCTGTACCATGGACCCTGTCAAATAGGAACCAACAGTTCTGTTTGCTCTGCCCCTATGATTCGTTATGATATCTACAAGTCCATTGGTGCTCCTGAAATGGAGACATTAGAGGATTTTATTGAAGTATTAAAACAGATGCGCGATGCTCATCCTACCACCGATGATGGAAATCCTGTATATGTATTCTGTGGCTGGTCTGATTGGGGTACCGGTCTCTGGGATTATCTGATGAACATTATGGGTTATCAGAATCTTGGTGGAACCGCTACAGTATGGGTTGAGAGAGACGGTGAGAACATCAGTACACAGCTCGAGAAGGGGTCCGTTCTGTATAGAACTCTGAAGGTTAGTAATGACCTTTGGAGAAATGGATACATTGATCCGGATACTACTACTCAGCCGTATCAGACGGCGAAGCCGAAGACCGACAACGGTCAGGGACTGTTCATGGGTGTTGAATGGATGGGCGGAAAGTACAACGACCTTCACGAAGGAACTGGTTTTGCAATGGTTAATGCCGATGAGTTTGATATCGGTATCTCGGCTCCGAATGCAGTAGGTGCAGGCAGCATTGCTATCGCGGCAAGTGTTGCAGAGGATGAGACAAAGCTGGATGCGGCGCTTCGTTTCCTGAACTGGTTCTATTCCCCTTCTTACTTTAACCTTAACAAGAATGGCCCTGAGGGATATCTCTGGGAATATGACGAGGAAGGAAATCAGGTATTCACAAAGGATGGTATCCAGAAGTACAGAAACGATCGAGTAGGGATTCCTGGTTCGACGGGTGAAGGACAGATGTTTGCCGCTCAGAGCGTAATCGGTATTCAGGCATATACTCCTTACACCATTAATCCGACTACGGGTCAGCCGTTATATCATGAGTATTGGGAAGAGTTTTTAAAGACTGATACCAGATGGGATGAGTGGAGAGCGGATAACGACGTCATTACTACATATGACTGGGCTGTAAGCCAGGGGGATATAACGGTTCAGTCTACCGCATTTAGTATGATGGGTGCTATGCCGGATGCTCTTCAGATGCTCAATGACACTTTGACCACGACATGGAGAACGTATGCATGGGAGATGTTCGTTGCTGACAGCGAAGCTGAGTTCGATGAAATTTGGGACAAAGCAGTGGAGGATATGGAGACTCTTGATATCCAGAGCGTTGTAGACTGGTGCTCGACTACTTTCGAGAATGCCAAGGCAATGGCAGATGAGTATCCGTTAAAGGCACAGTAATTTGTTTGCTTAATTCTTTCGGTCAGAATCAATGATGGGGAAACGATATGGCAGTCGTTGCCGATGGAGTTTCAATTTCTTGCTCGTATCCATAATTCGATAGGGCTTTGACCAACTTATCATG
The DNA here is from genome assembly GCA_017623215.1 of Lachnospiraceae bacterium. Classification (GTDB taxonomy): domain Bacteria; phylum Bacillota; class Clostridia; order Lachnospirales; family Lachnospiraceae; genus Caccomorpha. Next base: position 12,384 of record JAGAPO010000071.1, on the reverse strand, counting down.
GGGCTGTCCGCATTGCAGGTTCTGTTGTAGGGGAAGGGATTTTTATAATGGAAATCCCTTCCCTTCGTTCGTTGTTCATGAAATAAGGCCTCTTTCCTTTTGTATCCCCTCCAGCAAAAATTCCTGAAAGACCCCGACAATCCGCGACTGGGACGGCGTATTCCGGCTGAACAGAAAGGTGCTTCTTCGGACATCCACATCCTGAAGCGGCAGTGCAATTACGTCCTCCTCAAGCCCTTTCCAGGAGAATTCCGGAATCAAAGTAATTCCAAGATTCATGGAGGTATATTTTCGGATATAATACGGGTTATCACAAAAAATCGTGATATTCGGGCGGATACCGGCGGAGGAACACAGATAGTCCAAATTGCGGTATAGGCTGGAATCCCTGGGCATGGAGATAAAGTGTTCGTGTTCCAGTTCGTTTAACGATACCGATTCACGGGAAGCAAAACGATGCTCCTGGGAGACACCGACTTTGATGGGTTCCGTCACAAGAAGCCTGCGTTCAAACTCTCCATATGCGGGCGGCTGTTCGTCGATGATAATATCAAAGTTCTTGAGGTCGTAATTCGTACACTCATGATGCAGAATGAATTCGGTCTTAGGATACCGTTTCTTAAACTGTGCGATACAGTCTGTGACATAGCGGCGGTTGGTTCGGATCAATAAAGAAATGGTTCCCGTAAGCTCATCGTTTTTTTCGGAAAGCTTCTTAATTCCGGTCTCAATCTCACCGATTCCTCTGCTTACATGTTGGAACAATGTGATTCCATATTCGTTCAGCTCGACCTTATTGGCGCGGCGTACAAAGAGCGGGATGCCAAGCTCCGTCTCCAGTCGTTTAATGGACTGCGATACTGCGGACTGCGGAACCAGGAATTGCTCCGCGGTTTTGGAAAAATTCTGTGTGACGGCGGCACTGCAAAAATATCGTAATTGTAAAAGTTCCATTCCTGTGACCTCTCTGACATTTCGTTAATTGATTAAATATTGTACCCCATGAAATATATTATGGTAAGCATACTTTATCAGATGGTTGTTCTTCTGTCAACGATATGGTAAGATAATAAAAATAGGAGAGCCTATTGTAGGTAATAGATAAAATGGTAAGGGAAGATTGGGAGGTATGAAAATGCGTACGATTATGAATCTCGTGTATGGAACGAAGGATGAGGATAGTCAGAAGCTGGATCTGTATTTGCCCGAACAGGAGGAGTTTGATATCCTGGTATATTTTCACGGCGGCGGTCTGGAGGCTGGGGACAAGGCCGAGGGGCAGTATCTGCGTGATAAGATGCTGGAGGAAGGCTACGCAATAGCCAGTGCGAACTATCGGATGTATCCGGCGGCTCATTTTCCGGAGTTTTTGGAGGATGGGGCAGAAGCGGTGAACTGGGTATTGCAGCATATTTCACAGTATGGAAAAGCAAAGAAGATCTACATAGGGGGAAGCTCGGCTGGCGCCTATATTACGGCGATGCTGGCGTTTGATCCTTCTTATCTTGGAACGTATGGCATCAGGACCACGGATATCTGCGGCTATCTCATTAATTCCGCGCAGACGACAACGCATTTTAATGTGCTCAGAGAACGGGGGCTTGATACCAGAAGGCTGCTGGTGGACGAGGCGGCTCCGGTTTATCATATCAAGGAGGACAGTGAATATTCCAGATATTTGATTCTGGTGTCCGACAGAGACATGCCCTGCCGCTATGAGCAGAATCTGGTGCTGAAAAAGACCCTCACGATGTTCGGGTGCCCGGAAGAGCAGATAACCTTTCAGGTGTTGGAAGGATTTGGACATTGCGCTTATATGGGAAGCGATGTATATACGGATGCGGTGCTTGCGTTTTTAAAGGAGGCTTGAAAGGAAGAATTGCAGGGGGAATAAGATAGGATGGCCCCACGCCTGCTGAAAGAACGGATTACTTTAAAAAAAGCGGCGGGGGTTCTTTTGTGCTTTGCAGGAATTCTGGTGTGCTCTTTTAGCAGTCCTACGGAGAAAAATGAGCTGCCGGCGGTTGTGCTTGCGGCAAAGAAGGATAAAAAGTAAGCTTTTTATCAGCGACTGTTCAGTTCTTCCTTGGAAAGAACCTTGCCGAATACGAGCATTCCAAGATAAAGCAGCCCCATTCCGAGACAGCATACGGCCATAAGAATTAGCCGGGGCAAGGAGACGCGACCGCATAAAGCCTCGTACAATTTAACAAACAGGGCGCACGAGACGAACGCAGCAATCGTTGGTTTAATCAGACTTTTTATCCAGTCAAAGGAATAATCGGTCAGCTTTACGACATATCCGAAATCCAGAGCTGTAATGATAATCTGGCTGATCATCGTTCCGGCAAAATACCCGGTAATTCCGAGACGCGGAATCAGCAGGTAGAGCAGGGCAAGGCGCAGGGATTGCCCAATGACCGAGTTGAGGAAGGTAATATGCGCCTTACCTAAGCCGTTGATAATGCTCCCGAGCGTTGTCGCAGTATACAGCATCGGGCAGAGCCAGGCCATAATCGTAAGATAATCGCCCGCTGTTTCGTTCCCAAATACCGTGATTCCAAGCTGCCTGCCGAATACAAGAAAGATTCCGGTTGAAAAGATACCGATGATCAGACTGTATCGGATGGAGAGGCCGGTTGCATTTTTGATGGAAGCGCGGTTATCCGCTGCCTGGGCCTCGGAGATCGCGGGAAGCAAAAGAACGGAGAGGGAGTTCGTGATGGTTCCCGGAAAAAGCAGGAAGGGCATCGCCATTCCGTTCAGAATTCCGTAGACCGAAAGCGCTTCGGAGGAGGAAAGGCCGAAGCGGCGGAGCATCCCCGGGATCAGAACCGCCTCAAAGCTGTGAAGCATGTTGATTAAGAGACGATTCAGTGTGAGCGGTACGGAGAGTCCGAGGAGCTTTTTGTAGGTCTGGGATGAACTGACGGACGGATTGCAGTATTTTTCCAAAGAGTCGGTTGAACTTGGCCGCCCGTCCGGAGTGCTTGTTCCGGAGGGAGGAGAGTTCCGGTACTTATCGGTCAGAGGAGCAGAAGATGGATGATAGGTCCGATTCTGTTCTTCTTTTTTGCGCTTTTTTACGTCCCGTGCCAGCCAGGCCAGATTGTACAGGTTGGAGGCAATTTCTCCGAGCACGACACCGGCGACGGCGATTTCAACGGTTACAGACATATTTCCGCCGCCGATAAAAACGGCCATCGCATATACGCTTACGATGCGTACGACCTGCTCTAAGAATTGAGTCGCGGCGGGAACCGAGGCATTCTTTAGCCCATAAAAATACCCGTTAATACAGGCGGTTATTCCGCAAAAGGGAAAGACATAGGCCAGGATCCGAAGCGACTGTGCACACTCCGGTTCTAACAGCAGGTGCTCTGCAATAAAGGTATACTTGCTCCAGACAATCGCGGAGAGAGTCAGGGAGCAGAGAAGTGAAACACTTAAGCCAGCTGCCAGAATCCGTCCTGGATGCCCGTCCTGCTCCTTTGCGGACTGGGCTGCGGTCAGCTGGGAGATTGCGGTCTGAAGTCCAGAGGCATATATGGTAAAACAGATACCATACAAAGGAAAGATCAGCTGATAGATCCCAAGCCTCTCTGCCCCGAGCGCATTGGAAAGATAGATTCGGTAAAAGAATCCAAGCAGTCTTGTACGCAGTCCAGCCACAGTCAGGATTGCGGTCCCTTTCAGGAGATTTTGTTTGTTCATATCCGACTCCTGCAAATCATTTATAAAATATATTCCGAAAATGTGAGAATATGTATTGACAAACCGGAAAGGATAGTAGTACAATGAGAACACCAAGTAAATCACTCGGAATTAAAACGGTAGGAATTTAAAAAATTGACGGAGTCAATTTTTTAGCGAGGAACATGCGAAGCATGTTTCGAGCTTGTCAGACGGAGTCAATTTTTTAGCGAGGAACATGCGAAGCATGTTTCGAGCCTGTCAGACGGAGTCGATTGTTAGCGAGGAACATGCGAAGCATGTTTCGAGCCTGTCAGACGGAGTCAATTTTTTAGCGAGGAACATGCGAAGCATGTTTCGAGTCTGTCAGACGGAGTCGATTGTTAGCGAGGAACATGCGAAGCATGTTTCGAGTCTGGTATTGCAATTCCGGGAAGCTTGTTAAGTTGGAGGTGAGCAGATTATGAAGCTGTCAACGAAAGGACGATATGGATTGCGAGCGGTCGTAGATTTAGCGATGCATGCGGACGAGGAAGCGGTTTCCCTAAGCAGTGTGGCAGAACGACAGCACATATCCATGAGTTATCTTGAGCAGCTCATCGCAAAACTGAAAAAAGCGGGAATCGTAAGCAGCGTCAGAGGCTCGCAGGGAGGATATGTCCTTGCGAAAACGCCGGAAGAGATTTCCGTTGGAGATATTCTGCGGGCACTGGAAGGAAGTCTGAATCCTGTGGACTGCGCGGCGATTACCGGAGAGGGAGAATCCTGCGGCGGGTCTGGCAGCTGTGTTACGAAATATGTCTGGCAGCGAATCACGGACAGCATTAATGATACGGTCGATTCGATCCGGCTTTCGGAACTGATAGACAGGGGAAAAGACGGTACCGGAGAGAAGCCCGCGGCAGGCACAAACGCACAGAACAAGTGTGTCTGCTGAGAACGTTAGTGCATGTAAGGGGAATGTCGTGAAAGCGGCCGCACCCGGCATGAGAATTTCGTCAAGCGGAATTCTTTGTTCAATGATACAATACATTAATAGTATAGGAAGAAAGGTCAGGAGATCGGTATGGATAAGAAGATATATCTGGATAACGCGGCTACGACCAAGACAAGGCCGGAAGTGGTAGAGAAGATGCTGCCGTATTTTACGGAGAGCTTTGGCAATCCGTCAAGTGTGTACGAGCTGGCAACACAGAACAAAAAGGCAGTGAGCGAGGCAAGAGGAATTATCGCGGATTCGCTGGGAGCGAAGCCGGAGGAGATTTATTTTACAGCCGGAGGAAGCGAGTCCGATAACTGGGCGCTGATCGGAACGGCTGAGGCTTATGCGGCAAAGGGAAAGCATATTATTACCTCGAAGATTGAGCATCATGCAATTTTGCATACTTGTGAGTATCTGGAGTCGAGAGGGTATGAGATCACGTATATTGATGTAGACGAGAACGGTGTCATCAAGCTGGACAGATTAAAGGCAGCGATTCGCCCGGATACGATTCTGATATCCGTGATGTTCGCTAATAATGAGATCGGCACGATTCAGCCGATTAAGGAGATCGGTGAGATCGCAAAGGAGAAAGGAATTCTGTTCCATACGGACGCGGTTCAGGCATACGGTCAGCTTCCGATTAACGTGGATGAGTACCATATTGATATGCTCAGTACAAGCGGCCACAAGCTGAACGGCCCGAAGGGAATCGGATTCTTATATATCAGAAAGGGCTTAAAGCTTCGTTCCTTCATTCACGGCGGCGGCCAGGAGAGAAAGAGAAGAGCGGGCACCGAGAATGTACCCGGTATCGTAGGACTTGGTGAGGCTGCAAGAATCGCGCAGGCAACCATGCAGGAGCGAATCGAGAAGGAATCCGCACTCCGAGATGAATTAATTGAGAAGGTATTAAAGGAGATTCCGTATGTGCGCCTGAACGGTCACAGAAAGAATCGTCTGCCGAATAACGCGAATTTCAGCTTCCAGTTCATTGAGGGCGAGTCGCTGTTAATCATGCTGGATATGCAGGGAATCTGCGCATCGAGCGGTTCGGCTTGTACGTCCGGTTCTCTCGACCCGAGCCATGTATTGCTGGCAATCGGTCTGCCGCATGAGATCGCACACGGATCGCTGCGTCTGACGCTCGGAGCGGATACGACCGAGGAAGAGATTCTTTATACGGTCGAGAAGATTAAAGAGATTGTAGCAAAGCTTCGTTCCATGTCACCTCTGTATGAGGATTTTGCAAAGAAGAACCGAATTGCGGAATAGGAGCTGCCTGACGGCGGATTCGCAGACTGTCGGAGGCTGGAACATTCATCGGAACGGATATGAGACCGAGACGAAGGAGCCGAACAGGGAATCCCTGAGAATGGAGTCAGAATAACAGAAAGGTAAGGAAGATAGATTATGTACAGTGAAAAGGTAATGGATCATTTCAGCAACCCAAGAAACGTAGGAGAGATTGAGAACGCAAGCGGCGTTGGTACTGTCGGCAACGCAAAATGCGGCGATATTATGAGAATCTACCTGGATATCGACGAGAACCAGATTATTAAAGACTGCAAGTTCAAGACATTCGGCTGCGGAGCTGCAGTTGCAACAAGCAGTATGGCAACGGAGCTGGTGAAGGGTAAGAGCATTTACGAGGCGTTACAGGTAACGAATAAGGCGGTTATGGAAGCGCTTGACGGACTTCCGCCGGTGAAGGTTCACTGCTCCCTGCTCGCGGAGGAGGCAATCCACGCAGCTCTCTGGGACTATGCGCAGAAGCATAACATCACCATCGAGGGCCTTGAAAAGCCGAAGTCCGATATCCACGAGGGAGAGGAAGAAGAACAGTATTAATCGATCGGAACGTGGCGTATGGAGAAGAAAAAAGTAGTAGTCGGAATGTCAGGCGGCGTGGATTCCTCCGTTGCCGCCTGGCTCCTGAAGGAAGCAGGTTATGAAGTGATCGGTGTTACGATGCAGATCTGGCAGGACGAGGAAGAGGCCGCAGCGGAAGAGAACGGAGGCTGCTGCGGATTAAGTGCGGTGGAAGACGCGAGACGGGTAGCCTGGACGCTCGGAATTCCGTATTATGTGATGAATTTCAAGAAGGAATTCAAAGCCTCGGTGATTGATTATTTCACGGCAGAGTACCTGGCCGGACGGACGCCGAATCCCTGTATTGCCTGCAACCGATATGTGAAGTGGGAATCTCTGCTTGCGAAGTCCCTTGGACTCGGAGCGGATTATATTGCAACCGGACATTATGCGCAGGTTGAGAAGCTTGCGAACGGCCGGTATACGCTCAGGCAGTCAAAGACGCTTACGAAGGATCAGACATATGCCTTATATAACCTGACACAGGAACAGCTCTCAAGAACGCTGATGCCGGTGGGCGCGTATACGAAGGAGGAGATTCGAAGCATTGCTGCAGGGCTTTCACTTCCTGTTGCATCAAAGCCGGACAGCCAGGAGATCTGCTTTATTCCCGATCATGACTATGCCTCCTTTATCCGGGATTACACCGGACAGAGGGATGTGCCGGGGAATTTTGTGGACACGAAGGGGAATATTCTTGGAACCCATCCCGGAATGACGCATTTTACAGTCGGACAGAGGAAGGGGCTGGGAATCACCTTTGGAAAGCCGGTATTTGTAGTGGAGATCCGGCCGGAGACGAATGAAGTTGTACTGGGCGATAACAGCGAGGTGTTCTCGGATGCTTTATATGCGGAGAACATCAACTATATGGGATATCCGGAGCTTGAGGGAAGAAGACTGACCGGAAAGATTCGCTACAGCCACAGGGGAGCACCCTGTCATGTAGAGATGGTCGGATCTGACCGGATGAAGGTTGTGTTTGAGGAACCGGTACGGGCCGTTACACCGGGACAGGCTGTCGTACTTTATGACGGAGATGTAGTCGCAGGCGGCGCGGTGATAACCGGGAGAGGGTAGAGACGAATTCAATAGGAAAAGCAGGAACTGTCATGCAGAAAAATGCATGGCAGTTTTTGGATTGAGGAGTACCTGCCGGATTAATCCAGCGCTTTATCAACGTCTATGTGCGTGAGCAATACCGGCGCAGGTTACTCTAAGCCCGGCGAAGAGATAATCAATAACTGCTTTCGCAGCCTCGGCCTCGGCCATGATGCCTTTGTCCCGGTAATCATGGCCATACAGCCGCCCGGCTCTGCGCATTCGCACGTTTCACTGATGCGAACAACGCTGACGGTTCCGATAGCTATCCTGTTATACCCGAAGTCTATAATTTCTCAAAGATTGGCTTTCGGTCTTTAAACACCGTGTAATACCGGAAGCCGCATTCCTTCAGATATTCCTCGGCCCGGTTGAATTGATATCCAAGGAATTCCGGTGCGTGGGCATCCGAACCAACGGTTACGATCTCGCCGCCAAGCTCGCGGTAGCGCATCAAAATCTCCTTTTTCGGATGCGGGTAAGAGAGCGTCTTTAATCCGGCGGTATTCACTTCAATTCCCTTGCCGGCATTTAAAATAGCAAGCAGAGCCTGATCGATCCGCTCGCGGTAATCTTCATAACAATAGTCCTTCACCTCCGCAGGAACATAACGGACGATATAGTCAAGATGTCCGTATACATCAAAGCATGGGTACCAGGACGCGTTGTCCGCAATGCTCTGAAAATAATCCCGAAGTCCGTCCTTTAGCGTGGCGCTCTCCCAGTACTCCGCAGAAGCCGGATCCGCACCATGCAGCGCATGGGTAGAACCGATGATAAAATCAAATGGATACGACGCTTCCAGATTCTGATAAAAGTTTAGAATCTCTTCTTTTAAGTGAGGCTCGTTGCGCAGACCGAATTCAATACCGAATAAAAGCTCGATCTGGCCGCGGTATCGTGCCCGTAAGGTCTGCAGGGAATCAAAGTAGGCATCCGGTTCGAGTTCAAAACTGCCCTTGTCGATCGGATTCGGATAGTGCCGGTCCATGTGATCCGTAACACAAAGTCTGGTAAAGCCAAGAGAGATTGCCTGTCTGATCTGTCCCTCCATAGGGGCGGTCGAGTCGGAAGAAAAGCTTGTGTGGTTGTGAAAATCAGCGGTTATCATAAAAAGGTTCCTTTCTGCGATCCACAGTCTGGCTCGCATTTATTTTTCTGTGATCTCTGTTAAGCCGGTAATGTCCGGACTTGCAATCAGAGAGTAATTCGTATAGTAGACGACGAAGCCGGGCTTAGCGCCGTTAGGTTTCTTTACGTTCTTTTTCTCAAGATAATCAATCTCGACCTTATCCGCGTCGCGGTTCTTCGAATAGTACGCGGCAAGGCGGCCCGCCTCTTCATAAGCGCGGTCAGGAAGCTCTTTGCCCTCGGTCTTAACGATGACGTGGGAGCCCGGGATTCCTTTCGCATGGAACCACCAGTCGCCACCATTTGCGAATTCAAAGGTCAGCTCGTCGTTCTGGTAATTGTTCTTGCCGACATACATATGGAACCCATCGGAAGAGATGTAGTGGAACGGACGGCTTGTAATCTTAACCTTCTTATTCTTTTTGCCGGGTCCCTGTTTCTCGTAGTGGCGTCGGATATAACCGTATTCGGTAAGCTCCTCCTTTAGCTGCACCAGATCCTCTTCCTTCACAGCGATATCAAGTGCGGTGCGGATGGATTCCAGATGGGCAAGTGCGTCTCGTGTCTGAGCTAACTGTGTGGTCAGCGCCTCGAAGGTACGCTTCTGCTTGGAGTATTTGTCGAAATATTTCTTTGCGTTCTCCATTGCGGAAAGCTGCGGATCCAGAGGAATTGTAATCTCTTCATTGGTATAATAATTCAGCGCCTGAAAGGACTTCGCGCCGGGCTCGACTCCGTATCCGTAGGTAGTAATCAGCTCGCCGTAGACCTTGAACTTGTCGCGCTTCTCGGTATCTTTCAGCTGCTTTTCCTGCAGGTCTAATTTCTTGCTTTCCCGCTCAATTGCAGTATTGACAATCCGACGCAGATCGGAAGATTTCTGACGGATGCGGGAGACGGCATTCTTCGCCGCATAATAGGCCTCAAGCATCTCGCTGACCGATTCGTATTGCTTTATCGTATAGGGCTCCTCCGAATTCGGAGAAGAAGAGTAGCAGGTCAGCGGAATGCAGGAGAATTCAATCGGTTCCTTCCCCTGACAGACAATGTTCGGAGAGAACTCCTGCCCGCGAATCAGGTCCATCACCCGTTCAAAATTCCGATACAGGTGAAGTCCAACATCCTGCGACAGGCTCTTTGCGGGAGCCTCCGGATCCAGAGAGGCGCGCACACAGATCTCGTTGGCAAGCAGCGGGCTGATACCGGTATAGGCCGAATAGATGGCCTTGCCGATGGCGGCGGGCTTTTCGCAGACCTGTGTAGAGAAGGTATCCCAATCGGTATTCAGCGGATCGAACTTCTCGCTGGTCTTCGGGATGAAATACTCACGTCCCGGCAGAACCTCGCGTACGGAGCTGACAAAGCCGGAGACATGCTTGATGCTGTCCACAACCGTCTGCTTATCATCGATGAGGATAATATTGCTGTGCTTGCCCATGATCTCAACCGCAAGCGTCTTGCGGCAGATATCGCCCATCTCATCTAAGTGTTCAATCTCAATATTAATAATTCGTTCCAGACCCGGTTGGGTGATATCAAGAATTCGTGCGCTGTTCAGATGCTTGCGAAGCAGCATGCAGAAATTCGGGGCGACAACCGGATTCGGCTTTGCCTGGTCGGTCAGGTAGATCAACGGAAGACCGGCCGAAGCGGACAGATAGAGCCGGTACTGATCATAATTCTTAACGGTCAGCACGAGCTCATCCTTTTCCGGCTGGGCGATCTTTACGATGCGCCCGCCGACAAGTCTGGCCTTTAATTCGCAGACCAGAGCGGATATAACAGAGCCATCAAATGCCATTGTTGTGTCATCCTTTCAAACTATCGTATCAAACTATCTTAAATATCGAAGAATCTATCATAGAAACTGCCGCAGAATTCTGCGGCAGACTCTATCAGGAGTCGGACCCGGAATCCGTCTCCGATGTATCGTCCGAATCCGCGGCAATTGCCAGGCGGACGCGCTTGATTCGTTTCTCCTTCATACTTTCAATCGTAAATGTGAGGGTTCCGCTGGTAACGGAGCGGTTCTCCTTCTCATTCGGAATCGACCCGAGCAGATCAATCACATATCCGGATATCGTATCATAATTCTCGGACGAGAGAGCGAGACCGAGCTCTTCGTTCAGGTCATTTAAGCTTACCAGCCCATCGACCAGATAAGTACCGTCCGGCTGCTTTACGATATCGGGAGAGCCCTCGTCGAATTCATCCTCGATCTCACCCATGACCTCCTCCACAAGGTCCTCAATCGTAACCAGACCGGAAAATCCGCCGTATTCATCCACCAGCAAAGCCATATATTTTTTCTGACTGCGCAATTCATCAAACAGCTCGTCAATCTTCTTACTCTCCGGAACAAAATAAGGCTTGTGCAGAATGGAGCGGATATCGACATCCGCGAACCGACAGTTCTTCGACGCGGCAACCAGATCCTTCAGGTAGAGAATACCGACGATATTGTCAATATCTTCCTCATAAAGGGGAATTCGGGAATATCCCGCATCGATCAGAGCATCCACCTGTTCCGCAAACGGCTCGCACAGATCCAGTGCAAATACATCCACTCTCGGAGTCATAATCTCTTTTGCAAGCTTATCATCAAAAGTAAAAATAGAGGTTAGCATATCCGCCTCCGTCTCATTGAATACGCCCTCTGCCTCACCGGAAAGAATCAGGGCCCGAAGCTCTTCCTCGGAAACCTTTTCCTCCAGATCGTTCGTATGAACCCGACATAACTTCAGAATAAGTGAGGTCGATGCGGAAAGCAGACGGATGAACGGAGAAGCAATTTTGGAAATCAGAAGAATCGGTCTGACGCAGAACATACTGATCGTCTCCGCCTTCTGCAAAGCAAAACGCTTCGGAACAAGCTCACCGAATACCAGGGTAAAATACGACAGAATAATCGTTACGGCAACAAAGGAAATCTGTTCGCCGCCGCTGATTCCGAGATCATTTAACACCGCGCCCAGCTGCTTGGAGATACCGGTTGCGGCGGAACCGCTTGCAAAGAAGCCGGATAACGTGATCGCAACCTGGATCGTAGAGAGAAATCGGGTGGGTTCCTTTAACAGATTCTGTACCAGAAGAGCATTTTTATTCCCTTCCTCGGCCAGACGGTTGATCTTGTTCTTATTGACAGATACGGTGGCCATCTCCGCGCATGCGAAAAACGCATTCACAGCGGTCAGCGCCACGAGCAGCGCAAGCTGCGTGATGGTTCGTTGCCCATCAGGGTCCATAGATAATACATCCTCCTAAAATGAAATAAATATAATGAATAATATGTAGCCGGCACTTGAATATCCGGCAAACATCCTGCTGCGGAATTCAAAATGCTTCTTTTACTATACCAGATACGAAGAAAAGCTTCAAGATTTCGTCTCATTTTTTTAAGAATATTTAATCCTAAGGAAAAAGGAAGACTTCATCACGGTAAACTCATAAACTTTTTTTAAGTAGGTTGAATGAAAAAGTAAATTCTACATGTAAACTTAAATTCCATACTGAAGACAAAAGTCTACTTTTTAGGGTTTGACGAATTATGTTAGACCCTTTATAGTAGAAATTAGGCCAGATAATAAATGATGTCATCGGAAAAG
>JAGAPO010000070.1 GCA_017623215.1 Lachnospiraceae bacterium | reverse complement strand
GTTATCCGCATCGCGGAGTTCCCGCGGCTCTTTACATTCTGACGCCAATCGGCTATAATTAAATTGTATGCGGTTCGTTCAGATAAGGAACGGCTGAATAAAAGATACGAGGGAAGGACGATGAGAGTACAAGTATGATAACAACGATTGTTTTTGATATCGGAATGGTTCTGGCGGATTTTCACTGGAGACGTTATATTGAGTCGTACGGATATTCCGAGGAAGTGAATGAACGCCTTGCAAAAGCCACGGTGCAAAGTCCCTGGTGGGAAGAATTTGACAGAGGAGTTATGAGCTGGCAGGAGATTGTCGATTCCTGTCTTCGCATCGATCCGGAGCTTTCCGATGAGATCCAATTATTCTATGAGAATATTGAGAACATTATTACAGAATACCCCTATTCCACGCAGTGGGTAAAAGATCTGAGGGCAGCGGGTTATAAGGTCTATCTGCTTTCGAATTACGGGGAAGTGCTGTTCGGGCGCTGCCGGGACAAATTCGGGTTTCTGAAGGAAGTGGACGGAGGGATCATTTCGTATACCGTTAAGAGGATAAAGCCGGACAAAGAGATTTACCGGATTTTGTTGGAGCGATATTCGATTAAGCCGGAAGAGGCGGTATTTCTGGATGACAGAGAAGAGAATATTGCTGCAGCAAAAGAGCTTGGTATGCAGGGAATTGTCTTTCAGAATAAGGCCCAGGCGGATGCGGAGCTTGCAAAGCTCGGGGTGAGAGGAGGAGAGAAGGCATGAAGATTGTATTTATGGAGACGAATACGCTTGGAACCGATGTGGACCTGTCGCGTTTTTCGGAGCTGGGAGAGGTAGTCCAGTATCCGCTCTCCGACCCGGCGCAGAACGCGGAGCGTATTAAGGACGCGGATATTATTATTGTAAATAAGATTCCGATGAATGAGGGAATTCTTGCAGGCGCAAAGAATGTGAAGCTGATTTGTCTGACTGCGACGGGAACGAATATCGTTGATTTTGATTATGTGAACAGCAGGGGAATCGCGGTTACGAATGTGAAAGGCTACTCAACGCAGTCGGTTATCCAGCATACGTTTGCCCTGCTCTTTTATGTATATGAGAAGCTTGCGTTCTACGATTCCTTTGTCAAATCCGGAGAGTATTCCAAAAGCGATATTTTCAGTAATTTCAGCTGCAAATTCAACGAGCTTGCCGGAAAGACCTGGGGAATTATCGGACTTGGAGAGATTGGAAGAGGCGTTGCAAGGGCAGCGGAGGTGTTTGGATGTAAGGTGATCTACTATTCGACCTCCGGAAAGAACACGAATTCCGATTACGAGCGCGTGGAGCTTGCAGCGCTTTTGAGACGCTCGGATATTGTGTCGATCCACGCGCCCCTGAATGCAGCGACCAATAATCTGATTGGGGAGAAGGAGCTTGCACAGATGAAGAAGTCTGCGGTTCTTTTGAACCTGGGACGCGGTCCGATTGTGAACCAGGAAGCGCTTGCGGAAGCGCTGCTTTCGGATACGATTGCGGCAGCCGGCCTTGATGTTCTGACTGTGGAGCCGATGTCGCCCGATAATCCGCTGTTAAAGGTACAGGACAGTACAAAGCTTATTATCACGCCGCATATTGCGTGGGCGACCGTGGAAGCAAGACAGAGATGCGCCGATGAGGTGTGCGAGAACATCCGAGCATATTTTCGCGGAGAAGAGCGCAATCGTGTCACGAAGTAAATCACTCTGAGACGTTAGAAAAGAAAGACGATTCAGGGCATGCGTCATGGTGGGGGATGTGGCTGTGGCAGGAAAATAGCGTATATTTGTGCGGCAAAAGTACCAAAAGAACCTGGGAAAGCAGCAATTCCTTGCTGCTTTCCCAGGTTCAGCTTGTCGGGCCTGGCCCACAGACGCTTTTGGAAGATGAATTCATGGATTAGGATTAAGAAAGAGAGATGAGAGGTAAGCTATGTCGATTCGGTGCACTTCGAAGGCAATTATTATAAAGGATTGCTGCGTGTTGTTTAATCGTGACAGGCGTGAGGATGGCAGTGTGTATTTTGATTTGCCGGGCGGCGGGCAGCATAAGTATGAGACAATGGAGGATGCTCCGATTCGCGAGGTGAAGGAGGAGACCGGGTATGAGGTTCGGGTGCTTCGGCTGGCCGCGGTGGTGGAGATGATTAATACGGATGAGGAGATTCGGGTTCGATTTTCCGAGTATGCGCATCGGATGCTCCATATTTTTTTGGCGGAGCTGACGGATGCGGAGCAGGAGGAGCCCTCGGAGAGGGATTTTGGGATGGAAGCAAGTGAGTGGGTGCCGATTGATGAGGTTCGGACGCTTCCGGAGACTTGTCCGCTTGGGCTTAAGGAGGCGCTTCCGGAGATTTTGAAGGCGGATGGCGCGGTATATCTGGGGGCGGAGTATTTGAATTGGTAACGTTTGCTTGCTGAAAGATAAGTGAAGGGAAATGGGAAAGGATCGGGCAGTAATGGAACAGTATGAGCTGTTTTACAGGGGATTTTTTATCGGGGTTCTTACAGTAGAGAATGGGACGGGAAAGCATCATTACGAACCGATACCGGAGGGGGTCAGTAAGGTGCAAAACATGACGTCATTGACCCGCGAGATGCGGGAAGGGACGGATGGCTATGTCGCTCCAATCCCCTTTTTTGAAAATCGGCTGAGAAATATGAAGCGGTTTGGATTAGATGAGATTAATTACCAGACGGACTATTTTCTGCTTAAAAAGCGTGAGTGAGCCTGGCGGAGTTATGATATATAATGTTTCAGACGAATGCGTATGAGTCTGTTCTTATTTTGGGAAGAGCATTCAGCACGGGAAAGACAGGGGAATCAGGATGAATTACAGGATGATGGAAGAAGCTGACATAGCGCGGGTAACACCGCTTTACATCGACTATTATAATGAAAAAGAAGGCGGGGAATGGACGGAGCAGACCGTAATCAAACGCATTCATCAGGTATGGAGCAGAGAGGATTCGTATTGCCTTATATTGGAGGATTCCGGAGCGATCCTTGCGTTTGCAATGGGATATTTTGAGCAGTATGATGACTGTTTTGCCTATGATTTAATCGAAATCGTCGTATTTGCGGAGTATCAAAATAAGGGAATAGGAACCGCATTTATGAAGGAACTGGAGGCACGGGTGAAAGAAAAGGGGGCCATGCTTCTGCAGCTGGAAGCGGTGAATGACGAGCATCATGAACACTTTTACGGTAAGCTCGGGTATAAAAATGTTTCAAATTTTGTTCTAAAGACGAAAATATTATGAGAATATGACCGACGGTGGGAGGAATGGAGGTATGGATGCGAATCAGAAAAATGAATATCAATGACTATGAAGCCGTCTATGCATTGTGGCTGTCGTGCGCAGGCATGGGATTGAACAATTTGGATGACTCCAGGGAGGGGATTGAGCAATTTTTAAAAAGAAATCCGGATACCTGCTTTATTGCCGAGGAGGATGAGAAGGTTATCGGGGTGATCATGGCTGGGAACGACGGGCGGCGGGGCTATATTTATCATACGGCAGTCAGTCCCAAATACAGAAAGCAGGGAATAGCAGCAAAGTTGGTCGATGCAGCAATGCAGGCGTTAGAAGCGTGTGGAATCAAGAAAACGGCGTTGGTTGTATTTGAAAAGAACAAAGAAGGAAATGCCTTTTGGGAGAAGATGGGGTTTACTGTTCGCGAGGATTTAGTGTATCGGAACAAAGCCATGACTGAGATGATAAGAATTGATACATAAGAGTTCAGCAGGAGAATTGATGCCAACGGATGATTTCGCCGGAGATGGGGCAGGTTGTTATATTTTTGCTTTTTGGGGCTTGATTTTTGCGTAAAGTGCGTTTATAATGGGAAAAAAGCTTGAGTTATAAGTGTTTTGGCGTTTGAGAAAAGCTTCGATCACACGAATCTCTTCAGAGAGCCGGTGGCTGGTGCGAACCGGTGAGGGACGGGATCTTTCCACTTTTCGAGCTGTCTGCGAGGAGCAGGAGGTCGGCAGGCCTTTATCGCTGCATTTCGAGTGACCGGATATTCGTCCGGTAATTTGGGTGGTACCGCGGATTCCTTCCGTCCCATAGAGTTTGTGTGGGGCAGAGGGATTTTTTTTGTTCACGGGGAATTCCTCTGGACTCCCTGTGATGCATATGCTCTTTTGGCAGGAGCGAAAGTATGGATTGAAAAAGAAAGTGAGGAACCAACATGTTAGACATTAAATTTGTCAGAGAGAACCCGGAGATTGTAAAGCAGAACATCAGAAATAAGTTCCAGGAGGGAAAGCTTGCGTTAGTAGATGAGGTTATCGCGCTGGATCTGGAGAGCCGCAACGCAAAGCAGGAAGCGGATGCGCTCCGTGCGGACAGAAATAAGATCTCCAAGCAGATCGGCGGCCTGATGGCAAAGGGTATGAAGGCTGAGGCCGAGGAGATGAAGAAGAAGGTAACGGCGGAGTCCGAGCGTTTAGCGGAGCTTGAGGAGAAGGAGACGGAGCTTCAGGAGAAGATTAAGAAGATTATGATGACCATTCCGAATATCATCGATCCGAGCGTTCCGATTGGTAAGGATGACAGCGAGAACGTAGAAGTAGAGCGCTTCGGTGAACCGGTGGTTCCGGATTTTGAGATTCCGTATCACACTGAGATTATGGAGAGCTTTAACGGAATTGACCTTGACAGCGCAAGAAAGGTTGCCGGGAATGGCTTCTACTACCTGATGGGCGATATTGCAAGACTGCATTCGGCTGTGATTTCGTATGCGAGAGATTTCATGATTAACCGCGGATTTACCTATTGTGTACCGCCCTTCATGATTCGCAGCGAGGTAGTAACCGGTGTTATGAGCTTCGCGGAGATGGATGCGATGATGTATAAGATCGAGGGCGAGGATCTGTATCTGATCGGTACCAGTGAGCATTCCATGATCGGTAAGTTCATCGACACGATTATTCCGGAGGAGAAGCTTCCTTACACGCTGACCAGCTATTCACCGTGCTTCCGTAAGGAGAAGGGCGCGCATGGACTGGAGGAGAGAGGCGTATACCGTATCCATCAGTTCGAGAAGCAGGAGATGATCGTGGTATGTAAGCCGGAGGACAGCATGGAGTGGTATGATAAGCTCTGGAAGAATACCGTTGATTTGTTCCGTTCGCTGGATATCCCGGTACGAACCTTAGAGTGCTGTTCCGGTGACCTGGCTGACCTGAAGGTGAAGTCGGTTGACGTTGAAGCATGGTCGCCCAGACAGAAAAAGTATTTTGAGGTCGGAAGCTGCTCGAATCTCGGCGATGCGCAGGCACGCCGCTTAAAGATTCGTGTTACGGGCGAGAACGGAAAGTATTTTGCTCATACCCTGAATAACACGGTAGTTGCTCCGCCGAGAATGCTGATCGCGTTCCTTGAGAATAATCTGAACGCGGACGGCTCGGTTACGATTCCGGCGGCTCTGCAGCCTTATATGGGCGGTATGACTAAGATTGAGAAGAAGAACTAAGACTTAAAAAGAGATTGGTTCTATAAGAAAAGGGGCTGTTGCACAATTAAAGTAACTTAATTGTGCGCAGCTCCGTTTTTCTGCCCCAAAATCAGAAAAACGGGTTCCGAAGACCCCGCTCTCTGTGGTATAATTAAGTATGACAAGTACTTCAAAATACCATAGAGATTATACCGCATTTCGGGGCGCATATTAACTGGTTCTTCCATTAAATTTGGAAGGATTGATTCCCACCGATGAATCGGTTCGTCTGCTAAGCCACATATTGGAGGAATTAGACTATCACAGTCTTTATCAGGCGTACTCCCACGAAGGGAGAAATCCTGCCGCCGCGATATTAACGTCATGTGGCTGCTGACCGGAAACAAAGTGCCCGATCACTGTACGATAGCCCGGTTCCGTACCCAATTTCTGAAAGAAGTCTGTGAAGATCTGGTTGGACAATTGGCACGCATTCTTCTGGAATCCGGAGAAGCCAGCGGAAACAATCTGTCTGTGGTCATGGGCGTATTCTATGGAATGCAGGAAGAAAGAAAAAGACGAGCGTGACCGGGTATGAATCCCATCAGGATGTTTAATAAGCTGCACGCAAAAATTCAAGGGGATAGGCTGTGAAGTCATCTCCATGAAGTAAAAACAGCATAAGAAAACAACGCCAAATGGAAACGTTTATTAAAGTACGCCAAAAATCAGTCGAGATATCCGTACATGATATCAGCACCGGTTTTTTTGAAGAAAAAAGAAGGAGCATTGCTTCTGACCTGAAATCAGAATGATTTCAGATCATTGTGCAACACTCCCTTTTCTGTGAAATGAAAATTCAGGTTTGCGTCTGTTTTACGGGTTTTTTACCAGCTTATCAATATATTTCTTCACCGGCGGAGACTGCGCGCGATAATGCTTTAGAAGCTTGCGCTCTGCTGCAGAGACGGTCACCCGCGATGCAGCGCCAGGAGCTGCCGGAGGCAAGGAGGAACAGCCGGGAGCATATTCTTCCACATCCTGCACAAAGTCCTGCAAAATACTGGGTTTTTCCGCATTGACAGCATATATCAGAAGGGTTAACGCATTTACATTATATAACATCGAGAGAGCGGCGATCATGGCAGGAGTTGGATTGCGGTCGCCTCGCTCATAGTAGCCATAGGCTGCAGGAGTCAGATCGAGATAATCAGCAACCTGTTTTTGAGAGTAACCATGACTGTCGCGCAATTCGCGGATATATTCGGCAAACGGGCCATAGTTTTTGAGTTCGGCGGTCTCGGGGACAGAACTTTCCGGGCCTGGCTGCTCTTTAAGATGTGAGTGATTTCCGTAATCCGCTTTTTCTGACATCTTGCGTCTCGTTCCTTTCCATAAAAAGTTGAGGGTATATGCATAATTCATATACGATTGAGATAGTCGGAGCGACTTCCTGACTTTTTATTATAGCGTATAAGGAGAAGAGAATCAGAAAAAGCAACAAAATATTACTTTCCAAAAACAACAATCTGTTGCAGATGAGGCGAAAAATATATGAAAATATAATTTACATATACGAAAAGGTAGCGTGCAATCGGAACTGCACATTGACACAAGCAGACAATTCCGATTACACGTTTTTGACTATTTTATTAATGTATTGCTTTACCGCAGGAGGCTGCACCCGATAGTGTTCCAAAAGTTTATGCTCATCAGGGGATACCAATATTCGGGTAGAATCAGATCCCGTGGAAAGAGGAGCAGAAATACCGGAGGTATATTCCTCTATATCACGTACGAATTGTTCCGCAATACAGGGCTTTTCCGCTTCGACGGCATATTTCATGAGTGTCAGCACATTAACATTATACAGAAGCGAAAGCGAAGCAAGCATAGCCGGTGAAGGATTGCGCTCGCCTCGTTCGTAATATCCATAGGCGGCGGGAGAGAGATCAAGAGATTGGGCAACCTGCTTTTGAGAATATCCTCGTTCTTCCCGAAGCTCACGGATGAAATCGGCAAACGGACCATAGCTTTGAGGCTCGTTCTGCAGGTCAGAAATAGTGCGATGAGAGCTCGGTGATTCGATTGCTTTAGAAGGGAACTCCCTGGATGATTTGGATCCGTAATCTGCTTTTTCTGACATTCGTATCCGTGCCTCCTTTCCGAATAGGTGAATCTATGTGTTTCATTTGCTTTATCATGCTTGATAGCATCAGCGCAAGGATTTGCACCGATGTACAATTTCTTACACACAGATTTGTACTCCGGCACAAATGTGCGTGATGCGGAATATTGGTTAGTTTGAATGGTTTCCTGATTTTTTATTATAGCGGATGAATAGTGTGAAATTGGAAAACGACAACAAATTATCACCAATACAAGACAATAATTTGTTACTAAAAGAGAAACTGAGAATGCAGGAGGAAAAGAGGCTCTGGGGGACAAGTGTACAGATGGAAGGTGTTACGAAAATAAAAAAGCCGCCCGCATAATATGCGGACAGCTCTTAAGCGTTTTGAATTTTGAAAGAATATTGACAGTGAATTCCGAATCAATGTAAGAAATCAGCTTAACGCCAGCTTTTTAACCTGATTAATTGCATTTTTTACGGGAGGAAGGAGCATCAGCACGATGGTAAGCGCTGCCTCCGCGGCAAGATAGCTTCCGTTGTAGGCAACGGAATAGACGAGCGGGCTCATTCCGGATCCCTCTGCATAGGATGCGAAGAAGATGACGCCGGAAAGGACTGCGAATACAAAGCGGCCAAGTACACCTGCGACATATCCTTTGAGCAGGCCGTTCTTGGAATGAGAGAAGAAGCCGGACAAGCCAAGGGCGCCAAAGGCAAAAATATAATCAACAAGCATCTGAGGAATGCTTAGAATATAAGGGTCTACAATCAGCTGCAGGAATCCATAGGCAATTGAGGTTACGATTCCGATCTTAGGACCGTACCAGTATCCGATCAGGGTAATGAACAGCATACTGAACAGGGTAACAGAGCCGCCCATTGGCATTTCGAACAGCTTTAAGAAGCTCGTAACCATGGCAAGCGCAATTGCCAGAGCCGCAAATACCAGCTGTTTTGTGTTGAAGGGGCTCTTTTTGCCGGCCTTTTCACCGCTGATGAACGCGGCAAGAAGCAGCAGGACAATCATAATGGCAACAAGGGCAAGATAGCCTGCCGGAGTGAGGGAGTAGATCAGGGTTCCGTAACCGTCATCTACCTGATTTGCAAAGATACTTAAGAACATAAAAAAACCTCCTTTGTAAGTTAGGAGGGGCCTGGTTGACATTCGCGTGCCGTGTTCCTGTCAGTTGCCGCCTGCAGTTTTACAGTTGGAATGTCGAATGCTTCCTTACGCCGGCATTAACCGGATCAAGTAATAAGGGTCGGTGCAGCTTGGCGCACCTCTCAGCCGTGGCTCCCCCAGCGGGTATGTAATTGGAATCAGCGCGGTTAATGGTAGCCGGGCCGATTTCATCTGTTATCATATACAATTTCGGGGAATTTGTCAATAGCCGGTTTGAAGATGGGAGGCGGAGAGTTTTCCTTTCGGCGCGATCAATGTAATTCTGCGAGAAATACCTTGCCTTTCTGAAGAATTTTTTCTATAATGGTATCAGGGATCGTGCGGTTATATGAGACGGAGAGACGAAGGTGTGCAAAGCAGAGTCGGCCTTCTGAGAGCAGGCCGTAGAATCCGGATAGGAGGATGACGTTGAAGGATATCAGAACAATTATACTGGGAGTGCTAATCGTGCTGACGGTTGCGGCAGGACTACTGACGGCAGTCTCCTATATGAGAGAGAGCAAAGAGGGGAAAGCGGTTTTGGTGACGGAAGCGGAGAACGGGACGGAGACAGCTTCGGCCGGCTCTGAGAATAAGGAAGGAACCGAAGCGCCCGAAGTGCCCGACACCTCGGAAAGGGAAACGGAGGGGAAGGGTGAGATGACAACCGAGTCAGAAAGCGGGATGACGACGGAGTCGAAAGGAGAGATGACAACGGAGTCAGAAAGCGGAATGACGACGGAGCCGGACACAGAGCAGGAGTCAGAGCGCGAGACGCAGCAGACAACGGTTTCGGAGACCACGGAACCTGAGAGTGAGACAGTTTCTGAGAACGAGGCGACGTCCGGGCAGGAAGCATCCGCAATAATTGCAATCGACGCGGGGCACCAGGGCAAAGGAAATTATGAGAAGGAGCCGATCGGACCGGGAGCGTCCGAGACGAAGGCAAAGGTATCGTCCGGAACGCAGGGAGCTGCGACAAAGGTCGCGGAATATGAGCTGACGCTTGCGGTCTCATTAAAGCTGAAGGAAGAATTTCTTGCAAGGGGCTATGAGGTTGTTATGATCCGTGAGACGCATGATGTGAATCTCAGCAACAAGGAACGCGCCGAGATTGCCAACGAAGCCGGAGCGGACGTATTTCTGCGAATTCACGCGGATGGATCGGAGAACAGTTCGGCGAGCGGGGCAAGCACCCTGTACCCGTCAGAAAAGAATCCGTATGTATCATACTTAAGCAGTGCAAGTAAGCTGCTGTCCCAGGAAGTGGTGAATCATCTGTGTGAGGAGACCGGGGCAAGGAACCGCGGTGCGATTGCAAGAGATGACATGAGCGGAATCAACTGGTGCGAGGTGCCGGTAACCATCGTTGAGATGGGCTTTATGACCAATCCGGAGGAAGATAAAAAGATGCAGACTGAGGAATATCAGAATAAAATAGTGAAAGGAATCTGTGACGGAGTCGAGGCGTATCTTAAAGCCGCCGCAGAGAACGGGCAGGAATGAGAAATATTAAGTTAGTAGTGGAATATGACGGAGGCCGATACGACGGCTGGCAAAAGCAGCCTGCGAGAACCGGAAGCGTTACAGTGCAGGATAAGCTGGAAGAGGTTCTTAGCAAAATGGATCAGGAGAAGATTGAGCTTGTCGGTGCGGCAAGAACGGAGGCCGGTGTACATGCTTACGCACAGGTTGCGAATTTTAAGACAAATACGCCGATGAAGCCTTATGAGATCAAGCATTATCTGAACCGCTTTCTTCCGAGAGACATTGCGGTTACAGAGGTAAGTGAGGTTCCGGAGCGCTTTCACGCAGCCTTTAATGTAAAGGCATTTCGGTATGAATACCGGATCGGTATCGGAGAGGTGCAGTCCGTATTTGATCGCAAGTACAGCTACTATTGCTTTGACAGGCTGGATGTGAAGAAGATGCAGAAGGCGGCTTCGTATTGTATCGGAAAGCATGATTTTAAGGCATTTTCGGACAATAAGAGAATGAAGAAGTCAACCGAGAGGGAGATCTTTGAGATTGATATCTACGGGGATAAAAAAGAGGTCCTGATTTCGGTGAAGGGGGATGATTTCTGGCCGAACATGGTGAGGATTCTTGTTGGAACTCTGATCGAGGTCGGTAGAGGCAATATGGAGCCGGAGAAGATAAAGGAGATTATCGAAAGCAAGGATCGGGAGCTTGCCGGAGAGACGGCGGAGGCGAAGGGACTGTATCTGGCGGAGTGTATTTACTAAAAGGGGAAGCAGGAAAGAATGTGCGAAGCATCTCTTTTCATACAGTGAGGTCGGCCTTCGGCCTGAAGCCGCGGAGCCGGCGGGAATGGAGATTATTATGAGTGGTTCTAAAGTATATTTTACGTCCATGAGGACAAGTCATCATGAGAATCTGTTGATGAAGCTGAGACGGCTGGTTGAGACGGCCGGTTTTAACGAGATTGATTTTTCGAAGAAATACGCGGCGATCAAGATTCATTTTGGCGAGCCGGGCAATCTGGCGTATTTAAGGCCGAATTATGCGAAGGTGATCGCGGATATGGTAAAGGAGCGGGGCGGAAAGCCGTTCCTGACGGACTGTAATACCTTATATGTCGGCCGGAGAAAGAATGCGATTGATCATCTGGATTCGGCATACGAGAACGGCTATAATCCGTTTGCAACGGGGTGCCATGTCATCATCGGGGACGGTCTGAAGGGAACGGACGAGGTGCTGGTCCCGATTGACGGCGAGTATGTAAAAGAGGCGAAGATTGGACGTGCGGTTATGGACGCGGACGTATTCATCAGCCTGACCCATTTTAAGATGCATGAGGCGACCGGCATTGGCGGTGCATTAAAGAATATCGGAATGGGCTGCGGTTCGAGAGCGGGCAAGATGGAGATGCACTCGGACGGCAAGCCGCATGTATGCAGGGAGAATTGTATCTCCTGCGGTTCCTGTCGGAAGAATTGCGCGCATGACGCGATTTCATTTGTGGAGAAAAAGGCTTCGATCGATCATAATAAATGTGTCGGCTGCGGACGCTGTATCGGAGTATGTCCGGCGGACGCGGTGGAACCGGATGAGGATACGTCGAACGATATTCTGACAAAGAAGATTTCCGAGTACAGCCTCGCGGTGGTGAAGGACAGGCCGAATTTCCATATCAGCCTGGTGATTGATATTTCACCGTGCTGCGACTGCCATGCGGAGAATGACGCTCCGGTTGTTCCGGATGTCGGAATCTTTGCATCCTTCGATCCGGTTGCGTTAGACATGGCGTGTGCCGACGCGGTGAACGCACAGCCGGTCATGGCCGGAAGTGTGCTTGCCGAGAAGGAAGAGCATCATACGGTATCCGATCATATGCATGCAATGCATCCGACGACGGACTGGAAGGTTGGGCTGGTTCATGCACAAAAGCTTGGAATCGGCAGTATGGAGTATGAGCTGATAGAAGTGAAATAAAGTGAAGCTCCCGGACGTATGAATCCGCCCGGGAAGTCCCTTTACGGATAGAAATCTGAAAGACAGGTTAATATGGAATCTATAGATAGAAAGGTGGAATGAAAGTGGCAACATTGATTAAGAACGGATACCTCCTGGATCCGGGCAGCAGCAGAGAGGGCAGATATGATCTGCTGATCGATGGGGGAATTGTAACGCGTGTGGAGCCCTTTATCAGCGAGTGCGAGGCAGATGAGATTATTGATGCCGAGGGCAATTATGTCATGCCGGGATTTATCGACTTGCATGTACACTTAAGAGAGCCGGGATTTGAGTATAAAGAGACGATTAAGACCGGAACGGCAGCGGCAGCGGCAGGAGGGTATACCGCAGTCTGCCCGATGCCGAATACGAAGCCGTCCACGGATTCGCCCTTTATGATTGAATACGTGAAGATGAAGGCGGAGAAGGATTCGCCGATTCATGTATTTCCGATTGGCGCGATTACGAAGGGGCAGATGGGGCAGGAGCTTACGGATATTAAGGGAATGGCCGAGGCAGGAGCGCTCGCGCTCAGTGAGGATGGCAAGTCCGTGATGAACGCGGATCTGTACCGGACGGCGATGAAGCAGGCAAAAGAGGCCGGACTTCGTATCTTTGCTCACTGCGAGGATAAGCCGATGGTCGCAGGAGGAGTCATGAATGCAGGAAAGAAGGCCGAGGAGCTTGGACTTCCGGGAATCACGAACGCGGTTGAGGACGTCATTGCGGCAAGAGACATTTTGCTTGCGAAGGAGACCGGTGTTACCCTGCACCTGTGCCACTGCTCGACGAAGGACAGTGTGAAATTCATTAAGCTTGCAAAGGAGGAGGGCCTTTCCGTAACCGGTGAGGTCTGCCCGCACCATTTCGCGATGAGCGAGGATGATATTACGGGGGATGACGGTAATTTTAAGATGAATCCGCCTCTGAGAAGCAAAGAGGATGTTGAGGCCTTGAAGATGGGGCTGAAAGAGAACATCATAGATGTTATTTCTACGGATCACGCGCCGCACAGCGCGGAAGAGAATAACGGCTCGATGTTAAAGTCTCCGTTCGGAATCGTCGGTTCCGAGACGGCGTTCGCGCTGACGATGACCGCGCTGGTGAAGGAAGGATACCTGACGCCGATGCAGATGGTGGAGAAGATGAGTTATAATCCGGCTAAGATTCTCGGAATTGACAGAGGCTGCCTTGGGGTTGGAAAAGCGGCGGATATCGTAATTGCGGATCCGACCAGGAAGTATGTCATCGATCCGGAGACCTTCTTATCTAAGGGAAAGAATACTCCGTTTGCAGGGAAGAGGGTAACGGGAAAGGTTCTGCGCACGATGGTGGATGGAAAGACGGTGTATCTGGCTGGAGACAGGTAGGTTCATGAGAAAATATAATATAATAGATTATGGAGGACAGGATCATGATTAACAAGTTATGTGACAAGATTATTAAGACAGGGGCACCCATCGTGGTAGGACTTGACCCGATGCTGGGCTATGTGCCGGAGCAGGTAAAGGCGGCTGCGTTCGAGCAGTACGGTGAGACGCTGGAAGGTGCCGCCGAGGCGATCTGGCAGTTCAATAAGGCAATCGTGGATGCGGTATGGGAGCTGATTCCGGCCGTAAAGCCGCAGATTGCAATGTATGAGCAGTTCGGAATTCCGGGCATGATCGCGTTTAAGAAGACGGTTGATTACTGTAAGGAAAAGGGACTGGTCGTAATCGGCGATGTAAAAAGAGGCGATATCGGATCGACTTCCGCAGCATATGCGGTCGGACATCTTGGAAAAGTAACGGTTGGTTCGAAGTCCTATTATGGCTTTAATGAGGATTTCGCAACGGTGAATCCGTACCTTGGTTCGGACGGAATCAAGCCGTTCCTTGAGGTATGTAAGGAAGAGAAGAAGGGTCTGTTCATTCTGGTTAAGACCTCGAATCCTTCCAGCGGTGAGTTCCAGGATCAGCTGATTGACGGAAAGCCTCTGTATGAGCTGGTTGGAAGCAAGGTTGCCGAGTGGGGCGAGGAATGCATGGGCGATTCCTACAGCTACATCGGAGCGGTTGTCGGAGCTACTTATCCGGAGATGGGCAAGGTACTTCGTAAAGTGATGCCGAAGTCCTTCATTCTGGTACCGGGCTACGGTGCGCAGGGCGGAAAGGCAGCAGACCTTGTACACTATTTCAATGCGGATGGACTTGGCGCGATTGTGAACTCCTCCCGCGGAATTATCGCGGCTTACAAGCAGGAGAAGTATGCGAAATATGGCGCAGAGAACTTCGCAGAGGCTTCCAGACAGGCTGTGATTGATCGGAGAGAAGAGATTATGGGAGCGCTCGGGGCTAAATAAGGCCGGACATGAGAATACAGGGCTCCGGCAAGGTGCGAAAGGGTGGCGGATATGAAAGTTAAGCTTTGTCCGATCTGTGACCGGGAGATGGGAGAGGGAAAGGTTTGCCCGAACTGCAAATCCTACGTCAGAAAACCGAACTATTTTGAAAAGCATTCTTATTACGGTACCCCCCCAGCGCAATGCCGGGGGAGTGTGATTGTGAGTTACATATGCCCGAATGCGGAACCCTTTACAGGGTCGAATCCGAGGGCATGGAGGGCCGTGACTTTTGTGATTTCCTGAAGCCCCCTTTTTTAAACGCGAACAGGATGAGCAGCAGAATCAAAAGAGCAGGGATTAGAATATCTTTATACTTGGTGTAGGCGGCCGCCGCCTCGGACCAGTTTTCGCGGAGCAGATATCCAACTCCAATCAGGACAGTGTTCCAGATTGTGATTCCGATAGCAGAAGCTCCGAAGAAGATGGCCGGAGGCTGGCAGGCCGTTCCTGCAAAAAAGGCTATGTAGGTGCGGCAAATCGGAATCAGGCGGCCGATGCAGACTGCGAACGCGCCGTATTTTTCGAATTTTTCACGGGAAGCGTCAAGCCCTTTTTGCATCTTTGGAAATTTCCGGCACAGGCGGGCTAACAGGGCATTTCCGCCGAAGCGTCCTGCAAAATAGCAGATTGAGGTGCCGAGGAGTCCTGCCGCAATGCTTGCCGGCAGAATCACGTAAAAAGGAATGGACTGCAGGGAGGCGACCGCACCGGAGAACGGGAGTACAATCTCGCTTGAGACCGGGAAGCAGGCGTATTCGAGCAGGATAATAAGGAACATGGCCGCAAGGCCGTAGCGGCTTAAGAAATTCAAAAGAGTATCCATACAAGATCCATAAAGCGGGGTTACTATAGTATATGCATTTGTGATTTCTTTGTGACGGAAGCGGGTTTTATTTGACATTCCGATTCAGGCATGATATATCTTAATAGAGGAATGAACGGCCGGGAGACCGGGAATTCTTACATTGGGAAAGGCATGGGAGATATAATGTATAATGATTTATTTTCAATAGGACCGTTTACCGTGCACGGATATGGTCTTATGATTGGAATTGGTATTATTGTGGCGCTTCTTGTTACGTTAAGGAGAGCGAAGAAGCTTGGCTTAAGCGAAGACGCGGTGCTGGATATTGCGCTGATTGCGGTTCCCGGAGGATTTATCGGGGCGAAGCTGTTGTTTGTGCTGGTGGAGCTGCCGGGAATTATTTCGGGAGAAGTCTCCTTGGGCTCGATATTATCGGGCTTTGTCGTATACGGCGGAGTTATCGGAGGAGTTCTTGCCGGTATGATTTACTGTAAGGTTAAGAAGCTTAAGTTCCTGAAGTATTTTGATCTGGTCCTTCCGGTTGTCGCTCTGGCGCAGGGATTTGGACGAATCGGCTGCTTCCTTGCGGGATGCTGTTACGGAAAAGAGACGAATTCGATCTTTGGAATTGTATTTACTCATTCGGATTTCGCACCGAATCATGTAAAATTATTACCGACTCAGATTATTTCGAGTATCGGGAACTTTATCATCGCAGGAATTCTCTTCGCCATGGCGAAGCGGAATAAAAAGGACGGAAGAGTCGGAAGTATGTATATGATTCTGTACGGAATCGGCCGCTTCCTGATTGAGTTCCTGAGAGATGATCCGAGAGGAGAAGTGGGATTCCTTTCGACCTCTCAGTTCATATCGCTCTTCATTGTCGCGGCCGGAGTGATCTTATATGTGATTTTTGGAAGGCGTCCGGACGCAGAGCCGGCGCAAGTCGCGGAAGAAGCTTCTGATGAGGATGAGGAGAACGAAGACGAGGCGGAAGAAGAGTCTGAGGGTTCCGAAGAGTCTGGTGCGGAAGAAGAGTCTGAGGGTTCCGAAGAAGCTGCAAAGGAGACGGAAAAGGCAGACGATCCGGAGACGAAGTCCGAAGAAGAAAAATCAGAATAAATGATATCTGCTGTAAATGCTATACTGCAGCAGAACAAAAAGACGGAGCTCTGCTCGGCGGGATGGTGAGACAATCACCGAAAGCTGAGCGGAGCTCCGTTTCTTTTAAGCTGCATGCGTGCGACACGCTCCGGCATGTCGGTTATCGAGAAGGCAGTCACTCTCAGGCATATCAGGGTTTCTTGGCATTCGGATGTCCGGAAAAGAGGGGGCTCTTTCTCAGGGCATCAAGCTTCAGCTTTTCCTGAGGAGACAGATCCTTGGTCAGAATATCGAACATCAATTCACTTTCCTGCTTGGTAAAGGTAAGGCCGAGCGCCTTCAGGCGGGCGTTGGCTTTTAAAAGGATGGGGAGCGCTTTGTCCAGGGAGACGCCTGAGGCTTCCGAGGCAAGCTCATTTAAGATTAAAAGTTTACGGGGATCAAGATTTTTCAGTCTCGGATCGTCCTGCCAGTTATTGCTCATAATAACCTCCGTTCCTGCCGGCAACCCGCGAATTTGGGCGCCAGGCGTAAAGTTTGCCGACTCAAGTAAGCTCGAGTGTGAATAGGGGATAGGCGTTACGCGATATTTTGGCTGCGGACATCACAGGAAGCGGTATCATCCGGAAGATCGGCATCCGTTAAGAGAATTTGATTTGCTGTCGGATCGATAAGGCCTCCGCGGTAGATTACGGAAGGCCTGCCGACTTCCGGATAGGAAGGTACCTGACAGGCTTCCAGATCGGATGGTATGGGAAAGGGAAGGGTATCGGGAGTGTAGTGTGGATGTGCCTCGGATGCGGCATTGCCGTCGGAAGCATAGCCGGCTCCAGCGGATCCGGCATTATTGGAAGAGGATTCGGTGTCCGCGTTCTGGCTGTCGCTTGGGGAATTCATTCCAGGAGACATGAACTGCTTTAAAAGCTGAAACGTACTTTGCTGCTCCGGCGGAAGCAGGGCGGATAACAGGTCGAACATGGAGGAATCCGGGGGAGCGTTATTATTCTGAGAGGGAGTGGAGTCTGTGAAATCCGCGGCGGAAGAATCATGGCCGGAACCGGAAGAAAAATCTGCATGCTCAGGAGAGTCTGTCCCGGAAGGAGCTGCACCGGAATTATTTCTGCTGACATCGTTCATTCCGGAACCGTTCATTCCGGAACCGTTCATTCCGGAACCGTCCGTTTCGGAACTGTCCATTCCCGCTCCGTTCATTCCAAACAGATTCATTCCGGCTCCGTTCATTCCGCCTCCGGAGAACATCTGGAACAGTTCGGTAAACCGGAGCAGGGAAGTCGGATCGGAGAACAGGCCGGAGGAAAAGGGAGAGGAAGCCGCGGAAGATGCCGAATCCGTCCCGAATCCGTCCATTCCGTTCAATCCGGCAAGCAGCGGGGCCATCGACTGATACATATCGTAGAATTTGCGGACATTCAGCAGGGCTGACAGCATATTGAGAATATTCAGCTCGGAAGGAAGAGCGACCTTTTTTAGTTCTCCAAGAAGGCCGTTCATATCCGTTATCGGATTGTCCCCATCCCGGAAGCTGAACGCGGTCAGGGCGTCACTCAGGCGGAAGCCCTTTGCCGATGCCAAAAAATCCATTCCTTTTGCAAGTAAACTGAGAGGCCGATTCAGTTCCGGACTCAGGTAGGGAAGCGCCGCGCGGATCATAACAGCGGTATGCGCCATTCCGGTCTGTCCGGGCGCCTGCCCGCTGGCTGTGTCGTTTGCTTTTGATTCATCCATACAAAATCCCCCTTCCTGATTCTGAACTGCCGGTGTTTCCTGTCCATACAATATATTCAGGAAGGGGGAAATGATGACAGATTATTCCGGATAGGTCAGACGGTCATCCGGGATATTCGTCAGAACCTCGTCCACATATTTGCGGGCGATATATTTTGCCATCGGGAGGTTCATGTCCAGGTAATTGCCGCATCCGATTGCCTCGGCACCGGGAACATCGCCCTCAAAATCGCGGATAAAGCAGAACATCTCCGTAATTAAGCCGACAACATCGCGGGATTCATAGTCACCTGCAAGCAGCAGATAGAATCCGGTGCGGCAGCCCATTGGACCGAAATAAAGAATCTTTTCCGCGTAGGTTTCGTGGTTGCGCAGGAAAGTGGCGCCGAGATGTTCGATGGTATGAATCTCAGCCGTATTTAAAACGGGTTCATAATTCGGTCTTGTAATTCGAATGTCAAAGGTCGTAATCACTTCGTGTCCGGCCTTGTCTTTGCGGGATACATAGATTCCGGGGAGAAGGCGGAGATGATCGATGGTAAAGCTTGCGATGGGTTTCATAGTATAATAATCCTCCGTTTCATATTCTGCGTTCATTATAACGCAGAGCCGGAAAGAATGCAAGGTGTGCAGCTTCGTCCGGTCAGAAGCGCTGGTTCATCCGGGCAACTCTTGTGCATTTTCTAATGAAACCTTTAGAATTCCATGCTTTACTTTTGAAGAAATGTGTATTATAAAATAATTATAAACAGATGATTAAAAAAGCAGAAATCAGTATATACACAGTATGTTTGGAATTGAAAACAAAAAAGGAGAAGGCTGCAAGGGAGAAGGTTGCAGGGTCCCCTTTTTTACGGAAATGAGGCGAATTATGAATATCGGATTATTTACAGAGACCTATTATCCGGAGATTAATGGGGTGGCGAATTCAGTCTACATGCTGAAGGAACAGCTGGAACGCATGGGTCATAACGCATACGTATTTACGACGACGACACCGGGAGCGCCGGAGAAGGAACATAATGTATTCCGTGTGAAAAGTATCCCCTGTGCATTTTTGACGGAGCGTCGGATAGGGATGTTCTATTCTCCGAAGCTTGCGAACATTATTAAAGGACTGAATCTGGATGTGATACATACCAACACGGAGTTCTCGCTTGGAATCTTCGGAAGAATCATGGCAAGAGAGCTGGATATTCCGGTGATCCATACCTATCATACCATTTACGAGGATTACACGCATTATATTGCGCATTTCCGTGCGATTGACCGGAGGGCGAAATCCTTTGTAAGAGCCTATTCCAAATTCTGCTGTAATTCAGCCGGCAGGGTGATTGTACCGACGGATAAGGTCAGACAGCTGTTGGGAGAGTATAAGGTAAATCAGGAGATTGCGATTATTCCCACCGGAATTGATCTGGACAAATTCCGCAGGGAAAATTATAATAGAGAAGAGATTGAAGAGATTAAAAAAGAGCTTGGAATTGGAGCGGATGAGAAGGTCATTCTCTACATCGGCAGAGTATCGCAGGAGAAGAATATAGCGGAAGTAATTGACGGCTTCGCGGAGTATGTCAGACACAGGGAGAAGGTAAGACTTCTGATCGTCGGAAGCGGACCGGAGCTTGACAAATTAAAAGAGCAGGGCAAGAAGCTTGGACTGGAGGATGAGATAATCTTTGCCGGAGCAAGGCCGTGGGATGAGATCGGAAAATACTACCTGACCGGGGATGTATTCGTAAGTGCCTCCCAGAGCGAGACGCAGGGGTTAACCTATATCGAGGCGATGGCCGCGGGACTGCCCGTGGTAGCGAAGAAGGATGCCTGTCTGAACGGAATTGTGAAGAACGGAGTGAATGGGTATCAGACCACCGGCAGGGAGGAGTTCGTGACCGCGCTGGACGATGTGCTGAATCCGGAGAAATGGCCGGAGTATTCCAGGCAGGCGCTGCTTGCTGTAAAGCCTTATTCGAAGGAATTCTTTGCAGAGAGCATACTTTCCCTGTACGAGGAGATTCAGACGGAAGGAGAGGAAGCGGAAGCCGAGAAAAGTTCCGGAGGATATCCCAGGATCTATTTTCAGAAGTTTGTAGAGATGAGACGCGGCTTGAGAAAGTGAGGGAGGAACAGGATGAATACACTGACATTTGAGCCGGTAAGGACGGCGGAGCAGATTAAGGAAATGACGGATTTGGCTGCAATTATCTGGCACCAGCATTTCCGGACGATTCTTTCGGAGGGACAGATTGATTACATGGTGGACAAATTTCAGTCCGCGCATGCAGTGGCAGAGCAGCTGGCGAATCAGGGCTACCAGTATTTCATGCTGAGGCTGGATGACAGACTGATTGGCTTCATCGGTGTTGTGGAACAGCCGGAGGAGAAGAAGCTGTTCTTAAGCAAGCTTTATATCGAGAAGAGCTTCCGCGGGCGTGGATATGCGAGCAGAGCATTTGCATTTCTGGCGAAGCTGTGCAGAGAGAAGGGGTATACGGCAGTCTGGCTCACAGTGAATCGGTTTAATTATGACACGATTGCGATATATGAGAGGAAGGGATTTCAGACCGTCCGGACACAGATTGCGGATATCGGGCAGGGATATGTGATGGATGATTATGTGATGGAAGCAGATGTGGAAGCGATGGCCGGCTGGAAATGACAGGGGCTGACATGAGCCGGGAGGGCCTGGAAAAAGATTTTGCTTGACTTTCCGGGAGGCAGTGATATAATGAAGACACGACAATAACTGACTTACAGGCGTTTGAATGTACGATCACGGCCGTGATTGTGGGAAGAACGCTGGAGTCAGCAATAGAATCTGAGCGAACGCGTTGACAAGACGAGTAAGCGGTCCGAACATTGCCAGAGAGGGAGAAAGAGCTGAGAGAATCCCATGGAACGACTGCTGAAGACCACCTTGGAGCGGCCCTAATCCGGCCCGGTGATTCCGTTATCATCAGAATGAGCAGGAGGCCTGCGCCCGATCACAGGATCGGACGGAAGCTTCAAAAAGGGTGGAACCGCGGATGATATCCGTCCCTTTCGGTTGGAAAGATCGGAAGGGACGTTTTTTTGCGTTTTTGTGCGGAGTTCAGATATTTAGTTTCAGCGCGTGTGCATCGCTCGCGGCGGCCGTGGCCGTGCAGCAGGTTGTAATGCCAAAGGGCGCAGAATAATTACAGTATATTATTTCGCCGCGTAAGCGGCAGAATGAAAGGATGTTAGAGATGAAGATTACATTAAAAGACGGTTCTGTAAAAGAATATGCAGAAGCAATGCGCATTATTGATATCGCAAAGGATATCAGCGAGGGTCTTGCGAGGAACGCGTGCGCGGCTGAGCTGGACGGTAAGGTTGTGGATCTGCGTACTGTAGTGGACGGAGAGCATGCGCTGAATATTTTAACCTTTAACGATGAGGCTGGTAAGGCGGCTTATCGTCACACGACCTCCCACGTACTTGCGCAGGCGGTTAAGAGACTGTATCCGGAAGCAAAGCTTGCAATCGGACCTTCGATTGACACCGGGTTTTATTATGATTTTGACTGCCCTCCTTTCGACAGAGAAGCACTGGATGCACTTGAGAAAGAGATGAAGAAGATCATCAAGGAAGGCGAGGAGCTTGAGTATTTCACCATGCCCAGAGAAGAGGCAATCAAGTTCATGGAGGAGAAGGAGGAGCCTTATAAGGTAGAGCTGATCAAAGATCTGCCGGAGGATTCCGTAATTTCTTTCTATCGCCAGGGCGATTTCACTGACCTGTGCGCAGGACCTCATCTGATGAGCACCAAGGGAATTAAGGCGATTAAGCTGATATCCTCCTCGGGCGCTTACTGGAGAGGCAATGAGAAGAATAAGATGCTGACCAGAGTATACGGTACCGCGTATACCAAGAACGCTGATCTTGACGCGTATCTGGAGCATCTGGAAGACATTAAGAAGCGCGATCACAATAAGCTCGGCCGTGAGATGGAGCTGTTCGCAACGGTTGATGTTATCGGTCAGGGACTTCCTCTGCTGATGCCGAAGGGCGCGAAGATCATCCAGACCATGCAGCGCTGGATCGAGGATGAGGAGGAAAAGCGCGGTTACATGAGAACAAAGACTCCTCTGATGGCAAAGAAGGATCTGTATGTGATTTCCGACCACTGGAACCACTACAAGGAGGGCATGTTCGTGCTCGGCGACGAGAACGATCCGAATGCGGAAGTATTCGCACTTCGCCCGATGACCTGCCCGTTCCAGTATTATGTATATAAGCAGAGCCAGAAGAGCTACCGCGATCTGCCCTGCCGTTATGGTGAGACCTCCACACTGTTCCGTAATGAGGACTCCGGTGAGATGCACGGCCTGACCAGAGTAAGACAGTTCACGATCTCTGAGGGACATCTGGTTGTAACTCCTGAGCAGATCGAGGAAGAGTTCTACGGCTGTGTTGACCTTGCAAAATACTGCCTGACTACTCTTGGACTTCAGGATGATGTTACCTACCGTCTTTCCAAGTGGGATCCGAACAATAAGGAGAAATACCTTGGCGACGCGGAGCAGTGGGATAAGACCCAGCAGAGAATGAGAGAGATTCTGACTCACCTCGGAATTGACTTCACCGAGGAAGAGGGCGAGGCAGCATTCTACGGACCGAAGTTAGACATTCAGGCAAAGAATGTATATGGCAAGGAAGATACCATGATTACGATTCAGCTTGACTTCGCGTTAGCAGAGCGGTTCGATATGTTCTACATTGATGCAAACGGTGAGAAGAAGCGCCCGTTCATCATTCACAGAACTTCGATTGGCTGCTATGAGAGAACGCTTGCATGGCTGATTGAAAAATATGCCGGACAGTTCCCGACCTGGCTGTGTCCGGAGCAGGTAAGAGTGCTTCCGATCTCCGAGAAGTACAATGATTATGCGCAGAAGGTAAAAGCAGCCCTTTCTGAGAACGGAATTCTGGCAACGACCGACGAGCGTTCCGAGAAGATTGGCTAAAAGATCCGCGAAGCAAGACTGAACCGTGTTCCTTATATGCTGGTTGTCGGCCAGAAGGAAGAGGAAGAGGGGAAGGTATCCGTCCGCAGCCGTTACCTGGGCGATGAAGGTATGAAGGACCTGAACGAATTCATTGATGCAATCTGCAGGGAGATTCGCACCAAGGAAATCAGAAAAATTGAGGTAACAGAGTAATTATGGTCTGCAAGCATTGCAAGGCTAAGGTTAGATACGGAAGAAAGCGCTGTCCTTATTGTGGGGCAGCGCTTTTCAGGCACAGTCCTGTGGCGATTGCCTGTGTATGTGCTGCGGTGATTCTTGCGGCAGTCCTTGCAGGAGGTCTTATGTGCAAGGATGCGGAAGAGTCCGGGCAGGACGGCCAGGGGACTTATGAATTCGGTCAGGAATATGTACAGAACGGGAACGGACAGAATGCGGAGGAGCAAAGCGGAGCGATAAACACGGACAAAGGAACGGAAACGGAGACGTATATGGAAGAATATTCCAATGCGGAAATGCCTCATCAGATCACCGGCGGAGCCGATAACAGCGGTGAGGCCGAGAAGCGGATAGAAGAAGAGAGTTTCGGGAACAGCAAAGAAGAGACAAAAGAGGATTCGGAGCAGAAGACAAAAGAAGCCTTAGATGAGAGGAATTCCCACCAGTCTGCAGCAGAAGCAGAGGCATCGAATGCGGCGGAGAATTCGGAAGTCCCGACAGAAAGTGAGGAAGAGCAGGCCGCGCTTCCTGTCTCCGATCGATTTGCCGGAATGACGCCGGAAGAAATATCCGAATGGAGGGAACGAAGCGATTTTACGGCCCGTTTGGAATATATAGGAACAAGGCTGACACATACGGGAGAGGAAGAGGCGGAACCGGCAGTGCCGGGCAAGCGCAAAAAATCTCTTAAGGCAGATGTGCTTTACGTACAGGAGGTCTTAAAGGAGATGGAAGCCGGGAACTGCGGAATTCAGGCGTTTTTCGAGGAAGAATATCCGGAGAAAAAAGCAGAGTATCAGGTCTATCGTATGGATAATCGGTCTGAGGCAGTCGCAATCCGATATATTCCGGAGGAGAGTGATGCCTATACGTTCCTGTTCCGCGGGGGTCAGCTTCGTTATGTTCAAAACGATCAAAGTCTGGCGTCTGCCTGGTTCATGGATGACGTTATGCTGTCTGAGCTCAGTCCTGAAGAGCAGGAGAGCTTAACGGGAATCGAGCTCCAGAACCGGAATGATTATTTCGAATTGTCCGATAAAGAGAAGAAGGAGTATCTCATTCGGGAGGAATATCTGCTGACCTGTGCAAAAGAGGTTTATCAGAGGGCAATCCTGGAGCGGAATTTCACCAGACTTCAGATGCTGGTGATTTTAGAGAATTCGGAAGGTGACAGACTGGAATATGATCCGGAAAAAGCAGAGATTCAGATTGAAATTACGTCCGATGACCTAAAAGAGATCTGGAAGGGAGAAACCCTTACCGCGCAGGATTTCTATTATATTGAAGAGACGGGCTGGGGGGTGGATTTTTATCTTCCGGCCTACTCAAAGCCTTATCGAATGACAATTCGCACGAATCTGACCCGGGAAACGGAAGAGACATTCCTGGTAGACTATGATTTTAGCACGGATGGATTGAATCAGTATCAGAATCTGGGACAGATGATCATTGAGATTCCGGAAGAGGTGCTGAAATGAGAGAATTGGAAAAAGTAACGCAGCGGATCAGAGAATTCCCGGGAAAAGCGGGATTCTATTATAAGAATCTGGCAACGGGAGAATGTGCGGGATATCGGGCGCGGGAGGCATTTTACGCGGCAAGTGTGATTAAGCTTCCGATTCTGGCTGAGGTATTCCGGAGAATGGAGCAGGGAACGCTTGACGGAGATAAGGAGATCACCCTGCGGCGGGAGGATAGGCTTCCGGGCTGCGGCGGTCTGCAGTTTTTGCACGATGGAGTCCGGCTTACGCTTCAGGATCTGTATTATCAGATGATCGTGCTGAGCGACAATACAGCGACGAATCTGCTGATAAAAGAGCTTGGAGGCGGCGACGCTGGGGATGGAATGGCTGCGGTGAATGCGCTTATGCAGGAGCTTGGCTTTGGGCAGACACGCCTGAACCGTCTGCTTTTTGACGCGGAGGCATCTTCAAGGGGAATTGAGAATACCATCGGTCCGGAAGAGATGGGGGTTCTTTTGGAGCGGATCCATCAGGGCTGCCTTGTTTCCAAGACGGCCTCCGAAGCGATGCTGTCAATTTTAGAGGAGCAGCAATTAAACAGCAAGATTCCGTTTTATCTCAGGGATGTAAGAATTGCGCACAAGACCGGAGAAGACGACGGGATTACACATGATGTCGGGATTATCTATGCAAAAGAGCCATTCGTTCTGTGTCTGTGCGGCAATGAAGTGGATACCGCGGATATGGAGCGGATGATGCAGGAGGTCTCATTGGAGCTATATCGGATGGTACAAAAAGAAGCAGGAAAATAATTGTATTTTTATATTGATTTTTTGTGTATTTTTTTGTATACTGATAAAGAATTTACAGATTAACGCAGTAAAGCGGAAAGGCTGGTAGAGTCAATGAGAATTCTGGATATTCAGGTTGGAGAAGTCAGAATTCCGCTCGAGAGGCCGTTCAAGACGGCGCTTCGGACGGTTGAGAATGTTGAGGATATTATTGTAAGAGTTGTAACGGACGAGGGCGTGGAAGGATATGGAGAAGCGCCGCCGACTGCGGTGATTACCGGCGATACCAAGGGCTCGATTACAACGGCGATTATGGATTTTATCAGACCGGCTCTGATTGGAATGGAGATCGACAATCTGGACGGTATTTTTAAGAAGCTGAACGGCTGTATCCTGAAGAATACCTCGGCGAAGGCTGCGGTAGATATGGCGATTTATGATATCTTCGCAAAGCAGTATAACGCGCCGTTATATAAGCTGCTCGGCGGAGCGAGGACGGAGATTGAGACCGACCTTACGATCAGCGTGAATGATATTCCTCAGATGGTGGCGGACAGCCTGGACGCAGTATCGAAGGGATATCGAATCTTAAAGATTAAGGTCGGCAAGGAAGGCTTGAAGGATGTCGAGCGAATCGCGGCAATCCGGGAAGCAGTCGGCGCGGACATTAAGCTTCGGGTTGATGCGAATCAGGGCTGGAATGCCAAGCAGTCCGTTCAGATTATCCGGGCGATGGAGAATAAGGGACTGGATATCGACCTGGTTGAGCAGCCGGTTCCCGCTCATGATTTTGAAGGAATGAAGTTCGTAACCTCGCGCGTTGCGACACCGATTCTGGCGGATGAGAGCGTATTCTCGGCGGAGGATGCGATTCATCTGATTCAGGAACGTGCGGCGGATCTGATTAATATTAAGCTGATGAAGACAGGCGGCATCTATAATGCGCTCAAGATATGCAGCATAGCGGAGCTGTACGGAGTGGAGTGCATGATTGGCTGTATGCTTGAGAGTAAGATGGCGGTCAGTGCGGGCGCTCATTTTGCTGCGGCGAAGAGCATTATAACAAGAGCGGATCTGGACGGTCCGTCCCTGTGTAAAATAGATCCGTACGAAGGCGGTCCGATCTA
Organism: Lachnospiraceae bacterium; assembly: GCA_017623215.1. Classification (GTDB taxonomy): domain Bacteria; phylum Bacillota; class Clostridia; order Lachnospirales; family Lachnospiraceae; genus Caccomorpha. Next base: position 35,124 of record JAGAPO010000070.1, on the reverse strand, counting down.
TCGTGAGAATATGATTTATATGACGGATGCTCCGGGAATCGGAATTACCAGGGTTCCGTGCCGGTTTGAGAATTGATTCGGATGGCGGGCAAGACGATTCCAAAGAGAATAAAAGAACAAAAAGGATGCAAAGACGCGTACGTGGCAGGAACGATCTGCCACGTACCATTTGTTTTAGGGTATTGTATCTCAATATTGGCGGCTGAGTAAGGAAGGCCGGTATTGATCAAATATTGCAAAAGCGGCGAAAGGAGAGAGAAAGATGAGGTATGCAATTGTAAATGAACCGATTGTTCCGCTGTATCGGAGCGCGGCGAGAACATCCTCCCTGGAGGATGAGGTTCTGTACGGGATGAAGGTTGAGATTCTGGAGACCGTAGCTGACGGAATGGTCAGAGTCAGAACCCCGTATCAGTATGAGGGAATTGCAGAGATTTCGAAATTGACTCTGCAGGAGGACAGAATCCAAGCCTGGGAGGAGAATAAAAAAGTCTGGATAACAGGCCGTTATGTGGATATTCAGTCCATTCCGAAATACCAGGGATATCAGGTAATCAGCCTTCCGAGAGGCGCGGTTGTACGCTTCCTGGAGCCTGCCGATGAGAATGGCTGGGTCAAGGTAGGACTTGCGAACGGAAGAACCGGATACTGCAAGGAGTCCTTTGTAGCGGACTATCAGGAGCCGTCCATGGATCTGACCGCGGCGAAGGCCAATGAGGAGGAATTCCGCGAGGCTGTGTGCCGGAGAGCGCTTTCCTATCTGGGAACACAGTATCGCTGGGGCGGCAAGACGCCGCTTGGAATCGACTGCTCGGGACTTTGTTCGACGTCGTATCTGATGAACGGTGTCGTGATATTCCGGGATGCCAAGATTAAGGAAGGATTTCCGGTGAAGGAGATCGCGTATGAGGAGAAGAAGAAGGGGGACCTGTTATTCTTCCCGGGGCATGTTGCAATGTATCTGGGAGATGGCCGCTATATCCACTCAACCGGAAAGAACGGAAGCGACGGAGTTGTTATTAACAGCCTGAATCCGGGAGATTCGGACTACAGAGAGGATCTGCTGAAGATTTTAAGCGCGGTGGGTTCGATCTTTTAAGAAAGCAGCTGTTGGAAATTGCAGAAGAATGGAGGATTTATCATGAAAGTTGCAGATATGCATTGTGACACCATATCGGAGATTTTGTACAGCAAAAAAAAGGGGGAAGATATCAGAACTCTGAGGAAGAATGATCTGAATATCGACCTGGAGAAAATGCAGAAAGGTGATTATCTGGTACAGAATTTTGCGCTGTTTGTCAATCTTGGAAAAAGAGAGCGTCCATTCGAGTGGTGTATGGAGCTTGCGGACACCTATTATGAGGAGCTTGAGAAGAACCAGGATTTGATTAAGCCTGCGTTCACCTATGAGGATATTTTGAATAATCAGAAGGAAGGAAAGATGTCCGCGGTGCTTACAATTGAGGAGGGCGGCGTGCTGCTTGGAAATCCTGCGTTCCTTCGGGATTTTTACCGACTTGGAGTGCGGATGCTGACGGTGACCTGGAATTATCAGAATGAGCTCGGCTGGCCGAACGCGCTGACTCCGGGCGGAGAGCGTACGAAGCCCGGCGTACCAAACACGGAGAGCGGCCTGACGCCTCTTGGAATCGAGATGATTCAGGAGATGGAGCGACTTGGAATGGTAATTGACGTCTCTCATCTGTCGGATGCAGGCTTCTACGATGTGGTAAAATACACGAAAAAGCCTTTTGTTGCAAGCCACTCGGATGCCAGAGCGATTTGTCCGCACATCCGCAATCTGACTGATGATATGATTCGCAGGCTTGCCGAACATGGCGGCGTCATGGGAATGAATTACTGTCCGGAGTTCCTGGATCCGGATTATATGACCAAGGAGCGCGCAGTTGGAACGATTGATCAGATCGTGCAGCATATCTTACATATCGGCAAGGTCGGCGGTTATGGGTGCATCGGCCTCGGCTCGGATTTTGACGGCATCTCGCCGCATCGGGATCTGAAGGATGCGTCCTTTATGCCGATGCTGGAGGATGCGCTCTGGAAAGCAGGGCTCGGCCAGGAGGAGATCGAAGGAATCTTCTATAAGAACGTGTTGAATCTGTATAAGGAAGTCTGGAAATAGTGTGAAAAAAAGGATTGGAAAGGAGTCAGTTACTATGAAAGAAATTACATTAGAGGATCGCATCAAAGCCGAGCTTGCAAGCTATGACGGACTGATGGGAATCTACGTGAACGATATGAATGGAAATGTACTGGAGATGAATTCGCAGGAGAAGTTCGAGACTGCGAGCTGCTGCAAGGTATTTATCATGGGAGCCCTGTTCGATGAGGTGGAGAAGGGCAATAAGAGCCTGTCCGATATGCTCGTCTATACAAAGGAGAATTACATCAACGGAAGCGGTATATTAAGAAGCCTGGATTTGGGTGTGACGATGACAGTAAAGAACGTGGCGATTCTGATGATTATTGTCAGCGATAATATCGCCACCAATATGCTGATTGATTATCTGGGCATTGACACGATTAACGCGTTCATTCAAAAGCAGGGGCTGAAGGATACGGTGCTTCATAATAAGATTGATTTTGAAAAATATGAAAAGCTTGGAACCACGACGCCGAGAGATTACGCGGCGATGTTCGAGCGGATCGTAAAGGGCGAGCTGGTCAGCGCGTCCGCATCGGAGCAGATGCTTGAGATTTTAAGAAAGCAGCACTATAATTCGATGCTGACCGGAGCATTTCCGGCCTATCTGCTCGACAGCGAGGATACGGGCGAGGAGGAACTGATCTATGTCGCAAGCAAAAGCGGAAGCATGGATGCGTGCCGCAATGACGGCGGTATCGTATCCACACCCTATGGAAAATACGTGATTGTCCTGATGAATAAGAATTTCAGCGATTCCATCTATTATTCCGGACATCCGTCAACGAGATTTGGCTCAAAGATCAGCCGGCTGATCTTTGATCAGTATCTGGCACTGAAGGGAAGCATTCGGTAAAAAGTAAAATAATAGAAAAAGTTTAAAAGAACGGGAACCGGTCTCCTCCTTCCTTCGTCTAATGGTTATAAAAGGAAATACAAACCATAAGACAAAGAAGGAGGAGATTTTTTATGAGAAAAAAGAATCGTTGGAGCATGCAAAAGCAAGGTGAGAATGCCCGGAACCAGGTAGGACAAAGGGCGGGAAGGCGCAAAGGAACAGGAAAAAGGGCCGCATCCCTTGCTGTGATCCTTGCAGCGCTGCTGCTGTTTGGAGGATGTAACGCTGCAAAGGACAACGCCAAGAGCGAAGCCTATGACGCGGGGAATTATATGGTGTCTACAACCATGGCAGCGACGGCTGCGCAGGGGGGCTGGGTTCAGGAGACCGTAGAGACGGAGTGGGATTCGGCGGATGGGTACGAGAGCGGGAGCACTTCCGTGACGAGCTCTGAGTCCATTACACTGAACGACAGCGCGAGAAAGCTGATAAAGGAAGCGAGCCTGACTGTGGAAACCATGGATTATGATACATTCCTGGAGCAGATTGAGGCTGAGATTGCGCAGCTTGGCGGATACATTGAGAATTACGAGAACAACAATAAGAGCTACTACAGCGGACGCTATTCCCGATATGCGTATATTACCGCGAGAATTCCGCAGCAGTATTTTGAAGCCTTCCTGAACACGGTCGGTAATCTTGGGAATATTACGAACGAGAGCAAGAACGCAACCGATATTACCATGTCCTACGTGGATACCGAGAGTCGGAAGAAAGCGCTTGAGATTGAGCAGGAAAGACTGCTTGCTCTGTTAGAAAAGGCGGATAAGATCGAAGATATTATTACGCTTGAGGAACGTCTGAGTGAAGTTCGTTATCAGCTGGAGTCCTATGCGTCCCAGCTTCGCACCTACGATAACCTGGTGAGCTACAGCACGGTCAGCCTGAATATTCAGGAGGTACTGGAGATGACGAAGGAAGAACCGCTTACCTTAGTGGATCGAATGAGCAGAGGCTTCTCCGATACCATTTCGGATATCGTGGAGGGAGCAAAGGATTTCGCGGTTTGGTTCGTAACGAATTTTATTTACCTGATCTTCTGGGCGATTCTGATTATTGTACTGTTCCTTGTTGTGGGAAGAATGATTAAGAAGCTTGAGAAGAATGCAAAGAAGCAGAGAGAACATGCTGCGAAGTCAGCAGGGAATGCCCAGGCACCGGACAGCTGCGAGAATCATGAACAGAAGGAGGAGCAATGAGGAATCGGCAGAATAAAAAACGTCCCGGATTTATGTGAAATATGATAACGGCTATGTTCCGTTCTATTCCGAAGGAGAGTAAAGAAACGTTCTTCGGTCGGGGAGGTGCAGGAGACAGAAAGGGAAGGAGGGTGTTCGTGCAGCCTTGCAGGACGCCCGAGTTCCGCAAGACGGAACTCCCTGCTCCGGAAGGAAAGCGGGCGTGGGCTTATGAGCAGAACGGTATTTTGGGGTTCTGCTCATTTTTGTTCGGTTGTCTGTCCGTTCAATTCTATGAACTGGTCAATTAGCTCCGTTACGATTCTCAGCTGTTCGGAAGTCAGCAGGCTCAGCTTATCACCTGCAATTCTCGCTTGATACGAATATTCAAAATCAGCGTCAAAAAATTCCTTCGGATGAATTTTGCATACAGTACAAAAATCCAGAAAAGTCTCCATGGACGGAAATGCCTTGCGGCTTTCAATTTTACTGAAATAGCCGCTGCTTTTATTCAGCTTTTTGCTCATTTCCGCCGAGGTGCAGGCACATTCCTGGCAGAAACGGGTCAGTTGATCATATAAAAGACGAACATAATCCTTCGTAACAGGATCTTCAACGGTATCAATAACATTAAAGACTTTTGGTGCGCCGTTGTTCCAATTATCTTTGGTGTTTATTTTCTTCATAAGAATCCTCCATTTCTACAGGCAAACCACAAATCAGTGCTTGGGAATCCAACTGGTTGACAGCGGTTTCTACAAGGTAAAGTTTTACCCATTATAAACGAAATAAAAGGAAAAATATGGGAATGTCGTTCGATAATTTTAAAATGACGACCGGAATGACATTCAAGCAAAAGGATGCAAAACCCATATATCAGCATTGGAATAATAAAAATCAGAAAATACTGAATGCAATATCAGATAGTAAATACTAATGATTATATATTTATTTAGAAGATGTTATCTTTTTTTCCGGAACCGCGGCGATTCCTTGGAGCAACCATGAAAGAAATGTCGCTTTTTACAGAAGCGGGCAATTTACGATAGTAATTGACGAGCTGATATTCCTGAAGTGTCAACTGCTCGTAGACATATCCCGGTTTGGGCGGACAGCGGAGAGAGGAACCGGATGCGGGAGCGGCATCGCGGACGAGAGAATTCATTAATTCAGGATTGGAGTCGGTCAGTTCAAGCTCCATAAGCTCCATAATGTTGATGTGATACAGAGCCGATAGAATTGCCATCATAGAGGAGGTAAGCTTGCGCTGCCCACGTTCGTAATAGCCATAAGCCTGCGGGGAAATATTAAGATGTTCCGCGACAAAGCGCTGTGTGTAATGATGTTCCAGACGGAGCTGCCGGATTTTGGCAGGCAGAAGGCCGGCTGAAAGAAAATCCGCCTCTAAGGTATCAGTTTGTTTTTCTGTCATCGATAGTACTCCTGTAATTAGATTTTGGTCGGCCGTCTTCTGGAGGACGGCGAAAAAAACATAGGGATGAGTCCCTTTCTTGCTTATTATATTATACGAAATCAGGTAAAAATAAGATGAAAAATTGAAGGTTTGTTTTGAACAGAAAGCAACAATTTATTGCCTTATATGGGCAAAAACAGCCAAAATAAAAAAACCCGGCTGTCAGATAATGTCTGATGCCGGGGGATTGGCGAATACTATCGGATGCCTTTTATTTTCAGACTCCTGCAGCGGTTGAAGCAGGCATAGACCTCCTGGATGCGCGGCATTGCGAGAAAATCAGGAAGATAAGAGGAATCGGAGAGGGCGGACAGTCCCTTTTGCGATACGATTGCCATGAGTTCTTTTACAACCTCATTCAGATCTTTGGTTCCGTCTAACAGCTGTTCGTCTGCATAACGTAGGAAGTAGGCGAGCGAGTTGGTCTGTTCATAGTCGGCAATCTGTTCAACATAGCGCAGATCGATATCCTCAAAGCCAAGCTGAATGGAGTCTTTGCCATGGCATTTGATCTTGAGACGATCGCGTTTCTTCTCGAAGCTGCCGGGCAGCAGAATACGCCTGGAGTTCATGACGACAGGTGTGCGGCCGCCTGGAAGAACAGGTGCGGAGGGATTCTCGGCTTCCGAATGCTTCGGGAATTCCGCGTCCGGGCGAAAAGAAGAGAGGGCGTTCGCAAAGGTCTTTGAGGAGGCGGAATCGGAATAGAATTCCAGGCTCATCTTCTTCGCCTTCTCCGTAATATCATACGGGCGGTAGGTGTCCATCTGCAGGATGGTGTCCGCTTTCAGAAAGAAATCACCGCTGCTTCCGGCAACCAGAATTGTGGATACGTTATGCTCCTCATACAGCGGGCGGATACGGTTGATGAACGGGGTAATCGGTTCCTGCTCCCTGCGGATTACCCGCTGCATCAATTCATCCCGTACCATGAAATTCGTCGCCGAGGTATCCTCATCAATCAGAAGCAGCCGGGATCCGGCTTCGATTGCTTCTACAACGCAGGCTGCCTGGGAGGTGCTTCCGGATGCGTCCTCCGTGTAAAAGTGTACGGTGTCCTTTTTGTTCGGAAGGTTATTGATAAAATAAGAAATATTGGTTCCGCGAATGCTTCGCCCGTCCTCTGCGCGGATCTTGACCGCGGAAGAATCCGTAATGACGTATTCGCGGCCGTCCCCCGCAATATGATTATAGACGCCAAGCTCCAGGGCTTCCAGCAGCGTGGACTTGCCGTGATAGCCGCCGCCGACGATTAAGGTGATTCCGTTCGGAATTCCCATGCCGGAAAGCGCTCCTTTGTGGGGAAGGTTCAAAGTGACAGAGAGGCTTTCCGGAGATGCGAAGGGAACCGCGCCCTTCATCGGACGTTCCGACACGCCGCTTTCTCTGGGAAGAATGGAACCGTCCGCGACAAAGGCGGCCAGCTTTAAGCGCGCCAGCTCCTTTCGTATGAATGCCTGATCGTCTGCCAGCTCAATTACAGCCTTTACCGCTGCCGCGTTCAGCTTCTTGTAATAGAATACCGCGTTTACCGCCGCCGGCAGAAAATCAAAGAAGATCTTTGCAAGCTCGTCCGACTGGATATTGCGTCCGTTGGCCGGAAAGCCAACCTCGAAGCGCATCTCAAGCTGCTGCCCGGAAATATTACAGGCGGTACGCTCCAATATCTCCTGACCCGGTCGGCTCACGGAGATGAGGCCGCTCTTGCCGGAACCCTTTGCCTTAAAGGTGTATTTGGCCGCCTGAGCGCCGAAAAGGCGGATGATATAATCCTCAAGAGCGATTTTCCGATCCGGAAGCGAATAATAATCCGCCGGGAATCCGGCGATGCTCTGGCGCATCAGGATGCGGAGCTTGGAGGGTGCGGCGAACGGGTCGCCCTGTACGTGATCGATGCAGAGCGTATAGTCTCCAAAATTGTACTGTCCCTGAAGGGACTTGTACGCGGGATAGCTTTTGTGATTGACGGAAGCGAGAAGGTTCCGCAGATTAGTTGATGTATTCATGATTCGCAGTCTCCATTTCTTCCGAACGCCATAAAAGAGGCGTTCGATTCGATTTCTTTTATTATAAGCGAATCGGAAAGGCAAGGCAAGTTATAAATTCGTTCCGGGGTCAGGTAAGGGGGCCATTTTGTCGGCGCGGAATTAATTGTGAGCGGAATCAATGGTAAGCGGATTGTGAGGGGAGTAATACAAAATTTTTCTTGTATTTTGTGGAAAAAAGAAATATAATAGAACAGTATACGATTGCGGCGATATTGTGCTACGATAAAACTGTACTGTGTGAAACCGGCATGGTTGGAAGGCGCAGCCGCAAAGGATAACGATATAATCGACAAGAGATTTGTCTGTACGGCGGCTTGTACAAAGCAGGGCCGTGCGTGCAGAAATGGAGGAAGGAATGAAGGACTTAATTGAAATCAGATGGCACGGACGCGGCGGTCAGGGTGCGAAGACAGCGGCGCTTCTGCTTGCGGATGTTGCGTTCGGCACCGGCAAATATGTACAGGGATTTCCCGAGTACGGCCCGGAGCGTATGGGAGCGCCGATTACCGCATATAACCGAATCAGCGATAAGGCAATCCGCGTACACTCGAACATTTACAACCCGGATTATGTGGTAGTTGTGGACGATTCCCTGCTGGATGACGTTGATGTAACAAAGGGCCTGAAGAAAGAAGGGGCAATTGTAATCAACACCGAGAAGGCGAAAGAGGAGATTATCCCGAAGCTAAAGGGCTACGAGGGCAAGGTATATGTCATTGATGCAAGAAAGGTATCCATTGCAGCGCTTGGCAAGTATTTCCCCAACACGCCCATGCTTGCATCCATCGTCAAGGTGAGCGGAATTATGGAGGAAGAGCTGTTCTTAAAGGAGATGCAGCATTCCTTTGAGCATAAGTTCGCATCCAAGCCGGAGGTCATTGAAGGCAATATGAAGGCACTGCGGATGGCATTAAGCGAGCTTGCTTAAGTTGAAATTATGAATGGCAGAAATGGAGATTATATATGAAAACAGATGTCAGTAAGATAAATGAGTCCATCAGCTGGCAGAAGCTGACGGTCGGCTGTACCGTTACGGGCTCCAAGACCTCGGAAGCGTTCAACACCGGGGAATGGCGTGTGGATACGCCGAAGTTCATTGAGGAAAAGTGTAAGCAGTGCCTGATGTGCGTTCCGGTCTGTCCGGACAGCTCGATTCCGGTTCAGGACAAGAAGAGACTGGATTTCGACTTCGATCACTGTAAGGGCTGCGGTATCTGCGCTGCGGTATGTCCGTTCGGCGCGATTGAGATGAGAAAGGGGGAGAAATAATGGCTATCAGAGAACGTTTATCCGGTAATGAAGCGGTGGCGATTGCGATTCGCCAGATTAACCCGGACGTTATGCCGGCATTTCCGATTACGCCATCGACAGAGATTCCTCAGTATTTCTCGTCCTATATCGCGAATGGCAAGGCGGATACGGTATTTATTCCGGTTGAGAGTGAGCACTCCGCAATGAGCGCAGCGATTGGCGCGTCTGCGGCGGGAGCGAGAACCCTGACGGCCACTTCTTCCTGTGGTATGGCGCTGATGTGGGAGCTGTTATATGTTGCGGCTTCGAACCGTCTTCCGATTGCGATGGCATTAGTAAATCGTGCACTGTCGGGTCCGATTAATATTAACTGTGATCATTCCGACGTTATGGGCGCGAGAGACGCGGGCTGGCTTCAGATTTTCGCTGAGAATAATCAGGAAGCATATGATAATTTCGTACAGGCTTACCGCATTGCGGAGCATAAGGATGTCAGACTTCCGATTATGATCTGCCAGGATGGTTTTATTACGAGCCATGCGGTTGAGAATATTGAGCTGATTGAGGATGATAAGGTAAAGGCGTTCGTCGGCGAGTACGAGCCTGAGGATTATCTGTTAAAGGACGGCGAGCCGTTCCACGTTGGTCCGTATGCGGTATCGAACTACTACATGGAAGCAAAGAGAGCACAGGCGGAAGGCATGAAGAATGCGAAGCAGGTGATTCTGGAGGTTGCGAAGGAGTTCGAAGCGATGACCGGACGTTCCTACGGCTTCTTTGAGGAGTATCGTCTGGAGGATGCGGATTACGCAATCGTAATTATGGGTTCTGCAGCCGGTACCGCGAAGGATGCGGTGGATAAGCTGCGCGCGCAGGGCATTAAGGCCGGTTTGTTAAAGGTTCGAGTATTCCGTCCATTCCCGGCGGAGGAGATTGCGAAGGCTCTAACTCATGTGAAGGTTCTTGCCTGCATGGACAGAACCGAGAGCTTCAACAATGAGTGCGGCCCGCTCGGTGCAGAGGTTAAGAGCGCACTGTTCGACGCCGGTTGTGCTCCGAAGGTAATTAACTATGTATATGGCCTCGGCGGAAGAGATGTTACGGTTGAGAGCATCACATCCGTATATGAGGAACTGATTAAGATTGACGAGACGAAGGAGACGGGAGCGAAGTACCGTTATCTGTCGGTTAGGGAGGATTAACAATGGCATACAATTTTAAAGAAATCATGAATCAGGAAGAACGCCTTGCTCCCGGTCACAGAATGTGTGCGGGCTGCGGCGGCACGATTGCGGTACGCAACGTACTGCGCGGACTTCATCCGGAGGATCACGCGGTAATTACCTGCGCGACCGGCTGCCTTGAAGTATCTTCATTTACATACCCTTACACTGCGTGGAAGGATTCTTTCATTCACAACGCATTTGAGAACGCAGGTGCGACCTGCAGCGGCGTGGAGGCCGCTTATGAGGCGTTAAAGAGACGCGGCAAGGTAAAGGATAATTATAAGTTCATCGCGTTCGGCGGTGACGGCGGTACCTATGATATCGGTTTCCAGTCCCTGTCCGGCGCAATGGAGCGCGGCCACGACATGGTATATGTATGCTATGATAACGGCGCTTATATGAATACCGGTATTCAGCGTTCTTCCGCGACTCCGATGTATGCGGATACGACGACAACTCCGGTCGGAAGCGAGTCCGTCGGTAAGCCGCAGTACCGTAAGGATATCGTGGATATCATTGCGGCGCATAACGTACCGTATGCGGCACAGACCACATTTGTACAGAATTTCAAGGATATGCACATCAAGGCAGAGAAGGCGATCTATAAGCCCGGCGCTGCTTATCTGAACGTTATGGCCCCCTGCCCGAGAGGCTGGAGATATGACACACCTCAGATTATCGAGATCTGTAAGCTGGCAGTGGAGACCTGCTACTGGCCGCTCTTCGAGGTAGAGGACGGTAAGTGGACGCTCAACTATGAGCCGAAGAAGAAGCTTCCGATCGAAGATTTCCTTCGTCCGCAGGGCAGATTCAAGCACCTGTTCAAGAAGGGCAATGAAGAGCTCCTGGTGAAGTTCCAGGAGGAAGTTGACCGCAGATGGGAGGATCTGTTGTATCGCTGTGCGAGATAGCATCCTGCATAAAAAAGCAGTGTGTAAGAGAACACGATGCGGCCCGAGTGGGATGACGATTCGGTATTGATTAAGGAAAGAGGGAAATAAGACGCTCTGGAATTCCTGAGAGATTGGGATTCCGGAGCGTTTTTGGTTGCTATAGATTAATATATGCACATCCATTATGCGCCTGGCTATGCTTCCTTCAGATACTCCCCAATCGTCATGCCGGAATGCTTTTTAAAAACCGTATAAAAATATTTGGTATCGTGAAATCCGCAAAGAACAGCCGTCTCTTCCCTGGTATAAGCACCGCTCTTTAAAAGAAGCTTTGCTTTATTGATTCTCATGGTATTGATATAAGTGATCGGCGCGCAGTCATACAGCTCGCGAAATCGCTTGTTAAAATAAGCCCTGCTGACATGAGAGCATTCGAAGACGGCATTCAGCGAAAGCTCGCTGTCATACAGATGTCGGTCCAGATATTCCAGAGAGGGAGAAATGACGCTATGCAGCGAGTTCTCAGTAAGGGCAATCGGAAGCTCTGTCAGTGCGAGGATCTGGTACAAATCAGAGAGGCAGTAGTACATATAATTGTGCGGCTTATCCTGCCATAGCTTGGATGCGTGGCAAAATAAGCCGCATATTGTTTCTTTGTCCTCCGGCCGGGAGACCATGAGCCGGTTCGAGGGCTTTCCATACAGCATCAGATGAAAACAAATCAGTTCTTCGCTTTTACATTCCTGCGTGTAGCTTGAGCCATATGGAATATACAGAACATCCCCTCTGGTCACCTGGAACGTGGTGTCATCATAAAAAAATAAACTTTCTCCGGCGATTCGGCAGCTTAGAACATAGCAGGACTTGTTCTCTGTCTCAATTCTTCGGTTCTTTCTGTTAAAGTAAATAATATCGAGAATATCAAGCTTTAAGCAGTCGTTCATGTTCCTTCTCCTATGGTCATCCATTATCTTTTTCATATAGCATATCGTAAAATAATGTATTCGTCAAGTTTCAGATTTTAAACTTTTTGGATTTGATTACAGGTAGAATCCACAGGGAACTTATGATACTATGGCAATAGCACAGAATGTGTGCTTCGGCATGTCGGTTACAGTGAAATATCGGATTGGGGAATGGAGGAACGGCTGGATGGCAGCGATAACAAATCTGAAAATTATGCCTGTGTCAATGGTTACCCAGGATCAGTTACAAAGAATTGAGATTGTGTATGAGTGTGATAGAGCCATGCATGTGTGGCTGAGCGTATTCCAAAAGGAGAAGGCGGTGGCGGAACGCTATCCGCTCGCGTTTGACAGCGGAAGCGGGCGCACTGCTGCTCTGCTTCCGGTGCCGGAGGAAGAATTGGACACGCTGTGGTGTTTGACAGACCGGGAGGGGAATGTGCTTGCGGAAGTTCGGAATGTGTGGAGAAGGCCGAGAGAGTGGACGCTCTATGTGATGGTTTCCTCACACACGGATATCGGGCTTCACAACTCCCAGTATATTCAGCGATATAACAGTTCACGGTTCACGGATCTGGCGATGCGGCTGTGTGATGAGACCGGGGAACGGCCGGAGGAGAACCGGTATCGTTACACGATGGAAGGAACCTGGTTCTGGAATAATTACGGGATGGACCGGGGGAGAGAAAAGGCGGAGGAGATCGTCCGGGATTATATCAAGCCGGGGAAGATCGGAGTATGCTGCGGCGTCGCCGGAAATCATACCCAGGTCTATGGCCTTGAGGAAATGTGCCGCAGTGCATATGAGAAGAAGCGCCTGGGGGAGGACTGGGATATTACAGGCGAGACGATGTCCATGATTGACAACAATGGATTGAGTATGGCAATGATCCAGCCGTATGTGGAGGCCGGATACAAGAATATTATTTTTGCACCGAATCAATGGAATCCTCTGCCGTCCTCCATTTGGAAAATGGATCATTCCCAAAAAGGAAGTCTGTGGAGTCCGAATGCGAATGGGGGAGGTGCGAGGATTGACATCCGTTATGATTCCGAGCTGCCCATGGTCTTTTTCTGGGAGGATGCGGACGGGAATCGGCTGCTGGTCTGGGGAAGCGCACAATATGATTGGGGCGGCGAAGCATTTGGACTTTCGCCGGGAGGAGGAAACAGATGGAATGCAATTCCTTATATGGAGGATTGTGTGGCGAAGCAGCTGCCTTTAATGGAAGGAAAATACCCGTATGATATCTGGCTTTTTGCCTGTTATGCGGACGATCAGGAGCCCGGTCTGAATCTGACAGACACCCTTCAATCGTGGAATACAAAGTGGAAATGGCCGAAGTTCAGAACCTTAGGCAATCCGGATATTCCGTTCAATCAGCTGCGCGAACGGTATTACGATCAGATCCCGGTGCGGAAGGGAGATATCACGGGCGGGTGGTATCAGCATCCGCTTACGACACCGGAGCTGCTTGCGCAGAAATTTGCGGCGGACCGGCTGCTTCCGACTGCGGAAAAATGGTCCACGGTTGCGGCAATTCTGGATGGCGGGTATGAATATCCGGCGGGGGAGTTTCGAAGAGCCTGGGATTATCTGCTGTACAACGATGAGCATTCCTATGGTACGAGTGGCTATCAGGGAAGAAGGGTGTATGAGACCTGGATGCAGCACAGGGACTGGATTGATAAGGCGGCCCGGGTGGCGGAAGAAGAGAATGCTGCCGCACTGCGGGCAATCGCAGATAAGATTGCACCGGAGGGCGGTAAGAGGATCGTATTCAATCCGACTGCCCTTGCCAGACAAGAGCTGGTGAAGTCCGAGGACGGGGAGGTATGCGCACTTGTGAAAGTTCCGGCCTTTGGGTATCGGACCGTGGAAGAGGCGGAGTTCTTTCCCTGCGGTAAGGCGACAGAGCGGACGGAGCTTCCTCCTGTTGTGGAGAACCGCTATTACAGAGTGACTTTCGCAGAGAACGGTTCCCTTCGGTCCATCTTTGATAAAGAACAAAATCGGGAATTGCTTGACTGCGGAAATGCTTATCATGCGAATGAGCTTGTGTATACAAAGGATAACCATAGGAACTTTCACGTTCCGGAGAAAGCCGTATTCGAGGTAACGAAGGAGGCGGAATGCATTACAGTTACGGCAAGGATGAGAGAGGAGAAGCTGGGAGCAGAGCTTGTGCAGAGTGTTGCGCTTCCGAGTTTCGATAAACGGATTGATATTGATAATCGACTGTATCATGTAAAGGATATGGTGAATCAGAACCGGTATTACCGGTATCTCTATTATGCGTTTCCGTTCGCGGTGGATCATTACCGCAGGTACTGTCATTTGAACGGAGCAGCAGCGGAGTATGCAAAAGACGTTACCGGGCATGGAACGGATGTGTATATGGCTGTGAATGAATGGTGCTGTGCGGAGAATGAGGAGTACGGCGTCGCTTTGATGATGCTGGATTCCCAGCTGATGGAGTTCGATCACATTCACCCGGACAAGACCGATTTTGGGGATGCAGGGGAGGGCTCTCAGATGTTCGCGTATGTGGCGAATGACTGGCTTCAGATGCATACGCCGGGAGGCAGCCACCTGAATTATCGTTTTCGCTATTCGATTACGTCCTATCAGGGGGATCATGAGACGGCAGGAATCCCGCAGGCTGCGGAGCGGTACGCCAATCCGGTGCAGGTGATTTGGGTTCCGAAGAAGAAGGAGGGTCAGAAACAGGATCCCTGCAGCCTGTCGGGCAAGGATTCCCACAGCTTTTTGAGTACGGACGCCGGAACCAGACTTATCTGCCTGAAGCGGGCGGATGATGGGAACGGTGTAATCGCCAGGCTGTATGGAGAAGGCGGCGAGAATGCGGCTTTTTCATACGGATTTGGAACAGACCTGTCTGCGGAACGGGTAAGGATAGACGAAAGTCCGATGCAAAACGGCCGGGCTGCGCAGGGAGGAGACTTAGATGCAGGGGTGAAGCAGGGAAAGGGATTTTTTACTTACAGGCTTGGGAGCGGAACGATCAGGCTGAAAGAAAGACCGCTTGCGGACATTCGGGGCGAGAATGGAGCGCCCGCTCCCGTGGGCAGTGTCTATACCGGGCTGATTACCGAGCCGCGCGCAGCAAGAGGAGAACATGCGGGGCATCTGTATCTGTTATGGGGCCGGAGCATGGAGGAGGATTTTTCGCACTATAAGCTTTACAGAAGCGAAAGACCGGACTTTGAGGCGAATGAGGATACGTTCCTTGCAGAGGTAAAGCAGGAGGAATACCGGGTTGGGCGTTATGAGGATACCGGACTTAAGGAGCATACCTGTTATTACTACCGCGTGTGTGCTGTGAATCGGAACGGACAGTGTGGTCCCATGAGTCAAGTATTCTGCGGAATTACAAAAGAAAGTCTGGAAAGCGAGGAATAACGATGCTGCTGACCGATTATTTAAGAAGCACCCGTGATATGACATGGGATTTTGCAAAACAATGCGGGGTCAGCCACGGTGTCATCCGGCTGCCGGAAGATGAGGAATTCGATATAACGGATAAAAGCCACTGGGAGACGGTGTATCGGGGCTTTACGGATTTCGGAATCAAGCCGGTCGTCATCGAACCGATGCCAAATGCGCTGCACGACCACATTAAGGCAGGGGATTCCCGGAGGGATGCCTGTATCGAGAAAGTCATTAAAATGCTGGAATACATGAATGCGTTTGACATTCGAACGATTTGCTTTAACTGGATGGCGCATATTGGATGGCTTCGGACCTCGGACCGCGTAACAGAACGCGGAGGGGCGCTGGTTACGGGCTTTGATATCAGCGACTGGAAAGAGACGGAGCAGAGAATTACGGCGGAACAGCTATGGGCGAATTATGAGTATTTCATCAAAGCGGTGCTTCCGTATGCGGAAAAATATGATATAAAATTGGCGCTTCACCCGGATGATCCGCCGCTTGCGAATCTGGGAGGCGTTGCGCGGATTATGACTTGTTATGAGAACATCGCAAAGGCAGTGGAGGTGGGGAAGAGTCCCAACCTTGGAGTGACGATGTGCCAGGCCTGCTACCTGATGATGGGGGAGAATCTGTATGAGGTTATCCCGAAGCTGGCGGAAAAGATATTCTTTATTCATTTCAGAAATGTAACGGGGAATAAGTACCGCTTTCATGAGACGTTTCATGATAACGGTGAGATTGCGATGGCGGATATCATGCGTCTGTACACAAGTCTTGGGATCGATGTTCCAATCCGGGTTGATCATGTCCCTCTGATGGCAGGGGAGCAGCAGGAGACGGCAGGGTACACGGCGCTTGGAAGACTGTATGCAATCGGGTATTTGAAGGGAATCCTGGATAGCCTTGAGCGGGAGACGACAGGGCTGGAGAAACAAGGTGGCTGATGAGGCAAAAATAACTGGAGCGAAAGATCAGGATTGATACAGGAGGAGAATTGTGTTTGATTTAACGGGTAAAAAGGCTCTGATAACCGGTTCCACACAGGGAATTGGATTTGCGGTGGCAGGATGTCTGGCTGCTCAGGGAGCCGTTGTATATGTGAACGGAGCGTCCAGCGAGGCCAAGACCAAAGCGGCGGCAGAAAGAATTAAGGGAGCAATCCCGGTAACAGTTGATTTGTCAGGAGTGAATTGTGCCGAGGACATGTATGCGGCGACAGGGGAGGTAGATATCCTTGTGCTGAATGCATCCGTTCAGTACCGGAACGCATGGGATCAGATTACGGAGGAAGAGTTCGACAGACAGATGAATGTTAATTTCAAATCGAATGTCAAGTTGATACAGACCTACGTTCCCTACATGAAAAAGCAGGGGTGGGGCCGCATTGTGACGGTGGGAAGCGTTCAGCAATATAAACCGCACAAGGATATGCTCATCTATGCGGCAACGAAATGTGCCCAGATGAGCATGGTTCAAAATCTTGCAAAGCAGCTGGCTCCTTATGGAATTACCGTAAATAATCTTTCTCCGGGCGTGATTGAGACTCCGCGCAACGAGAAGGCGTTAGCGGATAAAGCATATGAAAGACAGGTGCTTTCGGGAATTCCCTGCGGATATGCGGGGACACCGGAAGATTGTACGGCGGGAGCGCTTCTTTTGTGTTCCGGGGAAGGGCGGTATCTCACCGGTATCGACCTGGTGATCGATGGAGGAATGCATCTGTGATGAAAAAAGAAGGAGTCTGTTCGGCAGCAGTGATTGGCAGAGGAGCTTGTTTGGAAAATCAGTAGGTTCGAACAGCGGGAATGGAGGATAAGGATGAAGTTTAACAGCAGAGAAGAGATTATTGCATTAACTCCCCAGTGGAAAGGGGACAGAATGGATGACGGAAGACCGTATGTTCCGGATCGATATTTAAAAGCGCTGAGAAATCTTACCCTGGAAGAGGTGTGGAAGCCTATCTTTGTCAAGGGCTATGAGAGCCAGTTTGAAGGAAGGCTCAAGACGCTCCACGATGATGGAAGAAAGCTGATTGGACGTGCGGTGACAGCGACTTACTGTCCGTATCGCCCGGATTTGGATGAGGTAGTAAAGAACGTCGGCAGAAGCGAAGGAAGATCCGGCACCTATAATCAATGGGTCATTGACAGTCTTACAGAAGGCGATGTCATAGTTGTCGATATGTATGACAAGATATATAAGGGAACCTTTCTGGGCGGCAATCTGACAACGGCAATCAAGAATCGAACCAAAACCGGCGGAGGTGTGATCTGGGGAGGCGTGCGCGATGTGGAGCAGATGAAGAAGATTGAAGATGTCCAGGTGTATTTCCGGGGAATTGATCCGACGCCGATCCGGGATTTTATTATGACCGGCTTTAATACGGCAACGAGAATCGGAAATGCGATCTGTCTGCCCGGTGACATCGTATTTGGTGCCGGCGGCGGAGTACTGTTCATCCCCTCGCATCTGGTGCCGGAAGTTGTGGATGGCGCTGCAAAGACACAGGTAAAGGATTTGTTCGGCTTTGAGATGATTACGCTGAATAAGTTTACAACTGCGCAGATCGACAAGAATACCTGGACAAAGGAGATGCTGGATCTGCTGATGGAATTCATTGAAACCGATGACAGAGCCGCCCGGTACAGGGGGATGGACTGGTCCAATGAGTATGATCTTGCCATAAACGGGGATCCGACTGATACACAGTCCGCGCTGTAACGGAGGAATGTCCGGAGGAGGAAAGGGGATTGGAATATGAAGAGGTATGATGTCTATGTGGCATCCTGTACCCCGACTGGCGGAATCTATCATTACAGAATGGAGGATAATGCCGTCACGCTGGCTGATATCACCAGAATGGACAGACCGATGTATATGGTGACTGAGAATGATAAAATGTACATTGTTCTGCGGGCGCCTTTTAATAACAGGGAAAGCGGTGTTGTCACATACGAGATTGACGATACCGGAAAGCTGACGGCCCCTTCCCCAATACAGTCAACAAAGGGTGAGGTTGCCTGTCATATCATGGTGAAGGAAGGGAGCATATACTGTGCCAATTACATATCAGGAAGTCTTATAAAGCTTCCCGATCAAGTCGTACAGCACTCTGGGCATGGAAGCAGCCCGGCCAGACAGGAAGGGCCGCATGTACATTTTGCAGGGATGACGCCGGATCAGCAATATATCTGTGCGGCGGACTTGGGACTGGATACCATATTTTTATATAAGCGGGATATGACGCTGCACTCCTTAGCGAAGGTACCTTCGGGGCATGGCGTAAGACATCTGGCCTTTTCGGAGGATGGAAAGTGGCTGTTTGCTGTAAATGAACTGAAGTCTACGGTGGCTGCCTTTGCATATCGGAGTGGCGAGCCGGAGCTTATTGACGTATGTTCTTCCGTCCCGTCCTCCTATGCCGGTGCTACCGCTGCTTCGGCTATCCGGGTGAAGGATGGATATATCTATGTATCGAACAGGGGCCATGATTCGATTGCCAAGATGAGCTTTCGGGATAATAAGCTGGCACTTGTTGATATGATAGCAAGCGGCGGAAAGACACCCAGAGATTTCTTGTTTGTGGATCAATATCTGCTATGCGCGAATCAGGACAGCGGCTGCCTCTCTGTTTTGGACGGAAATCGTGGGTTCGTGATAGGAGATCAATTAGAGGTTGAAATGCCTGTTTGCGTTTGTGTACGTGAAAAGGAAGAACGGTGAGGAATGCGAGTTGGAAATTGAAATCAAAGAATATGAGGGAGCCGGCTATCAGGAACAGATTGATTTCAACGGCTGGAGAGTTGCGATTGCCAATTATATGCCCAGTCTGGAAGAAGAAAATCTCAATTTTCTGGAACGGCATCTGAAAACGGATGAAGTGTTCGTACTGATTGATGGGACTGCAGGGCTGCTTGTGGGTAAGGACAGGAAAAGATATGTCATGGAAAAAGGAAAGCTTTATAATATAACGTGCGGAACCTGGCACCGGGTATTCATGACAGAGAATGCAAAAGTAGTGATTGTGGAGAATACAGATACGGGAAAAGAGAACACAGAATATCTGCGATTTTAGAGAATGTGGAACGGCCGGTATAATAGGGGATACAAGCCGCTGAAGCGGCAGAAAAGAGGGAAGTCTTTTGGAAGAGCCTGAGTTTTACGAAAAGAAAACTCAGGCTCTTAATGCTAAGAGGACAGAGCGGTTAATTCTGCTTTTTTGTTGCCCGCGTCTCCTTCATACCGCGAAGAATTAATTTCTTCGCCCGCAGCGCGTCGTCCGTCGATGCGGCAGGAACTCCTTTTAGCGGATAGGGGATATTTAAGCGGCGGTATTTTTCAATCCCCATCGTGTGATAGGGGAGGATATCGAGCGCTTTGATATTGGACAGACCGCCGAGAAAGCGGCCGAGCTCCAGCAGATCTGCTTCGCGATCGGTGACGCCGGGGACCACGACATGACGAATCCAGACATCGGTGCCTTTATCTGCCAGATACCTGGCAAATGCAAGGATTCCTTCGTTGGTATGGCCGGTCAGTATCTTATGCGTGTCGGGATTGATGTGCTTGATATCCAACATCACCAGATCAGTAAGCGCAAGCAGGGGATCGAGCTTTGCAAGATACTCAGCGCTGTTGCGGAACATAATTCCGGAGGAGTCAATACAGGTGTGAATTCCCTCGGCCTTTGCGAGCGTGAACAGCTCCGTTACGAACTCAATCTGAGCGAGCGGCTCTCCGCCGGTTACGGTGATTCCGCCCTGCTTCATGAAAGAGCGGTAGCGGAGCACGTCTGCAAGAATCTCAGACGCTTCGGTTGGAGTTCCTTTGCCGAATTCCCAGGTATCCGGATTGTGGCAGTACTGACACCGCATGGGACAGCCCTGTAAGAATACCACGTAACGGATTCCGGGACCGTCAACCGTACCAAATGATTCTGTTGAGTGAATATAACCTTTCATGACAATCTCCATTTCTGAAACTTCCGCATTCCTGCCTTATTCCGGTGGATTACAGCTCCTGATGGAACGTTCTGGAAATAACGTCATCCTGCTGCTCTTTTGTGAGCTTGATGAAGTTAACTGCGTAACCGGATACACGTACGGTCAGCTGAGGGTATTTCTCAGGGTGAGCCTGCGCATCGAGTAAGGTTTCTTTTGTAAATACGTTAACGTTCAGGTGGTGTCCGCCCTGTTCTACATATCCGTCTAATAAGTTAATTAAGTTATCTACCTGCTGAGACATAATAATTCTCCTTTCTGAGTATTCACATGTAAAGTGAAACGGATACAGGCCGGAGAGCGAAAGAGTGGAACACCCTCCGGCACTGTGAAATTCGTTCTGGTATCATTCATTCTGTGATTTGTCCGATTGGCTGTCGAATCACAGCTCGTCCTCGTCGTCATTGAATTCCGCTTCCGAATCATCGTATTCCGCATCGAATTCTTCGTCATCAAATCCTTTGTGCAGCGTCGGAACGCTGCAGGCCATATTCCCGCGGCCGCAGTCCGCCGAGCGGTAGGTCTCGACTACCTTCTCTCCTGCGAGACCGTTCTCGTCGCAGATGACGTTCATATGACCGCCGCCTTCCTCCATAAAGGAGTCAAGCATGTTGATGAGGTCTGCAATCTGGGATTCATCCGGTTCCTGCATCGGGTCAAGCTTTTTATCGGACATCTTACTGTTCCTCTTCGAGCATTCTGTCGAGATCCAGCTCGCCGGTGAAGAGCTGGTCGCTCTTGCCGAGCGCGCCCGGAACGATCGAGAAGGTATTGGAGATACCGTCCTGCGCGTGGCGGAACGGAAGCTTTGCAACGGATGCTAAAGAAGCGGCAGCGCCGTGGGTATCTCTGCAGTGCATCGGGTTCGCACCGGGAGCCAAAGGCTCGCCCATGCGTCTTCCGTCCGGAGTATTACCGGTCTTCTTACCGTATACAACGTTGGAAGTAATGGTAAGAATCGACATGGTCGGGAAGCCGTCACGGTAGGTGTGATGCTTTCTGATCTTGTCCATGAAGGTGCGGACAATGTTAACGGCGATGCTGTCGACGCGGTCGTCGTTGTTGCCGTATTTCGGGAAATCACCCTCTACCTGGTAATCGGTTACGATTCCGTCCTCGTCGCGGATTACCTTAACCTTCGCGTACTTGATCGCGGAAAGGGAGTCTGCTACCACCGAAAGGCCGGCAATACCGGTTGCGAAGTATCTCTTAACATCGCGGTCATGCAGAGCCATCTGAACCTTCTCGTATGCATACTTGTCGTGCATATAGTGGATGACATTCAGGGTATTGACATAGAGACCTGCAAGCCACTCCATCATATCGTCGTATTTGGCCATAACATCGTCGTAATCCAGGTAATCACCCTCAACCGGACGATACTTCGGACCAACCTGAATCTTTAAGCGCTCATCCACGCCGCCGTTGATTGCGTAGAGGAGGCACTTTGCGAGGTTCGCTCTTGCGCCGAAGAACTGCATCTCCTTGCCGACACGCATGGAGGATACGCAGCAGGCGATTGCGTAGTCATCGCCGTGAACCGGACGCATCAGGTCATCGTTCTCGTACTGAATGGAAGAGGTCTTAATGGACATCTTCGCGCAGTACTCCTTGAACTTTCTGGGAAGTCTGGTGGACCACAGAACCGTCATGTTCGGCTCGGGAGCGGTGCCAAGGTTCTCTAAGGTGTGCAGGTAACGGAAGGAGTTCTTCGTAACCATGTGTCTGCCGTCGATACCGATACCGCCGATGGACTCGGTAACCCAGGTCGGATCGCCGGAGAACAGCGCGTTGTATTCGGGTGTTCTTGCGAAGCGGACCATACGCAGCTTCATGATAAAATGATCGATATATTCCTGTGCCTGTTCCTCTGTGATGAGACCGGCCTTCAGGTCGCGCTCGATATAGATATCAAGGAAGGTAGAAGTACGGCCAAGGCTCATTGCAGCGCCGTTCTGCTCCTTGACAGCTGCAAGGTAGCCGAAATACAGCCACTGAATCGCTTCCTTCGCATTCGCTGCTGGCTTGGAGATATCAAATCCGTAGATTTCGCCGAGCTTCTTCAGATCTTCCAGAGCACGGATCTGCTCGGATAACTCCTCGCGCAGACGGATATTCTTGGATGTCATACGAACGAGGGAGGTAGCTAACTGATGCTTCTTATCCTCGATCAGCCAGTCGATACCGTACAGGGCAACACGTCTGTAGTCGCCGATGATACGGCCTCTGCCGTAAGCATCCGGAAGACCGGTGATGATTGCGGACTTTCTTGCAAGACGCATCTCAGGGGTATATACGTCAAATACGCCCTGATTGTGTGTCTTTCTATAATCGGTAAAAATCTTTACAACCTCGGGGTCAACTTCGTAACCGTACTCCTTGCATGCGTTCTGAGCCATACGGATACCGCCGAAAGGCTGTAAGGAACGCTTGAAGGGCTTGTCTGTCTGGAGGCCTACGATCTGTTCATACTCCTTGTCGATATAGCCGGGGCCGTGAGAGGTAATCGTCGATACGATCTTGGTGTCCATATCGAGCACACCGCCCGCCTCACGCTCCTTCTTCGAAAGCTCCATTACCTCATCCCAGAGCTTTACGGTTGCGCTCGTAGGGCCCGCGAGGAAGGACTCATCGCCATCGTAAGGGGTATAGTTGTGTTGAATAAAGTCTCTAACATTTACGGAGTTGCTCCATCTTCCTGGTTGAAAACCAGTCCATTCGTTCTGCATTGAAAAACCTCCTAAGGTATAATAATATCATCTATTGTTGTACGAGCTCATTATAAGGGATCTTTTGCGGGGAGTCAATGGATTCTTGGCAGGGAAAATGGCAATATTTTCTCATTAAAGAGAAAATCTCTTTGCATATTAGTAGAACTTATAAAATAAATTAGAATAAACGATAAATAAGTTTTTGCGGTAAAGCGGTGTACAAGTCCAGTGTTAAACAGGAAAAGAAGCCGCTGGGACGGCGAAATGTGAGGAATTATGGTAAATGCCAAGCTGGATAATACCTTGAATCTGGCCCTTTCCACGCCGGAGCAGGAGCGCGGAATGACGGAGGATCTGGAAGTTGGATATGATTCGGAGAAGCGCACCTGGGAGCTGATTGTAAAATACGCGGGCGATATTTCCGGAATTGCAGAGGAACTCAACGCGCGGATCACAGAGCTGTCCGCCGGATATGCGGTGATCGTGCTGGAAGAATCGTTGATTGAGCGTCTGTCGCAGTACGAGGAAATTATCTTCATTGAAAAGCCGCGAAGGCTGTATTTTGCGCTGGATGAGGCTCTGGCGGCGTCCTGTGTTCCGCCGGTGAGAGCAGAAGGACTGAATGGAAGAGGCGTTCTGGCCGCGGTGATTGATTCCGGGATTGATTACGCGCATCCGGATTTTCGAAGAGAGGACGGAAGCTCAAGAATTCTGGCGCTCTGGGATCAGACGCTTCGGGAAGGGCCTCCGCCGGAGGGCTTTGCAGACGGAACGGAATATACCAATGAGCAGATTAACGAGGCACTTGCTCAGAGCCGGAGAGAGGCGATGCTTGCGATGCTGCCCTCGACGGATCTGTCCGGACACGGGACTCACGTTGCGGGGATCTGCGCGGGGAACGGGCGGGCTTCCGGGGGGCGCTATACGGGCGTTGCGCCGGAGAGCGATCTGATTATCGTAAAGCTTGGGAATTCCGTCGGAGATTCGTTTCCGCGCACCACGCAGCTAATGACCGCGATTGAATATGCGATTCGGAAGGCCATCGCTTATAACCGGCCGATGGCGATTAACATCAGCTTTGGCAATAACTACGGTTCGCATAATGGCTTCTCGCTTCTGGAGGATTATATCAGCGAGGCGGCCGCGCGCTTTCGAACCAGTATTGTGATCGGAACCGGAAATGAAGGAAGTATGAGGAGGCATGCGGCGGGAATACTGACGCCGGGTGCGGAGGAGATCATAGAGTTGGCTGTCGGAGAGGCGCAGACCAGTCTGAACCTGCAAATCTGGAAGAATTACTATGACGAGTTCTCGATCTCCTTGCGCGCTCCGTCCGGCGTGCGGGTAGGACCGATTCCGGCAATACTCGGAAACCAGCAGTTCACGGTTGGAAATACGAAGATATTGCTGTATTACGGAGAGCCGATCCCACAGAATCCCCTTCAGGAGATTTATCTGGAATTCATTCCGGTCGGGAGGACGGGCGGAACGGGAGGAGCCGGAGTCGGAGCAGGAGCCGGAATCGGGGCAGGAGGAGCCGGAGTCGGAGCAGGAGCCGGAATCGGGGCAGGAGGAGCCGGAATCGGAACGGGAGCCGGAAATTCCGGACGGCAGATAACGGGAGCGGTATCCGGGGGAAATTTTATTGACAGTGGTATCTGGGAGGTGATTCTGACACCCGAGCGGATTGTAACCGGAGAATACCGGATGTGGCTTCCGGCAGGAGGCGGCGGTTCTGTGCAGACGGGATTCGTAAGGCCCTCGGAAATGACGACGCTTACGACTCCTTCCACCGCGCTTCGGGCGATTTCGGTCGGCGCGTATGATTCGGGAACGGAGAGTCCGGCGTATTTTACCGGAAGAGGCTATACGGCGGCCGGGCTGATTAAGCCGGACCTGGTTGCGCCGGGAGTGGATATTACGAGCGCGGCGGTCGGAGGAGGATATACTTCGATGTCGGGAACCTCCATGGCGGCCCCGTTTGTAGCAGGTGCGGCGGCGCTTTTGATGCAGTGGGGAATTGTAAATGGGAATGATCCGTATCTGTATGGGGAAAAAGTAAAAGCATATCTGATAAAGGGAGCGAGACCGCTTCCGGGATATCCGGAGGTGCCAAATCCGGTGACGGGATATGGGGCGCTGTGTGTGCAGGATTCGCTGCCGGGAAATCGGTAAACAGAACGGGCAATTCAAGGCCGGATGGGGAAACTCATCCGGTTTTTGTCGTAATTTTTTGATTGACTTTTCCTGTAGGCCACGGTACTATAAAGAAAGGAAAGGATCAGGTGAATTGTGTCATGATCAGAATGTGGGAAAAAAGAACGAATTGGATACGGGGCACCGTATTTGGGGCGGCAGCTTTGATGGCGGTAAGCGGCCTGTCCGGCTGCGCGTTAAAGACAGCGGGCGGTTATTATAAGGATGCCATGAAGTATTACGAGACGAAGAATTATACCGAGGCGGCGGCAAGCTTTGAAGAAGCAATCGCGCGCAATCCGGAGCGGGCGGAATATTATATTGATTACGGTCTGATGAAGATTCAGATGGGAGATTATTCCGGGGCTCTTGAGGAATTGGACAAGGCGATTTTGGACAAGGATATTAAGATGGTGCAGGCGAATAATAAGAAAGCGTACCGCGGAAAGGGAATCGCTTATTTTAATATGCTTGAGTATGACAGGGCGCTTGAGGAATTCGAAAAGGCGCTTGCGATTGCGGAGGAGTCGGAGTTGGATCTGGACATCCTTGCTTACAAAGCAAGCATCTGCGAGAAGCGCGGCGAGTGGAAGGAAGCGGTGTCCGCGTATGATGAGATTCTGCGTCAGCACGACGGGAATGCGGAGATCTACACGGCAAGAGCGTACGCGTATCTGAATATCGGCGGCATCCAGATGAGCCGGGATGACTACGATAAGGCGATCGAGCTCGATCCGGATAATTTTAATATTTATCTGGGCAAATACGCGCTGATGAAGAAGCAGAACGATGAGATCGGCGCAGCGGCCGTGCTTTCCCAGGCGGAGGATCTTCCGGTTGTGACGGCGGAGGATCGGCTTCAGTATGCGAAGGTAAAATATTACCAAAAGGATGAGGAAGCGAAGGAGCTTTTGTTGACTTCGGCCGAGGAGGGAAGCACGCTTGCGTATTTTTACCTGGGAGAGATTGCAAGAGAAGAGGAGAATTATGAAGAAGCGCTTGGATATTATGAGGCGTATCTGGATCATAATAACTTTGTGAACTCGGCTCTGTATAATCAGATGGCAGTGTGCAGTATGGAGATCGGCGAATACGACAGTGCTCTGGAATATGTAGAGCAGGGGCTGAAGGTCAGCACAGCGGAGCAGGCGAAAGCGCTGCGGCATAATGAGGTTGCAATCTATGAGCGGCAGGGAGAGTATGAGACAGCTTATGAGAGGGCAGCTGCATACCTTCAGGATTATCCGGAAGACGAGAGAATGCAGCGGGAATATGAATTCCTTCAGAGCCGTGTGACGGAAGAATAAAGTGCTTTTGCAGCATATTAAGGAACGTTCGCACCGGGAAAGCGGTGCCTTCGGGACAGGCTTGCAGGATGGCGTAAAAGTGCGCGGCCTTCGCGCAGGGACGCTCCGGCATGTTAGTTAGAATGGAAGAATCAGGCCGCAAGAGGCGGCGGAATTGTGAGGGTATATGTCAGACTTAATAGATATACAGGCAGAACGGGAGAGACAGGAGAGGGTTATTCTGGTCGGCGTTGCGGTGAATGCCTATGATGATACGGAGGAATCGCTGGACGAGCTTGCGGATCTGGTCTCGACTGCGGGAGCCGCAACGGTGGGACGAACCATCCAGAACCGGGAAAATGTACACCCCGGAACGTATATCGGCAAGGGCAAGATCGACGAGGTCGCCGCGCTTGCAGCCGAGCTTGACGCGACGGGAATCGTCTGCGACGATGAACTGTCCCCGGCCCAGATGCGAAATCTGGAGGATGCGCTTGCGCTGAAGGTCATGGATCGAACCATGGTAATCCTGGATATTTTCGCGCAGAGAGCGTCTACGAGAGAAGGAAAGATACAGGTTGAGCTTGCGCAGCTGCGCTACCGTTCCACAAGGCTCATTGGAAAGGGGTCCGAGCTGTCGAGACTCGGCGGCGGAATCGGAACGAGAGGTCCCGGTGAGAAGAAGCTGGAGGTGGATCGCCGTGTGATCAGAGAGCGAATCTCTCAGCTGAAAAAGGAACTGGCGGATGTGGTGTCCACACGTGAGACGACAAGAGCACTCCGGGAGAAGAATCGTATTCCGGTCGCGGCGATCGTAGGTTATACCAACGCGGGCAAATCGACCCTTTTGAATTATTTGACGGGGGCCGGCGTGCTGGAGGAGGACAAGCTGTTCGCAACTCTTGATCCGACGACAAGGGGCCTGACGCTTGCGAGCGGGCAGAAGGTACTGCTTACGGATACGGTCGGATTCATCCGCAAGCTTCCGCATCATCTGATTGACGCCTTCCGAAGTACGCTGGAGGAGGCAAAGTACGCAGATATCATTCTACATGTCGTGGACAGCGCAAGTCCTGTGCTGGAGCAGCAGATGTATGTCGTATATGAGACGTTAAAACAGCTGGATATTAAGGAGAAGCCGATTATTACGGTGTGGAATAAGCAGGATCTTCTGACGGATGCTCAGACTCTGCGCGATTTTAAGGCCGATAAGACGGTGAAGATTTCGGCAAGGACCGGAGAAGGAACGGAGGAGCTGTTGGCGGCGATTGAGGAGATTCTGAGGGCAAGCAAGATATTTGTGCAGAGGACATTCCCTTATGAGAAGGCGGGAGATATTCAGATGATCCGCAAATATGGCCAGCTTCTGACGGAGGAGTATCGGGAGGATGGGATCTTTGTGGAGGCTTATGTTCCGCGGGATGTTTTTCAGAAGTATTTGTTTTGATTCGGGATTGTGAGAGTGGGGTTGGCGGTGAATGACGGACGCCCCGTTGAGAGTACCCGATTCAGACGATGGCTGGTTCTTGCGAAAGGCCGTGTCTGAACAGGGAGGCTCTCAACGGGGCTGTGTTGTCTCAGAAGCCGTGTGACGATGACCATGTCCGGTTGAAAGCGGCATGGGGCAGGGAGAGAATGGGACGCCTTACCTGCGGCGGTAATCTTTGCCGCCCACTTAGGAAGCCAATCAGAAAAAGGAGGACAGATTCATGACTTATCAGGAAATCACCGCTAAAATAGCCGAAATTCACGAAGAGATATCCCTTGCCAAACGCAAAGCAATTCGAGCCGAGCAGGCGATAGAGAAGCAGAAAGAAGAATTGGAAGAGTTGTGCGATGAGATGTACCGGCAGAAGCGGGATGTCGATGCTTTGACAAAGCTGTCGTTCGGAAGCCTGTTGAAAAAGATTTCCGGCAGTTATGATGAGTCATATGAGAAAGAGTACCGCGAATACATAGAGGCGAAGCTGAAATATGATGCGAAGGATGTCGAGATCGAAGAATTAAAGCGGGAACGCGATGCATCCAATAACCGTGCCCGTCGGGGGGAGGCAGAGCTGGATCAATTGTACGAGGAGCTTGTGAATTATCCGGAGGCGGGCGAAGCCGTACAGGAGAGACAGGAGCGGCTTCAGGAGATTGAGCGGGAGATTAAAGAGCTGAAGGAGGCTGTTGCAGCGGCCGAGCGCGTGATCCGGCTGATCAATCAGGTAAAATCTGCCTACGCCAGCGCAAAAGGCTGGGCGACTTATGATACGTTCTTCTATGGCGGCCTGATCGGAGATCTTTTAAAATACGATAATATTGATCAGGCGGAATCGCTTTCTGCCGAGCTTTCCGCTGCATCCAAACAGCTGCAGCGGGAATTGAAAGATGTGGGAATGGTGTATCAGGCTCAGGTTGACAGCATTGATACGACGACAAAAGCGATCGATATCTGGTTCGATAATATTTTCACGGATTTGGGCGTGAGAGAGAAGATAGAGCATAATATCTCCGAAATGGATGTTTCCCTTGGGAAGATGGAAAGACTGCTTGCAGAACTGAAGGGTCGTCTGAAAAAAGCGGAGGAAAAGAGGAAAGAGTAAAGAAGAGGGAGGTTAATTATGAATATTATAGTAGCGGCGGATAAGAATTGGGCGATTGGATATAAAAGACAGCTTTTGGTCCGGATTCCGTATGATATGAAGCTGTTCCGTCAGGAGACGATGGGAAAGGTTATTATTATGGGGCGCACGACGCTTGAGAGCCTTCCGGCCGGACAGCCGCTTGCGGGCAGGCTGAATATTGTGCTGACACGGCAGAAGGATTATGCTGCGAGGGGTGCGGTGGTGGTTCACAGTGTTAAGGAGGCGCTCGAGGCAGCAGCAGGATATGCGGATGAGGATATCTATTGCATCGGAGGCGAGAGCGTGTATCGGCAGTTTCTTCCTTATTGTAATACGGCGCATGTGACGTGGATTGATTTTGCCTATGAGGCAGATACTTATTTTCCGAATCTGGATGAGAGGGAGGATTGGGAGCTGGTGGAAGAGTCGGATGAGCATACTTATTACGATTTGGAATATTATTTCCGAAAATATGTGCGGAAATCATCCAGGGAATGAAGCGAATAGAGATGATTTGGGCAGCGCCGGAGGTAATTGCGGAAAATATGCACAAACTTGAAAAAAATACTTGAAAAATCCGATACAGGAGACTAATATAATACTAAAATAATTCTATGCGTTATGGTAATGCGGCGCAGTGAGTTGACAGAAAAAAGGCAGTTTGAAGATCAGGCGGTAAGACGGCTGGTTTCAGACAGCAGATTGTGCCTGGGGTGCAGTTTGCAGAGCCGGAAGGAATGGAGGATAACTATGTTAGATATCAAGATTACCAAGACAACAACACCCAAGCAGATTCCCGGACCTGAGAATCCGTTGAAGTTCGGTACTATTTTTACCGATCATATGTTTGTTATGAATTATGAGACCGGAAAGGGCTGGCACGATGCAAGAATCGTTCCTTACGGACCGTTCTCGTTAGATCCGTCCTCAATGGTATTCCATTATGGACAGGAGATGTTCGAGGGCTTAAAGGCTTATAAGGCAGATGACGGAAGAACCTTATTATTCCGCCCTGACAAGAATATCTGGCGTGCGAATAAGACGAACCGCAGAATCTGCATCCCGGAGATTCCGGAGGAGGATTTCCTGCAGGCAATTAAGGCCGTTGTTAAGGTGGATGAAGCCTGGATTCCAACCAAGCCGGGAACTTCCTTGTATATCCGTCCGTTCATTATCGCAACGGACCCGTTCCTTGGCGTTCGTCCTTCTGATACTTATATCTTCTGCATCATTCTCTCCCCGGTAGGTGCTTATTATCCGGAAGGCCTGAACCCGGTTAAGATCTGGATTGAGGATGAGTATGTAAGAGCGGTCAGAGGCGGTATCGGTGAGGCAAAGACCGGCGGCAACTATGTTGCATCGCTTCGTTCCCAGGTTAAGGCTCATGACGAGGGATATTCGCAGGTGCTCTGGCTGGACGGCGTAGAGAGAAAGTACATCGAGGAAGTCGGTGCGATGAATATTTTCTTCAAGATCAATGGAACCGTTATTACTCCTATGCTGAACGGAAGTATTCTTCCCGGCGTTACGAGAGATTCGGTTATCCAGCTGTGTAAGGACTGGGGCGTTCCGGTTGAGGAGAGAAGAATCTCGATCGACGAGATTTTCGAGGCTCACCAGAACGGAACTCTCGAGGAAGTATTCGGAACCGGTACGGCGGCCGTAATTTCTCCGGTTGGTCAGCTGCGTTGGGAGAACCACATCATGAAGGTTCAGGACGGCGGAATCGGACCTTACAGCCAGAAGTTCTACGATACCATTACCGGAATTCAGCTCGGCAGAATTAAGGAAGAGCATGGCTGGAGCGTAGAGGTAGAGTAATCGCCAGGAAAGAACAACCACCGCAAGGTGAGTGAAATCATAAGAATAGAGAGATAGAAAGCCGACCGTTGTCAGTTAAAGATCAGCGGGTGGTTTTTTGTGTTTAAAATGCGAAGGATTCATCAGCAAGCCTTTTAAAACCTTCGAATCGCTATATTTGCAATAGTTTTGACGGCTTTTACAATGGAAATTTTCGAAGATTCTTTTATAATATGGAACTATAGGACAGTGCCACTGTAATGTGCTATAATTTTTAGAGAAAGGCCCGAAGATGGCTGCATTTCAGGATATTTTTCAGGATGTGGATCATACCGGCGAACGGGATTTAGGCGTTTCTGAAAGAACGGAGGTTATTATGGATAAGGTAAAGCTTGGTATTATTGGTGTTGGTAATATGGGGACCGGTCATGCGAAGAATATTATGGCCGGAAAGTGCCCGGAGGTGGAGCTGACTGCGGTTGCGGATCTGGATCCGAAGCGCAGAGAGTGGGCAAAGGAGCATTGCCCGGAGAGTACAGTAATTTTCGAAAGCGGGGATGAGCTGATCGATTCCTGCATCTGTGACGCAGTTCTGATTGCAGTTCCTCATTATGATCATCCGATGCTTGCGATTCGTGCGTTTGGCAAGGGACAGCACGTTATGAGCGAGAAGCCTGCAGGTGTATACACGAAGCAGGTGCGTGAGATGAATGAGGTGGCTGAGAAGAGCGGCCTTGTATTCGGTATGATGTTCAATCAGAGAACCAATGCGGTATACCGTAAGATGCATGAGCTGGTTCAAAGCGGACAGTACGGCCAGATTAAGCGTGTGAACTGGCTGATTACGAACTGGTATCGTGCGCAGTCCTATTATGATTCCGGTAGCTGGCGCGCAACCTGGGACGGCGAGGGCGGCGGAGTTCTACTGAATCAGTGTCCGCATAACCTCGATCTGCTGCAGTGGATCTGCGGCCTTCCGGTTCGGGTTCAGGGCTTTGCACATAATGGAAAATGGCATAACATCGAGGTTGAGGATGATGTTACTGCGTACATGGAGTTCGAGAACGGCGCAACCGGCGTATTCATTACGTCTACCGGCGATGCTCCCGGTACGAACCGTTTTGAGGTTGATCTGGAGAAGGCAAAGATCGTATGTGAGAATGATACGCTGTCCGTATATGAGCTGGAAGTGAACGAGAGAGAGCATTGTTTCACCGTTAAGAATGGCTTTAAAGCCCCGGAGGGAAAGTATGTGGAGGTTGAGCTTCCGGAGCCTGGTTACGGTCATGTCAGTGTTCTGAACGCATTCGCGGGAAAGATTCTGCACGGTACTCCACTGGTTGCGGAGGGCGTTGAGGGTATCAGAGGACTGTCCATATCCAATGCGATTCATCTGTCCGCATGGACCGGCAAGGTGGTATCCATTCCGGTTGATGAAGATCAGTTCCTGGAGGAGCTGAATAAGAAGAGGGCGACTTCCAAGATTAAGACCGGGGAAGCGGTTCATTTCGATACGAGAGGAAGCTACGAGGGAGCGAAGAGCTGAGGCAATAGGCCAAGCAAAGTTAGAAAGAAGCGCGGATGAAAGCTTGCCGGGTATCTGCATGACGGTGCCTGACAGGCAGCCGGAAGAGGGAACATCGGGGAACAGTAAGGAGGATACGGTTGACATGGAACCATTTTATACAATATCCGGATTTGCGGATGAGATCGACAAGGATTTTGACAAACAGCTGGCGGTGGTAACCCGCCTTGGAATAACTCACATCGAACTGCGGGGCGCGTACGGAAAGGGCGTGGATTCCTATACTCTGGAAGAAGCAGCAAAGTTAAAGCAGAAGCTTGACGCGGCGGGCGTGAAGGTGTCCGCGATCGGATCTCCGATCGGAAAGATAGGAATCAGAGAGGATTTTGAGCCGCATTTTGAGAAGTTCAAGCACGTAGTGGAGCTTGCGAAGTTCTTTGAGGCACCGTATATCCGCATGTTCAGCTTTTATATGAAAGAGGATAAGCCGGAAGCGGTCAGAGACGAGGTGCTGAGCCGCCTTAGACGTCTTGCTGCGTATGCGGCTCAAGAGAATGTGATTTTGCTGCATGAGAACGAGAAGGGAATCTACGGAGATAACGCGGACCGCTGCCTGGATCTGATGAAGGAGCTGTACGGGAAGAATTTCCGGTGCACCTTTGACTTCGCGAATTTTGTCCAGTGCAAACAGGAGACGCTTGCTGCTTATGAGGCGCTGAAGCCTTATATTGAGTACATTCATATCAAAGATGCCGGAATGGAAAGCGGTGCAGTAGTGCCTGCCGGACAGGGTGACGGCCATGTGGAGGAGATTCTCGGGATGTTAAAGGAATCCGGTTTCAAGGGTTTCCTGAGCCTTGAGCCGCACCTGACGGCGTTCGAGGGATTGAAGAATCTGGAGGAGAATCCGGAGAAAAAGGGAATGACGGATGGAGAGGCTGCATTTACGCTTGCACACGAAGCGCTGATGGCGATCCTGAATCGTCTCAAATAAGAAAAAGTATATTGTTAAGCGGCTCCGCATATGTTGTTAGAAAGCATATGCGGAGCTCTTTTCATATGAATAATAGAAGGAAACAATGCGAGGCGGGCAAAAAGAATCAAAGAATGAATCGAGTAATAGCGGTGATGACGCTGGTTCTTGCGCTGCTGGTTACTCGGCTGGTGTGTCTGGAAAAGGAGGGCGGTCAGGCTGCGGGAGAGACAGCGGCGATGATGACAGCTGCAGCGGGAAGGGAGAACATTGCGGAAGCAGGGGAGGGGACAGAGCTCTCAGCGGCAGAGACGGCAGGAGAGACGGTCTATCCAACGGGGCACTATACGGAATGGTATCCGGATATGTATGTATCGAAGGAGGTTGTGGACAGCAAAGCCAATCCGGAGGAAGGGGATCGGCCGGATGAGGGGGCTGATGGTTCTGCTGCAGAAAAATACGCGGGCAGCGGGGAAGAGGAAAACGGAACAGGGAACACCGGCGGAAAAATAGCGTACCTGACCTTCGATGATGGTCCGAGCTGTGTAACGGGAGAAATACTGGATACGCTGGCACAGGAGAATATTAAAGCAACCTTTTTCATTCTGGGCAGTACGATGGACGAGGAAGGGGAGGAGATGCTCAAGCGCATGGCGCAGGAGGGACATACAATAGGAATCCATACATACTCGCACGAGTATGAGGAAATCTACCAATCGGTGGAAAGCTTTCTCGCAGATTTTCACAAGGTATATGAGCAGGTGGTGGAGCTGACAGGGGTGAAGCCGACTCTGTTTCGATTCCCCTGGGGAAGCTATAATGAATACTGCAAAGGAATTAAAGAAGAACTGATCAAGGAAATGGAACGCAGAGGATTTACTTATTATGACTGGAACGTGAGCGCGGAGGATTCGGTCGGAACGCCGACGGAGCAGTCCATCATTAAAAATATCAAAAAGGATTATACCAAATATAATCAGCCGGTAATCCTGATGCATGATTCCATGAATAACCAGCTGACTGCGAGAATGCTTCCGAATATTATTCAGATGATTCGAGAGTCGGGATACGGATTCGATACGTTGGATCATCGGGAGCCTTGTCAGTTCTCCTGGTAGCATTTTGTTAATATCGTCGGTATTGATGATATAATTACAACAATTAAAAATATTTAAAAAATTTGAAATTGGGTGTTGACAAAAGCTGGTTTATAGGGTATTATATGTCTTGTCCTTAAGCAATGCTGAACAGCCGCCTTGAGAAAGGAGTTCGCATGCAGGACAGGATATGCACGAGTGGCTCAGTGGTGGAGTATCGCCTTGCCAAGGCGAGGGTCGCGGGTTCGAATCCCGTCTCGTGCTTACCGGAAGCGGTGAGCGGCCGGATAACAGAATCAGAATTGCACGAGTGGCTCAGTGGTGGAGTATCGCCTTGCCAAGGCGAGGGTCGCGGGTTCGAATCCCGTCTCGT
>JAGAPO010000069.1 GCA_017623215.1 Lachnospiraceae bacterium | reverse complement strand
TCGGTGCAACGTGACGTATTATTTTATCCGCAGGACAATCCTGAATATAAAAATTTGTTTCCGGTGTCTCCTCAATTTCTACTGTTTGCCAGTCAGAGGCATCAAAATCGGACTCCATCCAGACATCCTCATAGTCCGTATAATCATGGGATTCCCCGGTTATCAGGCTGGCTTCTTTTACAAAGCTTTGTTTCCACTGAATACTTTCATCAGAACCGATGAAACCGTTCTTGCCGGACATATCGATATACTCAATCAAATAGCACAGTTTAATATGTCCATAACTGCCTCCCGGATGCTCATACCAGCCGGGCCCCATCATAAAGCAGACCGTATTTTCCCCTTCTGTCAGGTAATCCCTGATATTATAAACAGGACAATACAAACGGTGTGCAAATTCCTCTAAAAATGGCTTCTTGCCATAAGTGATACCTGTTCTCTTGTTGTAATCGGTACTTAACGGAAGGAACAAATCATCACTGACTCTCCTGCCGTTGATGTACACCTCGTAAATCCCCAGACCTGCAATAGTAATTTGTGCTTCACTGATTTTGGGCAAAACAATTACCTGACGAAACCGCGGTGTACTGCATGCTCCGCCTGTAGAAATCCATTTTGCCTTATGTAAGTCAACTGTTTTATATTTGCTCATTATAAACTACTCCAATCTTATTTGTAAGCGAGTAGGAGGAATTTCTCTTGATAGAGAAATTCCTCCTACTCACACTACCATGCGTACCGTTTGTTTCTTATGCCCAACAACAGTAGGTACTTTTATTGCACCCACTATTGTTGGGTATTTTTATACCAATCGTCCATATCAAAAAATAGCAATTTCCTATTAAACGAGATAGCGATGTACCATC
This sequence comes from Lachnospiraceae bacterium, assembly GCA_017623215.1. Lineage (GTDB taxonomy): Bacteria > Bacillota > Clostridia > Lachnospirales > Lachnospiraceae > Caccomorpha. Next base: position 107,671 of record JAGAPO010000069.1, on the reverse strand, counting down.
TCTCTTGCAGCACGCGCAAGCTCCGCACACATTCCCTCCGGAACATAATCCGCCTCAAGGCAGCTCTTTCCGGTCAATGTCTCATACCATACAAGGCCGAGCACATAGCGGCCGAACGGAATCAGTGCGTGGAAATGATCTCTGTGAACCTTGCCGACGCCGTCATCAAGAAGATTTGCAAATACCTGTCCGGAAGGAATCATCTTCTTAATTCCAACTCTCTCCATTGCCTCCGCATAGGACTTCTTGATATTTGCGAACATATCCTCATGCTTCTCATAGCCCTGATTAGCCAGCATCTCACTCTTATCCTCATAGAACCAGGTCTGATGCATTACTAATTCACCGTAATCCGCATTCTCCTTCAGATAATCTACAATCTGTGTCAGGAAAGGGAAAAAAGTTGCAATCTTGTGGCTCGCACCGCTTACCTGCTGCAGGGTGATATAATCCCAGTGTCCGTCCGCCAGCATCTCACGAATCGTAACGTACTCGCCGGTCGACTGTCCGTTCACTTCCTTCAGATACTTCTCGGTCTCTAACGTCAGGTTATTCCAATGACGCTCTAACGAGCAGCCCCCGATATAAAGATTCACGGTCTCCACGTTCTCTCCCGCAGACTCTGCAATCTGATGCACATAGGCAGTTGCATCCTGTGAAAAGCTGTTGCCAATTGATAAAACTCTCATCATAATCCTCCATTCTGCCGGCAGCCCGTGCATATGAGCTGTCAGACGCAAGCTTCTTTTTTATTCGCCCTATATTGTAATCCTGAATTCTGGCAGTGTCAATCCATTATTCGCCCTTTTTCTTTTCGTTTTTTATCGCAATCCAAAAGCATATGGTGAAGAAAATGATTCCGTACACCGACGCAATCGGAACCGCGATTCCGATATCAACCAGATTCGCCCCTTCCTTCAGGCTGAACAGGTATGATAACGGCACTCTCACCAACAGAGATGCCGAGATCCCCTGCAGCATAACCGGAAGCGTCATTCCATGTCCGTTAAAATATCCGATATAGCTGAACACGATACAGGTCAGAACCGCTTCATAACTGTAACCGCGCAGATACTCCGCCGAACGCGCTATGAACGCGGCGTTCGAGGTAAAGATTGCGGACGGAATATCGCCTCGGAAAAAAGCAATCAAAAAGATCGGAACACCGATTGCTGCACCGATTCCCATTCCCGCAAACATCGCCCGTCTCGCTCTGTCCTCCTTGCCCGCTCCCACATTCTGTCCGACGAACGCCGACATCGACTGCATCAGCGCCGAGGGGATCAGCATGACAAATGCAATTACCTTCTGAGCGATTCCGTACCCGGAGGAAGCCTCAAGCCCCATTCCGTTCACAATCGCGCACAGAATCAGGAACGAGATATTTACCAGCATGTCCTGGAACGCAATCGGCCCTCTAAGCTTTACGATTCGCCCAATCTCCGGATTCCAGCCGATATCCTTTTTCGATACCGAGAACGGAAGCTCCTGTCTGCGGATAATCACCAGAGACAGCAACACGCTGACCGCCTGCGCCAGAATCGTCGCAAGCGCCGCACCGGCGACATCCATGTCGAATACCGCGACAAAGAGCAGATCCCCAACTATGTTCACAACACACGCAATCGCCACGAATATCAGAGGGAGCCTGGAATTGCCCAGACCTCTGAAGATACCGCTGATTACATTATACGCAATGACGAATATCATACCGGCTCCGCAGATCCGCACATATACCGCGGTCAGTTCATATGCCTCCTCAGGCACATTCAGAAGAGAAGCAAGTCCCGGCGCAAACACGACCAAAATCGCCATCAAAATAACCGCAAGGATTGCAAAAAAGAATACCGCCCCTCCGATTACCTTTCCTACCTTATGACTCCTTTCTTCTCCCAAATAACGGCTGATGAGCACCGTAACGCCCATCGTAAGCCCGGTTACCACAATCGTGGCCAGATTAATAATATTGCCTCCTGTTGCAACCGCTGAGATCGCTGCGTCCGTTCCGAACTGTCCAACGATCAGCAAATCCACTGCTCCATACATCGCCTGCAAGATCAGCGCTCCCAATATAGGGATCATGAACTGAATCAGCTTTTTCACAATGCTTCCCTGGGTGAAATCCCCGGAAAGGCTGTTCTTATCCGCCATAATTCATTGTCTCCGTTTCTTCCAATGCCCTCTGTTCCGGGCATTCTTTGATGTCCTTGTTCTTTGCTGTCTTTGTTCTATCCTATCTTTGTTCTATCCTGTCTTTGTTCTTTCCTGTCTTTGTTCTTTCCTGTCTTTTCTCTTTGATGTCGTTTCTCTTTGATGTCGTTTTCTTTTTGTATCGCTTATGCTTCGGCATCTATAACCGGATACTTCCATGCCCGCCGAAGCCCGATCGGATATCCGAATATTCCGGCATCCGGATGCCCGGATATCGGAACATGGGCATTCCGATTGAACTCCGGCAAGTTTTCGATATGTCTGAAAACGATATGTATCTCTCCACAAAAGTCTGTTACCATGAACCTGAACCGATAACCGAATAACAGAATAACCGGGAACCATATCCTGCGTGAACCTTATCTTCTCTAAAAATAAAATTAGGTCAGACATATCCGGACCTGTCTCTTTACAGATCCACTTCAAACGTCACCGTCTGATTGCAGTAATCCAGTTCCATCTGAATCTCCATAATCTCCTGGCAGACCTTCTGGTAATCCTCCTGAACCTTCTGCAAATCGTAGTTGACATATTCGTATTCAATCAGGTTGGTCCGTCCGTATTCCTGCTTTCTCGCCTTAGGCAGGCGCTTTCTCATACTATCCAGTCTTGCCCTGGTTCTGGTCAGCTGCGCCATCTTTACTAACGCCTCATCAATCGTGATTCCAAGCTTCGGAAGCACCGCGCCAACATTAAATACATTGATTGCGTGCTTGAGCTTGCGAACCTCACGGTCGATCTGCGCAAGTCTTGCCGCCGTCTCTTCATAGCTGTATGCCGGCGGTTCCTCTTTCTCGCCGTCCGCAAGCACATAGGTTGCGGAATCCGCTTCCATTGATAACAGATAGTTCTTCTCGTCCTCATAGGTCCGAAGAAGCTTATTCGCCGATGCCGATGTGAATTCTCTCATATCCTGCTCCATTTCCGCGCGATACTGCGCTTTCTGATACCTGCTGTTCTGCTTCCGGACATTCCCTCCTGCTTCTGTTCGGTAGCCCCTGTCGATTCGCATGATTGCTTTGCATATCAATCATCAGTATATCACATTTTCAAAAAGAAGTATATCCTAAATGAAAACATCCCGAATGAAAGTATTCTGAATGCAAATATTCTTTCATGAAACGTTATGTTTCTTTCCATTCGGAACGCTCCTGATTCTTTCCGCTATGATCAATTCGAAACTTTTTCCCAGCCGCTTGACTTTTCCTCCCGGTTTGATTATCCTATTAACAACACAATATTTCCCGCGGGCCGGAACGCTCTGACGCGGCGGCGGGACCGAACGGAGGTTACTATGTCGAATTCCAATTCCGGACGTACCGAACTGAACCATATCTTAATTCCGCTTTTAACGGTCATCATCCTGACCGCGATTGATCAGATTACCAAGTGTCTGGCCGTTTCCCATCTTAAGGGACAGCCAAACCTCGTAATCATTCCAGGCGTATTCGAGCTGGAATATCTTGAGAACCGCGGGGCCGCTTTTGGCTCCTTCCAGGGGATGCAGATCCCGCTGATTGTATTTACCCTCGTGCTGTTAGGTGTCATTATCTGGAAATATTTTCAGATTCCTTCCAGGAAGCGCTTTGTTCCTCTGCGTGTCACGTTCACAGTTCTGACATCCGGCGCAATCGGCAACCTGATCGACCGTGTTGTGAATAATTATGTCGTCGATTTCTTCTATTTTACGCCGATTGACTTCCCGCGCTTTAATGTGGCGGACTGCTATGTTGTGGTGTCGGTTATCGCGCTTGGAATTCTGCTGCTGTTCGTATATAAAGAAGAGGAGCTAACTTTCTTATTCCAGCTGAAGAAATCGAAAGAACTTTAATTGATTCATTTATTGGGGCACTTCCGACCGTATATTCGGAAGTGCCCCTTTTTTTGTTGGAAGAGCTCCGCCGCGATGCGGCTACATCTTTGGGAACTGTAATGCTGATTCCGTGCCAGAGCTCTTACTCCTCCACAACCGTATAGTCAAGCCCTTCGCTCAGCCTATACTCCGGAACAGTCTTGCCGTTCTCCTTCTTCCAGCCATATTCCAGATATCCATCACCAACCGGAATGATGCCCTTGCAATACTCCAACGCGCACTCCGGCACGCTTACCGTGATCTCCTTCTTATCATGATCAATCTTTTTGAGTCCGAGTAAATCCCGGCAGTACAGGTAAGTAACATGCGAAGCAAAGCCGTGATTGCAGCTTGCAGTCGGGGATACGAGCTCCCAGAGGGTTCCTGTCCGCTCCACCATGTATTGGAAGAAGCCTTTGGTCTCCTTGATAATCTGATCGGCAAGCCCGTAACGGGACAGAATCTCAAGTCTTAAATAATTGCCGATGAACGCGTTCGCCGGGCCAACCTCCGGATATACCTTCTTTGTATCACGTCCGGGACCGAACTTCTCAAGCATCGTCCGGAACAGCTCCGGATACCTCTTATCATCCGCAATTCCAAAAAAGAATGCGTAATACTGGCATACTTCAGTTGATTCTTCGGTTCTGACAAGCCTTCCGTCCAATCTCAGACTCTGATCGCGGAAGAACTCGCCACTAAAGGACTGCTCACGGATGGTCTCCCGAATCGTCTCCGCTTTCTTCGCCCATTCCTCTCTGCCGAACATTCTCGCGGCAGCATCCATGATTCCGGCATATACCATATTCGTCGGATAATTGACTCCCTTTACCAGTTCGTTGGCTCTGGACCACTCTACGAAAATCCAGCTGTCCAGATTCTCTAACAGGCCGTCCTCGTTCTCATATTGCTCCAGATAACGGAAGACGCCCTCGACTCTTCGCCTGATGGTATCGCCGAGCTTCTGCTTCGGATTGCGCTTTTGATACTCCTCGAACTCCAGAATCATCCACATCGCCCAGTTCGGGATGAACGAACCGTTCGTGTGATCCGAAGGATAGCACATCGGAACCATTCCATCCGGAAGATTCGCAAAGGTCTCAGGCAGGCAGTAATTCTCAAGGAAATTATCCTCAACTAATGTCTCTCCGGTCAGAATCGGTTCGACCCTTCCGGTAAAGAAGCTGTCACACAGCCAGCCCGCACGTTCTCTGGACGGACAATCCATGTAGATATCCGGTGCGTTCTGCGCAAAGGTCTCTCTTCCGGCCTCAAAGATAGACTCCAACACCGGATCGCTGCAGAAGAACTTTGCCCTTCCCGCGTCCGGATTCTTATACTCGCGAACGGAAAGCTCCGTTACCACCGCGTCTCCGGAGTATACCATCGGCTTCATATAACGGCAGTTGTACGGCTGAATCGTCTCAATAACATAGCTTCCCTTCTTCAGCTCATAATAGATGCCGTTCACACTGCTCATTCTTCTGTAAAAGATGTCGCCCTCTGTCAGCAGCTCATCCATTGTCATAACCAGCACGGTATCCTCCTTGCAGGTCACTCCGATACGGAGCATACCGGTCCGGTTCATTCCCAGATCGCATATTGCGAATTCGCCTGTCTTTAACTCACACCCGCTTTCGAACGGTATAGCAGGAACGCTCTGCAGTGTAAGCGTATTGGTCTGATCGAGTATCGCGGATACATTTACCTCGAGCTCGTCTACCTTGTAGCCCTTATAACTGTCGCTGATATTGTAGAAGGCACGGTTCTTCCACAGCTCATTCTCCTCACAGCCGCTCTGAAACGTACCCTGTGCAATCTTCGCTTTTACCTTGCTCACTTCAAACTTACAGGTATGTACATGCTGCTCGAGCAGCTGTTTTGTGCCGCACTGTGCAAGCCTCTCCGTCTCACCCCTGAATGCTTCCGTTCTCCACGCGTCATATCCGGGTGCAAGGCGGTATACCTCCATAAATACTCTCTGATAGCTGTAGCGCTGCACCTTCTGAACACGATCCGCAATCTCCTTCGCCTTCATCGAATCCGCCCCGGTTCCGGTTGCCGCAAGCACGGCCTCTCCTTCCGATACCTCCGCCTGCAGGAAGGAGGGCTGATCCAGATAAGCAAAGCTGTTAATATTGAATCCGACCACTTCCACAGTCAGAATGTTCTCTTCCTTCAGTCTGCGCTTCTCTGCCTCATACTCATCCACACGATAATAGTCATGCGCCGCGCGCGCCGGACCATATCCCAACAGTTCCCCGTTCAGATACGCCCTGTAAATGGTTGATGCCGCGATGCGGATCGTCACCTTCTCGGTGACCGAATTCTTTGAAAAACATCCCTGAAATCCCAGCGTCTGATTATATTCCGTCTCGCAGCCGGCCTTCCAGACCGGAACCGCTTTCTTAAAATAGCACTTCGGCTCTAATTTCTGTTCCATTCTCATGTTCTCCCTACAGCTCCTTCTTAATCTTCTCGATCATCTCCGCATATTCCTCATCCGTCAATAATACCTTGCCCGGATTCATCTCGAACACACCGCCCCACTCGTACTGATCCTTGTACTTGGGAACCAGATGCATATGCAGATGGCAGCCGGTATCGCCGTAAGCGCCGTAGTTTACCTTATCCGGATGGAATGCCGCGTGAATCGCCTTGGCCGCTCTTGTTACATCTGCGAAGAATGCGTTCCTGTCCTCCTCGCTGATATTCACGATCTCGCTCACATGATCCTTATACGCAACGATACATCTTCCCGGATGGCTCTGCTCCTTGAATAAAATCAGCGAACTCACCGACAGATCGCAGATGAAGATACCAAACTTATCCAACAGTTCCCCTCTCATACAATATCCACAATTCTGATCCTTCATATTCTTTCTTCCTTTCCTTCTTTTCATTTAGTAATCATTCAAATAAGTTAAAAATCATTCAAACCATATAACATCTCTTCCGAGAACGACTTCACAGGCTCCGGCCTCTCCGGGTGCTCGCCAAGCAGCTTCTCCATCCAGATCACATCATGCCACATTCCAAGCTTGTACCCGCATCGGGTAAAATGCGCGACCGTTCGGTAGCCCATGTGCTCATGAAATCCGATGCTCTCCGGATGCGGATAGACAATGCAGGCGTTCATATTCCAGATATTCTGCTGCCGCATCACCGCTTCCAGCGCCTGATACAGCTTCGTTCCGATTCCGCTGCCGTGCTCGCCCATCCTCACATAAATTGAAGTCTCCACCGCCCAGTCATAGGCCGCGCGTTTATGAAACGGCGACACATAGGCATAGCCCACGATCGCTTCGTTCTTTACCGCAGCGAGGTAGGGATATCTCTTCAGAGTGTTCCGGATTCTCTCCCGGAATTCCTCCGCTCCCGGCACCTCGTATTCAAAGGTTATCGCGGTCCCTGTCACATAGGGCGCGTAGATTGCAAGCAGCTCGGCCGCATCATCAGGCGATGCCGCCCTGATTCTGATCTCCTCTGTCCGATTCATAGCACTCCTTATTCTGTCACTCCTCCGGTCTCCCGGTCTTTCTTCTGCTCCATTTTATCACACTCCTCTTTAAAAGAAAATACTATCTTCGGATTTTCTACCTCTTCCTGTCGGAAATCGTCTTGTTCCTTTTGAAAGGATGTGCTATATTCAGTTTAGTTTTTGATTGTAATCATCTGACAGGAGGTTATTTATTATGTCTGAAAAAGTAATTCTGATTCTCTCTGACGGACTTCGTCCCGATGCATTTGAAGCATGCGGACATCCGTTTGCAAAGACGCTTCTTACCAAGAGCAGCTATTCCATGGACGCGCAGACGGTAACTCCGTCCGTAACGCTTCCCTGTCATATGTCACTGTTCCACAGCGTTACCCCGGATCGCCACGGAATTCTTACGAATACCTATACCCCTCAGGTTCGTCCGGTAAACGGTCTGTGCGAGCAGCTTCGTGCCGCCGGAAAGGCTGCTTCCTTTTTCTATAACTGGGGCGAACTGCGTGATCTCTATCAGCCGGACAGTCTCGCCGTGAGCTATTTCGCATCCGGTCATGTATATACCTACGAAAAAGCGAATGTAATGGTGACCGATCGCGCGCTGCAGGACATTCCGGGACAGAACCTTGATTTTGCGTTCCTGTACCTCGGCTTAACGGATGCGGCAGGTCACAATTACGGTTGGATGAGCGAGGAATATCTGAGCGCCTGCTACCAGTCCTTCGAACAGATTCAACGCGTATTTGAAGCGTTCGAGAAGGATTATACCATTATCGTTACCGCGGATCACGGCGGCCACGGAAGAATGCATGGCTCCACAATGCCGGAGGATATGACGATTCCGGTTATCTGCTCCGGTAAATCATTTACTCCCGGCGCCAAGTTAAGTGACGTATCCATTCTGGATATTGCTCCTACCATTACGAAGCTTATGGACGCTTCTCCTGCTCCGGAATGGGAAGGCAAGGCACTTTGTTAGAGTTATTCGTATTACCCTAATTTGCTGATTTCTTATATTTATATATTCTCCACTTTGAAAAACGCAGGAATCCCCCGGCTGGGAACAGCCGGGGGATTCCTGCGTTCTGATATTATTCCGCTTGCTTATCTTTTGTTCTCCTTAAATAACTCCTCCAGTACGCCGGACACAGCCTTCCGAACACTGCCCTCTTTAAAGGGATTCGAAAGTCCGACCGACTCTAACAGTTCAAAATAGCCCTTGCTTCCGCCAAGCGTGCAGAGCTTATAGTAGTCCGCCCATGCTGCCGCATGATCCTGCTTCATCCTGGTATAGAACTCGAAAGCGCCCATCTGGGCAAGCGCGTAATCAATATAGTAGAACGGATACAGGAATATATGCTGCTTCTGCATCCAGAACCCGCCCTCGCCAAGGAACTCATTGCCGTCGTAATCTCTCCACGGCATATAGGTCTGCTCCAACTCATGCCATACCGCTCTGCGCTCCTTCGCATTCAGGCCGCCGTTCTCAAATACCCGGTGCTGAAACTCATCCACACATACCATGTACGGAATGACCTCGAGTGCGGATTTTAAATGCGCGTAGCGGTACTTGTCCGCATTCTCTCCGAAGAACAGCTCCATCCACGGATAGGTGAAATGCTCCATCGCCATCGAGTGAATCTCGTTAATCTCACTGGTAGAATGCGACAGGTCAGAGATCGGAAGCACACGGCTCGCCGTATACCCCTCGAACGCATGTCCCGCCTCGTGCGTTAATACGTCCACATCCGCGCTGGTTCCGTTGAAATTCGAGAAAATGAACGGAGCCTTGTACATCGGAAGTGAAGTGCAGTAACCGCCGGGACGCTTGCCGGGCTTTGTCTCAAGATCAAACAAATCATTCTCCACCATAAAATCAAAGAACTCGGCTGTCTCAGGGGACAGCTCATGATACATCTTCTGCGCCTTTGCCACCAGCTCATCCTTATTCCCGATCGGAACCGCATTGCCGTCCGGATAGCACAGGGACTCATCGTAGTAGCGAAGCTTGTCCACGCCGAGGCGCTCTGCCTGCTCTTTGAATAATCTGTCAACCGCCGGAACGATAACATCCTTTACCTGCTTCCGGAATACCTTAACGTCCTCCGCCGTATAATCAAATCGTCTTCTCGACAGATAAGCCATGTCGATGTAATTCGAAAATCCAAGGGTATGTGCGATTCTGCAGCGAACTTCAATCAGCTCGTCATACTCCCTGTCCAGCTCATCCGCCGTTCTCTCATACAGATCCGCCCACGCCTCAAACGCTTCCTTTCGCTCCGCTCTGTCCGTACTCTGCATCGCTTTGAGCAGCCCGTAGAAATTGCACTCCTTCCCGCGGAAGGTTGTCTTACAGGAAGCGGATGTCCTGGAATATTCCTTCTCAAGCTTTCCCTCTTCGATCTGATCGGGAATAATTCTCTCATCCGCAAATCGTCTGCTGTTCTCCATATTCTTGATAAAGATAGTGCCGTAGTCCTTTTCAAAATCCGCACGGAACGGAGAATCAAGCAGGGCCTCGGATGCTTTTCTCATAATCAGAGAAAGCTTCGGCATCTCGCTGTTAAAATATGTGATCTCCCCATCATAGAATTCATCCGCGGTGTTCACAGTGTTCCGGATGTATGCAATGCTTCTCATCGTCGAAAGCTCGGCCATCTTCTCTTTCTGAGCAAGGAACAGCTTCTTTGCTGTCTCGTAATCCGGCGCCGCTTTCAGATTCTCAATATAGTCGTTCAAATATTTCCTGAACGCCTCCACGTCAGGGCGCTTATACTCCATATCTGCAAATTTCTGCATCTTATTCTCCTCCAGTCATCTTTTCTCCTCGGCACTCATCTGCGATATCGCTGCCTGTATTCATTATATCTATTTTATTACTTTCTTGCAAGCGTTTCATTTGCATCGGCCGGGCTCGTTCTTTTCCTCCGCTTTTCCCTCCTGCATAATTTATTAAAGCTTTGCCGGCTCGTTCCAATATTTTCTTTGACATTGGTACCTCCCATGTATTACAATATTATTATTGGATTCCTGTGTTCTCTGCTGCAATTCACGTAGAATTCATACGGAGTCCTCCGGCTTGAACTCCGGCTGCACCGATTTCAGTGCCGGAATACAACAGAAACAAATAGAGAGGTATGGATGTCATGAAGCAGGATATGATTGTTATTCTGGATCTGGGAAGCACCGAGAATACCGTGATTGCACGAGCAGTCCGCGCCCTTGGCGTGTACAGTGAGATTTATCCGCACGATATTACCGCTGATGAATTGAAGAAGCTTCCGAATGTAAAAGGCATTATTATTAACGGAGGACCGAATCACATCGTGGATGGCGTGAGAATCGACGTTCTCCCCGAGATTTACGAAGCCGGCTATCCGGTTATGTCCGTCGGCCATGAGCTCGCAAAGTGTGGGAATACGCCCGAGTGGCCCGCTGAGGACGAGCTTGGCGCGTTCTTAAAGCCGTTCGTATTCGATGTATGCAAGGCGGAAGCCAATTGGAACATGAAGAATTTTATTGAGGATCAGATCGAGCTGGTCAGAAAGCAGGTTGGTGACAAGAAGGTTCTGCTCGCCCTCTCCGGCGGCGTTGACAGCTCCGTTGTCGCGGCCCTGCTCATCCGCGCAATCGGAAAGCAGCTGACCTGTGTTCATGTAAACCACGGTCTGATGAGAAAGGGCGAGTCCGAGGCTGTTATTGAGGTATTCCGCAATCAGCTCGATGCGAACCTGGTATATGTTGACGCTTCCGAGCGTTTTCTTGGAAAGCTTGAGAATGTTGCGGATCCGGAACAGAAGCGCAAGATCATCGGTGCCGAGTTCATCCGAGTCTTTGAAGAAGAGGCAAGAAAGCTGGACGGAATCGAATTCCTCGGTCAAGGAACGATTTACCCCGATATTGTGGAGAGCGGTACCAAGACAGCAAAGATGGTCAAGTCCCATCACAACGTGGGAGGTCTTCCGGAGGATCTGCAGTTCCAGCTGGTAGAGCCGTTAAAGCAGCTGTTCAAGGATGAGGTTCGTGCCTGCGGCGTTGAGCTCGGCCTTCCTTACGAGATGGTTTATCGTCAGCCGTTCCCGGGCCCCGGTCTTGGCGTAAGATGCCTTGGCGCAATTACCAGAGAGCGTCTTGAGGCGGTTCGCGAGTCCGATGCGATCTTAAGAGAAGAATTTGCAAAGGCCGGGCTGGATAAGAAGGTATGGCAGTATTTCACGATCGTTCCTGATTTCAAGTCGGTTGGTGTAAGAGATAACGCAAGAAGCTTTGAGTATCCCGTTATTATCCGCGCGGTGAATACCGTGGATGCGATGACCGCGAAGATTGAGCTGGTAGACTGGGAGATTCTGCTGACCATTACGGACAGAATCATGAAGGAAGTTAAGAATGTCAACCGTGTATGCTACGACTTAAGCCCGAAGCCGAACGCTACGATTGAGTGGGAATAATACCATAAGGCTTACGAGTGCCCGAAAATCACTGTGTTTTCGGGCACTTTTCGTAATTGTCATTATATTGACACCATAAGTGATACCAAATTATACCGCTACCATCTGGGCATAGAAGACAGCGTTTCAAAGTTCCTACATTCCAATGCATCTGGATTTTGAAATTCCCCGCCACGGTCGGTGATGAGAAGGGAAATTGATTTACTCATGGGTACCTCTTTCTACTGCGGATAGGAGGTATCATAATCATACAGGGTAATCACACAGAGTGTAAGACTAAATTCATCATGGGGGTAGAATTTAGATTTTCATTCAAAATTTTTAATATTGTTTACACCAAGGGATTGACATTATCAATTAAATAGTATATAATATCAATCAGAAGATCTAAGGAGAGGTGTATATGACTACTTCAGAACAGATTCGTGTTTTGTGCGTAAGAACTGGTGTGAGTTTATCAGAACTTGCACGTAGGATTAACCAGACACCACAAAATTTCAATGCTAAACTCAAACGAAATACAATCACCCAGGACGAACTTAACCAAATTGCAAAGGCTTTGGATGTTACATACGAACAATACTTTGTTTTAAGCAATGGTGAACTCGTTAAGTAAGAAAGGACTTTGCTATGACTGAGCATAAAATCATATTTGGCGATAGTCGTTCGCTCAATCAAATTAAAGATAAATCCGTACAGTTAATCGTGACTTCGCCTCCTTATTGGCAGTTAAAAGATTATGGAACAGAAGATCAGATCGGATTTAACGATAGTTACGAAGAATATATAAACAATTTGAATTTGGTATGGAAAGAGTGTTATCGTGTTCTTTCCGATGGTTGTAGATTGTGCATCAACATTGGAGATCAGTTTGCGCGCTCCGTATATTATGGCAGATATAAAGTGATTCCGATTAGAACAGAGATCATTCGTTTTTGCGAATCTCTTGGTATGGATTATATGGGTGCTATCATTTGGCAGAAAACGACTACTATGAATACCTCTGGCGGCGGAGCTATTATGGGTAGCTTTCCATATCCTCGTAATGGTATTCTTAAAATGGATTATGAGTTCATCCTGCTTTTCAAAAAGTTAGGAAACGCGCCTAAACCCACACAACAGCAAAAAGGACAATCTGCTATGACAAAAGAAGAATGGGGACAGTATTTCTATTCTCATTGGAATTTTAACGGTGTCAAGCAGATGGGACATATAGCTATGTTCCCGGAAGAACTTCCTAAGAGACTTATAAAAATGTTCTCTTTTGCAGGAGAAACCGTATTCGATCCGTTTGCCGGCAGTGGTACAACATCACTGGCTGCTAAAAATCTCGGAAGAAATTCTATTGGTTATGAAATCAACAAAGAGTTTGAACCAATAATTCGCGAAAAATTAGGAGCGGAACAGATCAAATTAGACGATGATGCGAAAGTGATTTTTACGGAAGATGAGATTGGAAACATTGCCTCTTTCGATCAACTTCCTTATGTTTTTACCGACCCGCATCGAATGGACAAAAAAGTTGATGTAAAGAAACTTCAATTTGGTTCTAAGATTGATCAATCAGAAGCAAAGCGTGACGAGATGTTCGGTGTTAAAAGGGTTATATCTCCCGATAAAATTGAACTTAGCAACGGTCTTAGCGTTCGTTTGCTGGGTATTCAGCCAAATCCGCAATATCAAACAGAAGCAATCCGTTTCTTGCAGGAGAAATTTCAGAAGCGAAAAGTTTTCTTGAAGTACGATACTGTTAAATATGATTCGGAAAACAATTTATTATGCTATGTGTATCTTGATAACAAAACCTTTGTCAATAATCATTTGGTTAGAACGGGATATGTTGATGTCGATACATCATTTGACTATACCTGTCAAAAGAAATTTTTAAATTCACTCCCTAACTAAAGAACGGGCGGAGGTTTTCGCCTCCGCCCATGAACTTATTCTTCTACTTCGATAGTCAATCCAGTTTTAGTTTTGGTGTAATAAATCATCTTTACTGCGATTGTTTCGGACAGACGCCCCATAGTCTTATATGTATCGGGCTTGACAGAATACGGAACATTTCCAACATATCCATCGATACCAACAGATTCTTCATCCGGTGCAGCAAGACGATAAGTTGTACCCTTGCGAGCTGCAAGAGATGCCAAGATCGCTTTTTGCACATAAAGACCATTGAATGTTTTTGCAATAACAAGATCTTCTACCCAATGCTCGACCATTTCACGATCAATAAGCTGGATTGCATCTCGAAGGTTTTGCACCTGTGCGTAAATTTTGTCGGTTGCCTTTTCAAATGCATCGGGGTGTCTTTCAATATACCAATTTCGCCAATTATCGATTGTGATTTCTTCTCCAGATGCCATGAACTCAGGAAACAATTCGGACATCTGACCTACAACTACCGGGCGAGTGCCCTGTGCGTTTTGATTTGCCCAGTTGATCAACTGAGATGTGTATTTGGGAAAACTGAAAGATTCGCTTTCATTGAAATCCTCGATAAGTTCATTTTTAAGTGTGTATTTCATTTTTTCTTTTTCCACTCCTCGTAATTTCTATTTGCCATTTCCTGTGTTTTTCTTATGCCGGCAACACGTTTGTCGCGATTTTCGTTAAATTCCTTCATTTCCTCATCGGTTTCGGCAATACAAAAACCTTTGTTGCCGCAAGATATAACGGGCAAACCATATTCCTCCGCAGTTTTCCATATTTCTTTGCGGCTAACAGCTTGTGTATCTTCCATCGGGAACCCCATGGATTTACTTATTTGTTTAGATGTTATTGCGTTTTTCTTCCCGCAATGCTCTAACAAAATGTCTTTAATCTTTTCGCTCATCATAATCCTCCAAAAACAACTTATATGTTTCGATTTCCAATGCATCGGCTATACGCTGAATATTTTCAAGAGATATACTTCTGCGATAACCATCCTTGCAAGCCTCCACTATGTATAATACAATAAAGAACACAATAAGTCTACATACGATAAGTAACATTTGATGAGATGATATATATAACTGGCAAAATTCAGTTGTTTTTCTTCCAGTCTTTTCGGATGTATAAATTCTTCTATTTGAATAAAATAAGGAGCGTCAATGGGAGGTATTTCTGTGAGCAACGATTTTTCAACAGTTTGCAACAGTTACTATACAAAATACAATGACTATTCCGGGAATGGACAATCTGCACTTTTACAAGCTGTAAGAAATAGTTTGATGAAAACATATAGCTCATCATTGGCATGATTCTGGCCGGATTGCTTCCTCCGGTCGGTAATTTCTTCGCTTCGCTGTCCCTCGCAGTCGGTATCGGTTTCACTGCTTCCAGCGAGATCGGTCTTTGGAATTCAATGCCTGCGATTGTACAGTCCGTATTTTCCAGCAACGTGGTTGCGGTGGTATTCGTCATTTCCGTTATTCTGAATCTGATTCTTCCGAAGGATATGGAGGGTAAGGGCAACTGATAACGCTCTGGCTGATAGCTGCAATTCAGCACATTAATTCAGCGAGCATATAAAATACGCCCCGTCGCGGCAGACGCATCCAAGTGTCTTGCCGGACGGGGCGTATCTTATTCTTCTAAGCTGTTCCTTACCCTTTAATGCATTCTCTTACTGAACTGTTGCGGTCTCCGCAATTGCATCAATTACTGCAATCGCAATCATGGGCTGCATTACATATCCAAGTCCATAGGTCTCTACGCTTTCTGTATAATCATCCTGCGTATATCCGCTCTCTACCATATAAGCAACCGCGTCATCCTCTGTTACAGACAGACCCTCCTGTTCAAAAGCCGCCTGGTAAATCAGTTCCTGATTCGCCTGGGTCTGTACGGTCTCATACAGAGTCTTATCGTACTTCGCCTCGGACATTCCAACATAGCCCTCGAAGTTCTTGTACGGGTTATATCCGTAATAGCTGGTGTAGATCTGAGCCATGTACTCATAGTTGGCTTCGTCCTCATACTTCTGCAGAGACTTCATATGCTCCATGTATTCCTCCGGATAGGAGTTCACAGTCGAATTCTCGAGCAGATAGGTCGCAATCCAGTTCCGAAGATTCTCCTTATAATTCGTCTCTTTTAAATAGGTCTTGTACTCTTCCGCAGTGGAAGCATAATCGGACAGGAACTCTGTTACAAATGCGTCGTCGAATTCCGGCGCAATATAGATTCCGTTAATCGTAATCGAGAATGTCGCGTCCTTGCCTGCAAGCTCCGTATTGGAAGAATATTCCTCCGGGAAAGTCACCTGAATGATGAACTCGTCACCAACCTTGTGTCCAATCATCTGCTCTTCGAAATCATCAATCATAAGTCCGGCACCGATCGTAACATCATCGCCCTCGCCGTTGGTGCTTCCGCCCTCGAACTCTACGCCGTCAATACTTCCAACGTAGTCGATATTGATCTTGTCGCCGTCTTCAATTACTTTATCGGACGTCTCACTGAGCGCCGCCTTGTCCTCTACCAGAGATGCAATCTCTTCTTCCAGTTCTTCATCCGTATATTCAACCTCGGAGAACGGGATGGTGAGATTCTTATAATCGCATAAGGTTACATAGTCGGATGCGGTAACGTTCTTGATCATACCGTTATCCTCCAGCATTGCGCTGTAATCGCTGCTCGGTTTTACTCTTGTGATACTTCTGTATATCTTGTACCCCGCAAAGGATACAACTCCAACACACAGAGCTGCTATTACTACAATCGACACAACCTTGCCGATCGCCGCGTTCCGCTTCTGCCTGGCTATCTCCTGCTTTCTTTCCATCTTTCTTTGCTTGCTGAGACTCATCGGTTCGCTGACAGTCTCCTGATTTGCTTTTTTCTGATCTTTCTCTTTCATCTTGACCTCCTGTTATTATACCCTTTCAGTACATTATATCACATCTGCAGGCTTGTGCAAGCGAAAATTACGCCGATGCCGGTGTGACAGTGCTTTCTACCTATCCTACCATAACATTTTGTCAGTTTTGTGAAATTTTGCGGATTATTTTTATTTTTTCGACATTTTTCAGCCTCGGTACCCTTCTATCGCTTCCTTAAACTTATCGAGGAAGGCTTCTTCGCCGAAGGTATTTATTTTGAAAAACATGGCCTGGCTTCCGCCGGAGGTGATGGCCGCTACCTGAATGTATCCATCCTGTTCCACCATAGTAACGTTTAAGCTTACGCGATTGCCTCCCATGTAGCTGTAGCGTTCATATACCTGCACGCAGACTCTGACTCCATTCACTTCCGTACAGAATTCATCCTCTTTGGAGGCTGACATACTTCCGTTTAAAATTCTTCCCTCCAAATAAGAGCTAAAAGCGGTTAAGCTGCCTCTTACATTCGTTACATATTTCGCCATATTCTTCTCTCCCTTCCTTTTTTGATACTCTTTTCCTTCCGATACCGGGCTTCCGATCCCACTCAGCATCTGGGCGGCTCGATCGTTTGCGCGCACCACTTGGCAATCGGACACTCTCCGCATTTGGCCTTTCTTGCGGTGCAGATGCTTCTGCCGTGATAGATCAGCTGAAAATTGATCCGGTTCCAGTGTTCGACCGGAAGCACCTCGTCAACCTGCCGATCCGTGCTCGCCTTGATAAAGCGAATCCCAATCGCGGCATCCGCCTCGGCTACGTACCGGAATTCCGGCACATTGTTCTGCATGTCCATTTCCTCCTTCTATTGTAAACGAACTTATATTAATTCTTCTTAGCATTCCATTAAAATTATATGATAAAACGTACTGCAGGCGAAACGGAAATGTTCTATTCCGCCATAAAATCGAACAGGCTCAGCTGCTCCTCTTTCTGCACGGCCCGCTTTTTCGAAGCGTCCTCTCTGAGCACTCCGTTCTCCGGAAGCTCTAAAAGGTACTCCGACGGTTCTCCCGACGTTACCAGGATCAGCTCCCGCTCCGCTCGGGTCATTCCGACATAGAACAGTCTCCTCTCTTCTTCCGGGTCGGCATCTCCCCTTACGTTCTGTAACGGAAGCATCCCCTCCCGCACGCCGCACAGCATCACGACAGGATATTCCAGTCCCTTAGACGCGTGCAGCGTGGAAAGCGTCACGGCGTCCGCTGTATATGCCTTTCCTCCGCAGCGCCGCAGATCCGCCTCTCCTCCGAGCGCAAGCGCTTCCAGGAACTCAGGCATTGTCTTGTAGAACCGGCTCATTCCAAGCAGCTTTTTTAAACCCTCCTGCTCTGAAAGTCCCTGCTCCTTTAAGAACCGTTCCAACAGCTTATGCGGCTTTTCCTTCGCGATTCTTTCTTCATACTGCGCTTTCGTCTCTGCAAATACCGTGTCTGCGATGACAGTTTTCTCAAGCTTCCACAGCAGCTTTTTGCACAGCTCTGCCGCAGCCGTATCCTCCGGGGCTAAGACCGCCCGGAAAAAGCAGATGGTTCCTCTCACCTTTTCCTCGGTTAAGAAATCATCCTTTCCGGCAACTACATAGGGGATTCCTTCTTTTTGCAGGCATGTTTCCAGAACGGACGCCTGCCGGTTCGTGCGGTATAGAATTGCGATGTCTCCAAATCCGGTTTCTCTGCTACCAGGCTCCCTTTCCTGCGCGTCCAGCATATCAATGCCGCCAATCAGCCGTGTGATCTCCTTTGCCGCAAAGATCGCCTCCGCCGTTTCGCTTCCGGCAGTCACTACGCGGACGGGCAGGCCGCTCTCTTTCTTTGGTTCGAGCATGCGTTCCCCTCCCGGATTCCGTCCGATTACCGATACGGCGGCACTCACTATCTCGGGTGTGGAGCGGTACTGCTCTTTTAACCGGATCACCGCGCTCTGCGGATAATCGCAAAGCAGCCGCTCAAAGCAGCGCGCATCCGCACCGCGGAATCCATAGATCGCCTGATCCGGATCGCCGATTACAAATAATTCCGCTCCGTACGCATTCCACGCTTTGATTAATTCATATTGAACCGGGCTGCAGTCCTGGAATTCATCCACCAGCAGATAGGTGAAGCGCCTCAGCCGCTCTAATTCCGCGGTCTTCGGCTTTCGTGCTTTCCTTTCTGAATTCTGCCCTGCCGCCGGATTCGTCTCTTCCTTCGCACATTTTCCGGGCCCTTCTTTCAGAATCGCAAGCGTCTTTAAAAGCAAATCATCATAATCCAGCGCATTGCGCGCCGCAAGCTGGTTCTGATAATGCAGATATGCCTCCTCCGGAACATTCCAGATAGCTTCGGAATTCGAACATCCCGCCTTTCTCCTGGATATCTTCCTCAGCAGCTGTGAGGGTGTAAGCTTCAGACCGAATTCCTTTCTCGTGTTTTCTGCGAATTCAAGGGTTTCTGACTCATCAGCAAGTACATAGGAATATCCCTGTTCTTTTAGAAAGCTTCGGCATATGGAATGGAAGGTTCCGACCTGCAGCTGCTTTGCCCTCCTCTTTCCCTCCGGGCTTCGGCCGATTCTCTCCTTTAACTCCGAAGCCGCCCGATTGGTAAAGGTAACCGCTGTAATATAGCCGGGCTTCACACGCTTTTCTTCCATCAGATATTCGATTCGGGCTATCAGCGTCCTTGTCTTTCCCGTTCCGGGCCCGGCTATTACCGCAACTGTACGCGCCTCCTGCATTGCCGCGCGCCGCTGCTCCGGATTCAGCCCTGCCTCCCGGCCTGGTTCCGAACTCGTGCCGCCGTCTGAAGCTCCGCCGCCTGCCGAACCCCCGCCGTTCTCCGGGCTGCTGCCGTCTTCAGGCGCCCTTCCTTGCTTCTCAGTCAGCGTTCCCGGCGCAGAATCCATCATTGCAAACAGACTCATCTGTCCGTTCAATTCCTCCGCTTCCCAGGGCTCCAACAGCCGGATGATTCCATATTCCCCATCATACCCCGGGATGCGCTTTACTTCTCCTGCGCGAAGCCGTCGGATTCCCTCGGCCATCGCCTCTCCGAATCCGCGCCGAACATCTGCAAGCGGCACCTCCCGCAGAATGGAGAATTCGCTGCCAAGTGCGCCAAGCATCGCCTCATACTTTTGCTGTACCTTCGTGCTTGCTGCAGACAGCCCTGTACACGAGGCAATGACTTCCTGCAACGGTGCCAGACTCTCATAGGGCTTTGCATTCGGCCTTACCGCGCCCTCTTCCCTGTCCGCGAGCTGTTCCACCCGGTGCGACACCCCGATCGTAAGCTTCTTTTTACATACCGGGCATAATCCGGAGTAAGCGTCCGCCTGAGCCGGCGTCAGACACACATTGCATTTGCGGTGGCCGTCGCAGTGATATTTTCCTTCCTCGGGAAAGAATTCAATCGTTCCTTCCAGGCCCTGCCCGGTCTGAATCGCGTCATACAGCCCGGAATACGAAAGCGGTGTTGAAAGAAGATTCGCCTCCCGTCCAAGCTTAGCCGGGGAATGCGCGTCCGAATTCGATATCAGCTGATATCGGTCCAGCGCAGACAGCCGCCAGTTCATCGGCGGATCCGAAGAAAGCCCCGTCTCGACCGCATGAATATACGGCGTCAAATCCTCGAAGCACTCCTCCATCGTATCAAAGCCCGAAAATGCTCCGAACACCGAGAAATGCGGCGTCCAGATATGCGCCGGCACAAATATCGCCCTCGGGCACACCTCTAAGGTAATCTCAAGCAGATCACGGCAGTCCAGCCCCAGAATCGGCCTTCCGTCCGAGTGGATATTTCCGATTGCTTCCAGCCTGACAGAAAGCCGCTCCGCCTCCTCAAGGCCCGGAAGCAGGATCAGGCTGTGAACCTTCCTGGTCCTGCCGTTCTTTTTATAAATCGAGCTGATTTCCCCGGATATCACAAATCTCGGGTGCCTTCCTCCCGCGATTGGATCAGTAAGGCGCGCCTCCTCCTTTAGCCGGTACAGACCATCCTCCGCCGGAATCAGGCTGTCTCTTAGCTCCTGCCTCCAGGCCGGATGGGTAAAATCTCCCGTTCCTACAATATCAATGCCTTTTCTTCCCGCCCATACATCAAGCTGCTCCGGAGTCAGATCACGGCTTGTCGCTCTGGAATAGCGGGAATGAATATGCAGATCCGCTATGTACATCATTCTCTCTCTTCACTGCTGCAGTCCAGGCTCACATTCCGAATCACAAGCCCGCTCTGTGCAAAATAGAATTTCAAATAGTAGTTATTTCCTTCCATGAAGCCCAGGTCAATCTCTATCGTGTTCCACTCCCTGTCTTTGCCCTCCAGCGTAATCGTCGTCTTCAGCTCACGATTAATAAATACAGAAAACGGCAGCTGCGCCAGGTCGCTCTCCGCGGTGCTTCTTACCGTAAGCGTCAGCTTATGGCGGCGTCGGAAGGGAGCGATAATCTGGAAGATGCTGTTCTTTCCCTTTTCCGCGCGGATGAACGAGTGATCCAGCTCCTCCCTGTCCTCAATTCTGACAAGCGCAACCTCACCGTCTGCCCCTTCCTCTTCCTTCGCATACTGCGCAAGTGCCTTATCCAGTTCATCCTCCTGACCGTTCAGACGCTGAAACGCCGGCATTCTCATCAGCACGCCGCAAAGGTTCGCCGCGCATCTCTGATAATCCGCGCGCGAGGCCGTTCCATTTGCCAGGCACTCGTCGGAATTATCTCCGCTTGTATTGGTATCGGCATCTCTGGTTACCATGCTTACATCATTCTGGCTTCTGACCATTGCCGCAACATTTCTGCGATCTGCGGGCTGTCCTTCGTCATTGGCCTTTGCCCACCAGTCCGTCATAACCAATCCGCGATAGCCCCACTCCCCGCGTAAAATCGTGGTCAGCAAATCATAATTGCTTGCCGTCCAAAGGCCGTTGATCGGATTATACGAGGTCATCAGCGAATACGCACCACCCTCTTTTACAGCAATCTCAAATGCCTTCAGATAAATCTCTCTCAGCGCTCTCTCCGAAACAACCGCTTCCACGTCATGTCTATGGAACTCCTGGCTGTTGCAGGCAAAATGCTTAATCGTTCCCGTTACCTGATACCGCTGCATTCCCTTTAACTGAGCCGCTGCCATCTTACCGGTCAGAAGCGGATCCTCGGAAAAATACTCAAAGTTTCTTCCGTTCAGCGGATGTCTGTGTATATTCATTCCCGGTCCAAGAAGCGTGTCTATCTTGTTCTTTCTAAGCTCAAGCCCCTCGAACTCATACAGCTCACGCGCCAGTTCTTCATTGAAGGAAGAACCAAGGCAGGTTCCGTTCGGCATCGAGAACGCGATCGTTCCGCAGTCCATGCGGATTCCGCTCGGTCCGTCCGCACAGCATGCAGTCGGAATTCCAAATGCCTTCAGGCTTTCGGTCACACCGCCGAACGCAGCCGCCGTACCCGGCGTTACCTTCGGTGAGCACATGCCTTCTCCGCGGACGATGCAGCACAGATCGTGATCCGAGAGCTGTGCTATGAATTCGTCCATCGAAGCCTTTCCTTCTGCAACATCCAGAAGCTTAATTCCGCGATCGCCGGTATAAGCAAGCTCCTTTGTTCTGCCCGCTTCCACTCGCTCTTTCAATTCATAGGTACGCATCGGAGCCTTCTCATAGGTGATTCGATATCCTTCCCCGCATTCCTCCGGCTTCATTCTCCTTAAAGGAACCACCGGAGCCATCGCCTCGCCAAGCTGTTCCACAACCTGCAGAGTATTGCGCACAATCCTTCCGGCCTTCTTTGCGCTTCTGACATCGCTGCCCACATAGAATGCATACTCGCCCTCTTCCAGCACATAGCAGGACTTGTGTCCCGTCACGCCGGAATCATCATACGATGCCATCGTATCGTTCGGGCATTCGATTACAACCTGTGTTCTCTCTCCCGGAGCAAGGCACGCAGTCTTTGCAAATCCAATCAGGCTGCGGGACGGCTTGCCAAGCTTCCCCTGAGGTGCCTCGCAGTATACCTGAACCACCTCTTTGCCCGCTGTCTTACCGGTATTCACAACCGCTGCGGTGAACCGGACCGCATCTTCCAGCTCTTCGACTCCCTCCGCCTGTATCTCAAAGGTTGTATACGATAAGCCGAATCCGAAGGGATACACCACCTCATCCTTCGCAAAAGTTTCAAAATAACGGTATCCCACATAGATATCTTCTTCATACTCATTGCGCGTCTCGTCTCCGAAATGTCCATGTGCCGGATAATCCGCCAGATCCCGCGCAATCGTATCGGTCAGCTTACCCGAAGGAGATACGCGTCCCATCAGGACATCCGCGGTCCCTTTTCCGCCCTCCTGGCCGCCCTGCCAGATATACAGAACTGCCTGAGGCTGATACTTCTCTGCCCATTTCATATCAATAATATTTCCCACGTTTAAAAGAACTGCGGTCTTTTCAAATTCTTTGCAGACAAGAGCAAGCATCTGCTCTTCCGTCTCGGTCAGATAATAGCTTCCCGCTTCTCCCTTATTGTCCTTATCCTCACCCGCGGTCCGTCCAAGCAGAATCAGCGCGGTATCCGATTCCTTCGCCGCCTGCTTTACGAAGGCTTCGGATAGCGGCATCTCCTCCTGGAACCACGGTTCGGACGCCCAGCCGCATCCATCATCAAACGGATGATCCACAAGCCATTTCTCGTATTCCGCCTTTACCGCCTGATTAATTACAATCTCCTCTCCTGACAGCGCTTTTAGGACATCCACGATATTCCCCGTGTTCACCGCGCCGCCCGAACCGGTTCCGCTCTTATAATAACTGAACTGGTTTCTTCCGAATACCGCAACCTTACTTCCCTTCTTTAGCGGCAGCGTCTCCTTCTCGTTCTTAAGCATTACAATTCCTTCGCTGACCGCTTCTCTTGCCTTCTTTGCATATGCCTCCAGATCAAATACCTTTGCCATTCTCTTCTCCCTTTCCGGAGTGCTTCGTTCTGTTCGAGCTCCTCCTGTTACATTCTGTACCTTTCTTTTGTATTTTGTTGTATTCTTATGCATTCCGCCACATAAGCGGCTTTATCCACAGTTCTATCGTTCAGCCGCATAAAAATCCACACAATCCTCTTTCGAGTAGTAGATTTTATCCTCTTCCAGAAGCCTGGCCTTACCGTTCGTTACCTCCACGACATTCACCGCGCAGTTCATCGGTACATGGCCCCTCCAAAAATCTTCCTTATTCTCATAGACATTATTCAAAAGAGCCCGGACCGCGCAGCCGTGTGTCGCAATCAGAATCGTCTTATCCTGATACGCTTTCTTGGCAATCAGCTCCTCATAGAACCCTTTCAGTCTCTCGCAGACCTGCCGAATCGTCTCTCCGTCCGCCGCCGTTACGAACTCGAACGGTTTCTGGTAAAAGTCATCAAAATGCTCTGTCGGTATCTCAAAATTCGTCTTTGAGCAGCTAAGTCCCTCCCAGGATCCGAATGAAATCTCCATCAGCCTCTCATCCTCAATAATTGGGACATTCCTCCCTGCAAGGATGATCTCAGCCGTATTCCTCGCCCGCTTTAACGGGCTGGTAAGCGCAAGATCAAACGGGATGTCTTTCATCTTCTCCGCCGTTACCTTCGCCAATCGGATTCCATCCTTGTCAAGCTCCGTATCCGCCCGGCCCTGCAGCCGTTTTTCTACATTCCACTGTGTCTGTCCATGTCTGATAATATATAAAAGCATCGCATTCTCCTTCTTTTCTCGCTCATATCCGTTCCTTCCCTTTGCCGGAACTATAGCCGCTTTGTTTTCAGTATACTAATCTTTGGGGATAATGTCAATTAGACCTGTTCAACCGATTGCAAATGTGCTATAATCATGCGGTAATGCGAATAACTGAACTTACACAGATATATTAATTATGGAGGTTTTTATGATGATTACAGAGGATATTCGGTATGTTGGCGTGAACGACCACAGTATCGATTTATTTGAAGGGCAGTATCCCGTTCCCAATGGAATGGCTTATAATTCCTATGTTATTCTGGATGAAAAGATCGCGGTTATGGATACCGTAGATGCCCGCTTCGGCGAAGAATGGCTGGCTAATATCGAGAACATCTTAGAGGGGCGCAAGCCGGATTATCTTATCGTGCAGCATATGGAGCCGGATCATTCGGCCAATATTGTAACCTTTATGGACACATATCCAGAAGCTGTGGTGGTATCCTCCGCCAAAGCCTTCGTGATGATAAAGCAGTTCTTTGGAACCGATTTTGCGGACAGACGGCTTGTAGTCGGAGAAGGACAGACTCTGACCCTCGGTGCACATACTCTGACCTTTGTGACCGCACCGATGGTTCACTGGCCCGAGGTTATCGTAACCTATGACAGCCTGGATAAGGTTCTTTTCTCCGCAGACGCGTTCGGCAAGTTCGGCGCACTGGATGCGGAGGAGGACTGGGCTCCGGAAGCACGCCGCTACTACATCGGTATTGTCGGCAAATACGGTGTACAGGCTCAGGCTTTATTAAAGAAGGCCGCCGCTCTTGACATTGCGGTCATCTGTCCGCTGCATGGTCCTGTGGTTACTGAGAATCTCGGCTATTATATCGGGCTGTATCAGACCTGGTCCTCTTATGCGGCAGAGTCCGACGGGGTCCTGATCGCTTACGCTTCCATATATGGACACACGAAGCAGGCGGCTCTGCTTTTGGCGGATAAGCTGAAAGAAAAAGGCTGCAAAGAGGTTGTGCTGACCGACCTTGCCCGCTGCGATATGGCCGCGGCCGTGGCGGATGCGTTCCGCTGTGACCGGCTGGTTCTGGCTTCTTCGACTTACAACGCAGATGTGTTCCCCTTTATGAAGGAGTTCATTCATCATCTGACGGAGCGTAATTTCCAGAACCGCACGGTTGCCCTGATGGAGAACGGCTCCTGGGCCCCTACAGCCGCAAAGGTAATGCGGCAGATGTTGGAGGGCTGCAAGAAGCTTACATTTGCTGAGACTGCGGTTACGATTAAGTCCGCGATGAATCCGGAGAGTATCGCGCAGATTGAGGCGCTGGCCACGGAGCTTTGTAAATAGAAGGAACAAACCAGCCCGTCCGCAACGGACGGGCTGGTTTGTTCCAAGCTTTTGTTTCTGTCTTTTTCACGCTATTTTCCGCGCTCTCCGAGGGGCATGAGGGTAAGGGTTCCTGTGGAGAGGGTGGTTTGAACGTCTATAATTCTTTGGTTGGAGGAACCTCGGAACTTTAGAGAGATGTCATGCAGTGCCTGTATGAATCTTCCGTCTACCAGAACGTCCAGCATCGAAAGGAGGGCGTCTGTAGCTTCGCAGCGCGGGTGACTGCCTTCGGTGCGGAGCTGTTCCCATGTGTAGCCGGTGTAGCTCCAGATGGTTTTTCCCGGAAGCTCGCGCTTAACGCGGCGCAGGAACTCGACCAGAGTTCTCTGGTTCTCCGGCTCGAACGGCTCGCCGCCAAGTACGGTCAGACCGTTGATATAGCTCGGCTTCAACAGCTTTAACAGCTTCTCTTCGGTCTCTTTCGTGAATGGCTCACCGTAGTCAAATGCCCAGGTTTCCGGCTGGAAGCAATGCTCACAGCGATTTCTGCAGCCGGACACGAACAGAGAGATTCTGACGCCTTCTCCGTTCGCGATATCACAATTTTTGATTTGTCCGTAATACATATATTGTTTCTTCTCCCTGTTTGTCTGGATTTTGGATGAAGCAGCCCGCAAAACGGTTTTCGGTTCTGCCCCTTGTCTTCCTGACAAAGGGCAGAGTAGTCTGACGTCTTGCGGGCTCGTTTTCTGTTATTATATTGTTATTCCAAATATCGGCTGATCTCTGCCGTCGGCTTTTGCTTTACAGGTGAAGCACGCGGTCACGAATCTCCTGGGTACGGCCCTGATTCCAGAACTGGGTTCCGATGTAGCCGCAGGTACGGCGGGCAACGTTCATCTTGTTCTGATCGGTGTTGCCGCATTTCGGGCATTTCCAAATCAGCTTCGAGTCTTCTTCTACGATATTGATCTCGCCGTCCCAGCCGCATACCTGGCAGTAGTCGGACTTGGTGTTGAGTTCGGCGTACATGATGTTCTCGTAGATGTATTTCATGACCTGAAGCACCGCTTCCAGGTTGTTCTGCATATCCGGCACCTCTACATAGCTGATCGCGCCGCCGGTGGATAAGTGCTGGAATTGTGCCTCGAACTTCAGCTTATCAAATGCGTTGATCTCTTCGGATACATGCACGTGGTAGCTGTTCGTAATGTAGCCCTTATCCGTAATGCCCGGAATGATGCCGAACCGGCGCTGCAGGCATTTCGCGAACTTGTAGGTGGTGGATTCCAGCGGGGTTCCGTAGATGCCGAACCCAATCGTGGTCTCTTTCTTCCAGTTGTTGCAGGCGTCATTCATATGCTTCATGACCTCCAGTGCGAACGGAGTCGCCGATTCGTCTGTATGGCTCTTGCCGGTCATGTACTTCACACACTCGTATAAGCCAGCGTAGCCGAGGGATATCGTGGAATAGCCGCCGACTAAGAGCTTGTCAATCGTCTCGCCCTTCTTCAGCCTTGCGCAGGCGCCGTACTGCCAGAGAATCGGGGCAACGTCCGAAAGGGTTCCCTTCAGACGGTTGTGACGGCACATCAGCGCGCGGTAGCACAGCTCCAGACGCTCATCGAATATCTTCCAGAACTTCTCCAGATTGCCGCCGGAGGAAAGCGCGATATCCACCAGATTCAGCGTTACGACGCCCTGGTTGAACCGTCCGTAGAACTTGTAGTTGCCGTTCTCGTCCTTCCAGGGAGAGAGGTTGGAGCGGCAGCCCATAACAGGGAAGCAGTTGCCTTCCTTGTACTCTTTCATCTTCTTCTCGGATATATAATCCGGTACCATGCGCTTGGCAGTACACTTTGCAGCCAGCTTGGTCAGATAATAATACTTGGAATCCTCGTGAATATTATCCTCTTCCAATACGTAGATAAGCTTCGGGAAGGCCGGTGTTACCCAGACGCCGTCCTCATTCTTAACGCCCTGATAGCGCTGCTCTAAGGTCTCCTTGATAATCAGCGCAAGATCCGCCTTCTCCTGCTCGTTCTTCGCCTCGCCAAGATACATGAACACGGTAACGAACGGAGCCTGTCCGTTCGTGGTTAACAGCGTCAGCACCTGGTACTGTATCGTCTGAACGCCGGCACGAACCTCGTCCTGCAGCCGCTTCTCCACCAGCTCGTTAAATACCTGCTCGGAAGGAGCTGCTCCGATTGCCTCCATCTCTGCCGCGACAATCTTGCGGATCTTCTCACGGCTTACCTGCACGAACGGAGCCAGATGCGCCAGGGAAATGGACTGTCCGCCGTACTGATTCGATGCAACCTGTGCGATGATCTGCGTCGCGATATTGCACGCGGTCGAAAAGCTGTGCGGACGCTCAATCATGGTTCCGGTGATTACCGTACCGTTCTGAAGCATATCCTCCAGATTCACCAGGTCACAGTTATGCATATGCTGCGCATAATAATCGGTATCGTGGAAATGGATAATCCCCTCCCGATGGGCCTCCACGATATCCTGCGGCAGAAGGATGCGCTCCGTAATATCTCTCGATACCTCTCCTGCCATATAGTCACGCTGCGTCGAGTTCACAACCGGATTCTTGTTCGAATTCTCCTGCTTTGCCTCCTCATTACAGCACTCAATCAAGCTTAAAATCTTCTCATCCGTCGTATTGCTGCGGCGAACTAACGATCTGGTATAACGATAAGTGATGTACTCTTTCGCAACCTCGAACGCGCCGTGCGCCATAATCTGGTGCTCAACCAGATCCTGAATCTCCTCAACCGAGGGCGAACGATTCAGCTTGATGCAGGCAAGCTCCACCGACTGTGCGATGCGCTGAATCTGCATCGGCGTCATCTGCTGTGCCTCCTCCACCATATCATTTGCCTTTCCGATTGCTACCAGAATCTTGGTAATATCAAACGGGACCTCCGTTCCGTTTCTCTTGATAACCTTCATCACTTACACGCCCTTTCGTATTCTTTTCCTTATTCTTCATGCCTTCGCTGTGTAGTCAATTATAACCTTCTCGTCTGAAACATGATATATTGTTGTGCTCTACCAGTATACACCACTATATATAGTTTCGCAAGTCCCAATTTCAACTTTTTACTGTTTCAGAAAAATAGTCTCATAATGTATCAAAGGTCGTGTGTATTATCGGAAATACCCAAGAGCAAATGCTTCCTTCTGAATTCGACTTATGTAGAACGGCTCTTCATTGGGGACCTTCCCTTCCCTCGTTATTTCCATACAAATTGACTGTCCTCTCTCTGATACAATCAGGTCATCTCAGTATTACCACAGGAACCGTCTCATCCGTTTCCAACCAAAAAGGGTGGGGCCATGACCGAGCCGCCAAAATCAGAGAGAGGACAGTCAAAGTCCGACATCCGACCCGCACCGGTTATCGGGACTTGCGGCTCCCGGCGATGGAACGGTATCTGTACAAGTATCTTTCATAGCTTGGCAGACTGCCTGTCAGATCCTTTCACCGATAGAAAACCTCTGCCGCACTAACGGAATGACTCCGTGAATACGGCAGAGGTTTCTTATAATTCCTGTTTTGCTTTTACAGCCGTTGTAATCCATTCTTACCAACCAGATATTCCCGGTTGAATTCCATCTCGAAGCCATTTGAGAGCTTCCCGGTGAATTTGGCCGGGTCCTCGGTGTTGGAGGCGAACATTCCGTAATGATTGGGAACATTGACGCGCGCGCCGATCTTCTGTGCCGTAATCAGCGCCTCCTCCACATTCATATTTCCAAGGCGTCCGTTGATACAGATAAAGGTAATATCCGGCTGATATTCCGCGATAGAGAATAATTTCTCATCATACAGCGTATCCCCGCTGAAATACAAAGTGATTCCCCCGTGTTTTACTATCACGCCGAATGCTTCCGCCGAATGGCAGGCATGGACTGCCGTAATCTCGACATCGCCGATTCGGATGCTGTCCCCCGGTACGCACACTCTGGTATTGGTGCGGCCGAGCTCCTGCAGCTTTTCCACCCCCTCATTCGTTGAAAGAAAAAGAAGGGAGGGGTCCATCGCAGCAACCGCGTCCACATCCAGATGATCCAGATGATTGTGGGTGCAGATGACCGCATCTGCGTGGATGTCCTTTGGCTGAATTGGCGCTTCCACCAGCCTTGCACGATTCGCGACACGATTTACCACGTCCGAAAGGTAGGGATCGATCATGATTTCCGTTGTATCTGTCTTGATAATGTAGCCGCTTTGGCCTATCCAGCGTATCTTCATAGCATTCTCCTTAACCAAGATTCTTTCTTACATGATCCCTTTTCCGCCGTCTACATAGATGCTCTGCCCGGTGATATATCGTCCCTGCTCGGAGCACAGAAGGCTTACTATTCCCGCACAGTCCTCCGGCTCACCGTAGAAGCCGACCGGAATCAGGTCCATTACCTTCTTTGCATAGGCTGCGTCGGACAATGCCTCCACATTGCGATCCGTATAGATAACGCCCGGAGCCACATTGTTAACAGTAATTCCATCCTTTGCAAGCTGCAGAGAAAGGGAACGCGCCATGGTCGTCTGCGCCGCTTTTGAGGAGGAGTATACCAGCATGTCCGGATGCGGTTTTGCTTCCTGCACGGAACCGATGGTTACGATGCGGCCCCATTTCTGCTCCCTCATGTGTGGGACTGCCGCCTGAATTAAGAGCATCGACGAGACAAAGTTACAGTTAAGCTGCGTGCAGCATTCCTCAAGCGAGATATTCTCCCACTTATTTCGGTACTGAATGGATGCGTTCAGCACCAGAACATCGAGGTCTCCCATCTGCTCTGCCAGACGCCCGGTCTCCTCCGTCCTGGTCAAATCTGCCTGCAGAACCGAAGCGCTGCCGCCGTCTGCCTCAATGATTGCCCTGGTCTCTTCTGCCTTTGCCGCGTTGCCTGCGCAGTGGACGATTACCTCGAAACCGTCTTTTGCAAGAGAGATGGCAATGGCTCTTCCGATTCCTCTGGAGGAACCGGTAACCAGCGCACGTTTTTTCTTTTCACTCATAATGATCCTCTCCTTAACCGCTATCCTTAAAATACACTTCGCCTGAGACCGCGCAGGGCGAACTCACGAATGCGAATTCGCCTGCCGCACCAGGCAGATTTGTGCATCCGCGCACGTTCTCACCCTATAGAGCCGTCTGCGTATCGTTCGGGTCCCCGTTCCTTGCAAGATCATATTCCTTCGACCAGTCAAGGTCACGATATTCTTCCCCTCTCGGATCGTTCCGGATCCACTCCAAAAGCAGATCCAACATCTCCTCCGTCCAGGTATTGCGGTCGATCTGCGCGGTCGTAAACTTGTTCTGCGCAATCATCTCGAATCCGAAATCATCCTTTACGTGAGTCTTTGCCACACCCTCTACCACATCTGCAACGAGGTGGCTTGGAAGGAACAGTACGCCCCCGCCCGCTCCGAACACAACGTCACCCGGCAGACATACCGCGCCGCCGAAATTCGTAATCGTATTAAATCCGGTCATCACGAATTCGCGAATCGGGGTCGGATCGATTCCGCGGTAATATACCTGCACATCCGGCACCTTCTTCATCTGCTCCACATCACGGATGCCTCCCCAGATAACTGCACCTCCGTTCTTTGTACGGGTCTGAATCGCCGTTGTTAAATTTCCACCAAGGAATGTGCCTTTATATATTTTATCATACATATCGGCAACTACAACATCTCTTTCCACCAAGGTATCAATCACCCACTGATTATAGTTGCCCTTTCGTCCTTCCTCCGCGCCCTTTGCGAACATAATCTCATGCAGATCCGGGCGGGTCGGACAGAAATTACAGGTAACCGCACGGCCAATCAGCTTTCTTCCGTCATCATGCAGCACATGCAGCGGATTCACTCCGCCGCCTACAAACTGATTCTCATAGCCCAGCACGAAGATCGGCTTCCACACCTCTTCGAGCGTCATTCCCTTCAATGCGTCCAGGTATTTATCCGCAACCTTCGGTCTGCCGTCCGGCAGACGCTCCCCTTTCCACAAGGGAGTCAAAGCAATAATTTCCTCTCTATCGTTAAAATGCATATGTAAACTCTCCTTTTTCACGATAACCAACATGTCGGAGCGCCCTGTGTGATTTCTCACACTAACTCCAGATTCTATCGTTCGAGAATTCGGTATCCCACATATCCGTAGGCTCCCACATTCCCGGAATCTTCGGATTGAGGTGCTCCCGAAGCACCTCCTCGTTCAGGTCATCGAAGCCAAGCCCCGGCTTATCCGGAACCTTAATGAATCCATTTTCAAAGAGTGGGTTCGGAATTCCGGTTACCATGTCTGCCCACCACGGCACATCAACCGAATGGAATTCAAGCGCCAGTACATTGTGCATCGCCGCCGCGGCCTGTACCGCAGCCATGCAGGCAACCGGACTCTCGGCCATATGAACAGCAACTGCAACACCGTTCTCGTCTGCGATATCCGCAATCTTCTTTAATTCAAGCGCTCCGCCGCAGGTGAGAATGTCCGGATGAATCACAGATACGCCTCCCGCCTTAATGATCTGTTCGAACGGCTCCTTTAAATACATATCCTCGCCGGTGCAGACCGGAATCGAAGTGCTGTTCTTCAGCCGCACATACTGATCCGTATACATCCACGGAACCATATCCTCAATCCACGCAAGATTGTACGGCTCCATTCTTCTTGCGAACCGAATGCAGTCCTCCACGCACACATGCCCGAAATGGTCAATCGCAAGCGGTACCTCGTAACCGATTACCTCACGAACCTCTCTGACGTAATTCTCCAGATAATCCAGTCCCTTCTCGGTCAGATGAATCCCCGTGAACGGATGCGCCGTAGTTACGATAGAATAGCTCTTCTGATGCTTTACCATATCCGCGGTAACACTGCCGCCCTGAACATTCAGAATGTGGGATGCGTATTTCTTCATATCATCAATGAAACCGAGCGGTGCGTTCAGGGTGCCGGGTTCGTCCAATAACAGGCCGATTCCAAGATCCATCTTCAGGAACGTGAAGCCCATCTCCATGCGCTTCTTTAACGCAAGGCCCATATCATGTCCGGTATGCTTGCCGTCCACGTCGGTATCACAGTAGACGCGGATCTCATCGCGGAACTTTCCGCCGAGCATCTGGTAAAGCGGAACTCCGTATGCCTTTCCGGCCAGATCCCACAGCGCAATCTCGATGCCGGATACGCCGCCTCCCTGTCTGGACGGTCCGCCGAACTGCTTGATCTTGCGGAAAATCTTATCCACGCTGCAGGGATTCTCGCCGAGGATACGGCTCTTAAGCATCAGCGCGTACGTCTTGCTGGACGCGTCACGAACCTCGCCGTACCCGCAGATTCCCTGGTTCGTCATGATCTTTAAAATTGTGCAGCGCTTGGGCGCTCCGTCGATATCCACAAACCGCATATCTGTGATCCGCAAATCGGACGGAGCAGAACAGGTGTTAAAACTCATACTAATCCTCCATTTCTGCCGGCAGAAATATCCATTTTTACGATTGACTTACTTTCTTTTTTCTGCTAAGCTTAAACTATATTGTAGTTGTTTCCGAGGATTTCTTCCTCAACTATCTTACAGAATTTGCAAACTTTATTACGAGGTTGGAGGGTGGACTATGAGCAGCACTGCTATCTGTGAAATCGGAACCATAACGGATTCGCGTGGAAATCTTCTTTTAAAGATGTGGACTGTCGGCGTTCCTGCCGGGAAACGGTTGTGGGCCAGGCATCGCCATATCAGCTTTGAGATTATGATCGTGAATTCCGGAAGCGGGAGCTATACGACGGAGCATGCGGAATATCCGATTTCATGCGGTGATGTGTTCGTATTTTCCAGCAACGAAGTCCACTGTATTACGAATGTGGGCGCAGAGGGCCTGCATATCACGAACCTGCAGTTTGAACCGCGCTATCTGTGGGGCGCTTCTTCCGACAGCGCTTCTGTAGGGAACCGTGCTTCGGCAATTGACATTAATTTTTGCTTTTCTCACAGCAAAGAATTCTCGAATCGAATTCTCTCCAAACAGGCCGACGGGCAGCTTGCTCCTCTGCTTCGGATGATTCAGAACGAGCTTTCGGCGCGTGCTCCGGAGTTCGCATTGTCCGTCCGCTCCCTGCTCACTCTCCTGCTCATCACCCTGATTCGAGATTACGGATATCTGGATGCGTCCACGAACGTAAGCCGCGAACACGTCCGCAGTATCCAGCGTACCCTCGCCTATATCGACCGGCATTTCACCGAACAAATAACCCTGCAGGATCTCTCCGATCTCGCAGGGCTGTCTCCCAATTATTTTTCGGCGTTATTCAAACAGATCAGCGGAATCACGCTCTGGAATTATATCAGTGCCAAACGCATTGACAGGGCGGTTCGCCTGATCACCGACCATGACACCAAGGCTAACATGCTCCAGATTGCAATCGACTGCGGCTTTAACAACACCGCGAATTTTAATAAGGTCTTTAAGAAGGTAACCGGAATGACTCCGAGCGAGTACCGAAGGAACGGACAGCTGATCATCAGCTGACATCCGTTCCACTTCGGCCTTTTCTCCGCTGTATTTACCATTGTCCTGAGAAATCGTGTTTCTCAAGGTAGGGGAACTTTGTATCATACTCCGCAGCCGCCTCGTCCGACAGGTCCTCGAACACCTCTGCTTCGTAGAACCTGACTCCCTCACAGGATCTTTTTGGCCTCCATCCCGGATGATGCCAGACCTGCGTAGAAATCAAGCGCTTTCTTAATGTCGTCCTGATCCGGATGTCCCTTGGCAATACCGCCGATGAGCTTGAACGGTCCAAACGTGTTGAAGCCAAAGCAACCGTATTCCCCAAGAATGTTGGCGCCCCGCTTTTTCACTGCTTCCGTGATGGCGGCTGTATAGCCCTTTTTCTCCGCTCCATAGGTATACAGGAAGAACACGTTCTTTCTCTCCGGCAGATTCTCTTCCGCAAACTTCAGAACGCTCTTATGGAACTTGGAGTAGTAGATACCGGAGGCAAATCCCACAGCATCGTATCCGGACAGGTCAGCCGTCTTTGTCTCGGCGGCATCAATGGCGGTGACATCGTGTTTGGCAGCAATGGCATCAATCAGCTTTTTGGTATTCCCATGATGCCTGGAATAATAAACAATTGCAGCTTTCATATGTATTTCTCCTTGCATTTTATTAGTACAGATATTATACTATGTATAAACAATGCTAACAAGTACGCAGAATAAACATACTATGTACGCTCTACCGTACCGGAGGAATGCTTATGAAAAAGGAACTGACCGCAGAAGAATATCTGCAAAGAGTACTGACCGCCCAGGTCAGCGATACCTGTCCCATGCGCCGAACACTGGAAATGCTCAGCGGCAAATGGCGCACCCACATCATCTACGAGCTGTGCAAAAAGGAGACCTGCCGCTTCGGAGAACTAAAAAAGGCAGTTCCCAGAATCACCAATACCATGCTCTCCTCCACTCTTCGGGACCTGGAGGAGCTTGGGATCATACACCGGGAGCAGTTTAATGAGATCCCACCCCGTGTGGAATATTCCCTGACCGAAAAGGGACGCGCTCTGCTTCCTGTATTCACAGAGCTTGCCAAATGGGGAGAAAAGTATATCGACTAACTGGCAGTCCCTTTGTCAATTGCTTTCTTCCTTTTATCGGCTCCCGTATGTGAATTTCCCGGCTTTTACTTCTTCGCTCTCAAAATAGATCCTCTCACAGCTCTCCCCCTCCTGCAGAACATTCTGCGTAATCCGGTGGGATAAGCATCTCGAGAAATTCTCTATATTCGTTGTATCAATCACATCACAGTAATAAAGCGCAAATTCCTGAAACCACGGATACTCTTCAAAGTAGGATCTCCAGCATTCCGCATAGGGACAGTGATTTTTCCCGCGTTCCTTTACCCATCCGCAGGTCGGAAGATCCGTTACCTGATTGAAATCCGCCCTGGACTCGGCTTTCAGTCCCGCCTTCAGTGCTTTTTCCCGCAGCGCATCCGAGCGATCTAACGCCAGTTCAAATATTGCCTGCCGAACCAGTTCCTTTGCCCTGTCATGTCCGTAGGTATCATAAAGAACTTTCACAAAATGAAAATACAATCTTGCGAACTGAATGCATCCCTTTCTGACCTCTTCGATCATCTGCTCTCTTGGGACAAGCTTCTGTATTCCCTGTTCCTGTACCTGTTCCGCTTTTCGCTCCACGGCACTCGTCTCCTCTCTTAAAATCGTCCCAGGATTGCATCCTTTACATCCAGTCGTAACGGCGGATGCGGTGTCTGATCTCCATATCCTACATCCACATAGGTTACAAGGCGAATATAATCCGGAAGATTGAATTTCTTGCGCAGGCGTTCGCAGAACTCCTCATTCGGGAATGTCAGCCACACGCCTTCCAGACCTGCCGCATGCGCTGCCAGCACAATATTCTGACCTGCCGCACCTGCATCCAGCAGACGATTTCGTAACGGGGTAAACGAATTCGCCCGGTAGCACCGCATATCCTGCAGAATTACCAGATGAACCGGGCCGCCCGGAACATCGGCTCCTTTAAAGAGTCCCGGCTCATTCTTCTCCCTGACTACCACGTAACGAATCGACTGAATATTGCATCCGTGTGCTGCCCAAAGACCAGCCTCCAGAACCTTATCGATCACTTCATCCGGCACATCAATATCCTTGAACTCCCGGACAGAACGACGCTCCTTTACGATGGTAAAGAAATTATCCTCCATCTCTTTTGTCACCGGAACCGGCTTATAAGGAGTTAAGTCAACCGCCTCTCCTCTTGCCAGCTTATCCGCCGAATCGATCAGGAAGCTGACATAACGATACTCGGGAAGGTCCTTGCTTAAGCCTTTCTGCTCCCAGAGTCTTAAGAGACGCTTTGCATAATCTGCCTGATCCGGATTCAGCTTCTTATTACGGTAAGCTGCGTGATAGACCTGTATCTCCAGAGTATGATGTCCTCTTTCTCTTACTCTTGCTCTGAACTCCGTATCGTCCATTGCCAGGAATTCCTCATCGGTCAGCTGCTGATTTTTCTTAAGAATCTCGGATCTCTCTTCCTTTGTCAGATAATCCATCGATGTGTCACGAAACATAATTTTTCCTCCTTTTGTCTCCGCTTAAATCATATATTCTACTTCGCTCGTTTTCTCCGCTCCCCTGCTGATATCAGCCACAATCCGCGCCACCAGCTGTACCAGATAATCGTCGCTTCTGCTGCGCGGGAACGGCGCGTCGATCACATATTCCTCCTGCACCACACTGGGTCTTGCGCTCAGAAGTATCACGCGATCCGCCAGATAGACCGCCTCGTTAATATCGTGGGTAACGAACAGCACCGTCTTCTTCTCCTGCTGCCGAAGCCGGATCAGCTCCTCCTGCAGGGTGCATCTGGTCAGATGATCCACGGCGCTGAACGGTTCATCCATCAGGGTAACCTTCGGTTCCATAATCAGCGTTCTGGCAATTCCGGCCCTCTGTCTCATTCCGCCGGACAGCTGCGCCGGATATTTGTTCTCAAATCCCTTCAGATTCATAAGCTGCAGATATTTTTCCAGCTTTTCTTCCTGCTCTTTCCTGCTGATACCGGCTGTCTCCATTCCAAACAGGATATTCTTTTTCACCGTCCGCCACGGGAACAGGGCCGCATCCTGGAATACCACTCCGATATCGCGGCTGGTTCCATTCACCGGAACATCGTCTAACAGCACCTCTCCCGCAGTCTGCTTCTGAAGCCCTGCTACAATCTCCAAAAGTGTGCTTTTTCCGCAGCCGGACGGTCCTACGATGCAGACAAACTCTCCATCCCGAATCTCCAGATCGATATTTTTCAAAGCCAGAACATCTTCTCCATCCGAGCTGACATAGGACTTACTGATATTTTTAATTTTGATCGATGGCATCTGCCTGTACCTCCGTCTTTTTTATTCCTCCGGGTCCGTCATTCCCAGCTCTTCCGCTGCTTTCAGCGCGAATTCATTGGTATAGACTCCCTCTAATGTTACACTTTCGTCCATCCATCCGTACTGCTTTAAATACTCCACTGTCTTCTCCAGACGATCCTCGGGAATCACCGGATAGTCCACCCATACATCAATCTCAGATTCAATCGCAGTTTTCATAATCTCCTCGGAGGTGTTCATCTTCTCTGCAGCCCAGGTAACGAACTCATCAAAATACTCATTTTTTACCTGCTCGTGTACGGTATAGTAGGCTGTCAGGAATCTCTGTAGCTTCTCCGGCTCGTTCTCAATAAAATCATTGTGCGCCATAATGGTTCCGGTGTAGTAATCCGGGATATAGTCCCATGCCCGGCCCAGTGCATGACCGGTTCCTTCCGCTTCTGCAAGTGCGGCATAAGGGTTATGAATGATCGTCGCATCCACCTCTCCGGAGGTCAGAGTCGCGTATGCGGACTGGTGAGAACCGTTCGCTACCAGAGTTACATCATCCACAGAGATTCCGTTCTTTTCCAGCATTTTCAGGACGGATAATTTCAGGCCGCCGGCTGCGCCGGAGGTTCCGATGGTCTTGCCCTTCAAATCCGCGAAATCCTTAATCTCATTATTGGCAATCAGCCAGTAGCATCCGGAATATCTCCACATGTTTCCTACCAGCTTTGCGGGTACACCGTTATTGATAGCCGGAATGAAAGCGCTGGGGTCACCGTCTACCACGTCAACCTCGCCTCTCGATATCAGAGCCAGACGATCGTCGCTCTTCTCTCCCGGTGTTACTTCAAGTTCAATTCCAAGCTCTCTGTAAAGTCCCTTCTCAATAGCAAAATTATTGACTCCGCCCGTCATTCCGGTTGAAAAGCATGCCCGGATTGTAATCGTCTCCAGCTCGGTATTCTCTTCCCC
This sequence comes from Lachnospiraceae bacterium, assembly GCA_017623215.1. GTDB lineage: Bacteria > Bacillota > Clostridia > Lachnospirales > Lachnospiraceae > Caccomorpha. Next base: position 68,877 of record JAGAPO010000069.1, on the reverse strand, counting down.
ACCCGTGGTCGTTGTCTCTCCTGTGGCTGTTGTCTTGGTATCTCCCTCGGCAGGCGATGCTCCGCATCCGGTCAGCGCTGATACTGCCAAAGCAATTGTTGTAATAATAAGTGCAATTTTCTTTTTCATAATGTCTCTCCTTTTTGTCCCTTTGATTGATGATTTTATTATAGTCACAGGAATCCATTCAGACCCTGCGCCATTTATGGCAGAACATAAATTCCGCCATTGCTACGACTTTTACAAATACAACCGAAATCAGGGTTACCAGAATAATCAAAAAGAACATTCTGGGTGTATTAAGCAGCTGCTGGGATTCTGCCAACAGATATCCAAGTCCTGCTTTTGCCGACTGCATTTCGGAAAATATTACTCCGGTCAGAGCCGTCGTCACTCCCAGACGAAATCCATTGAACATGGACGGCAGTGCCGAAGGAATGATCACGTGGAATACTGTCTGGAACCGATTGGCCTTAAAGACGCTTGCTACTTTTAGGAACTCTGTCCGGCACTGCTTTGCTCCGGTCACCGTATTGTAGAGAATCTGAAAGACCGAGAACAGGAATACCAGTACGACCTTGGACTTAAACCCGATTCCGAACCAGAGAATCAGAAGCGGCAGAATTGCCGTCTTCGGTATCGCCATAATCGCCGCACAGAAGACATTCGCATATTCCTCTGTTTTGGGAAACAGGGTCCACATCAGGCCCATCGTTACTCCTACCACGGCAGCCAGCAGATAACCGGTTAAGACCTCCTGAATCGTCAGCAGCAGATGCGGCCATAAAAGGCCGGAGGTCATTATCTCAACTCCCTCTTCCACGATACTGGTAGGTGTCGCCAGAAATATCTTGCTGACCTTGCCTGAGCTTACCGCATACTGCATATATCCGAGCAGTCCCGCTAATGTGAGCAGCTGAAGGCAATTAATTCCCGTAAATCTCCTTTTTTTCTTTGCCTTTCCGGATTTCTTAATTGCTGCTTCCATCTCCGTAATCTCCTTTCTCTACCCGGTTGAATCGATCCATGAATTCGACATATTCCTCTCGAGAGGCAAACACCGGCTGATACCCTTCTTTTATTTCTTTTGCCAGTGCCGCGCCGTCTTTCAGAAGACGATAAGCACTCACTGCAAAAATCTTTGCCGTTAATATATATGCCTCGTCTTCATCCACTACCTCAAAATCGCTCTGATGAAGTCCTCCCTTCACACCTCCTGTCCGGAAGGTAAGAACCGGCATAAGGTGCTGCACATCTCCAACATCTGTGGAGCCGCCGTTATGAAAGGTCGGAGGTGTCAGGGTATACGGCTTATCGGTTAATTCTCCGACTGCTTCTATCAGCTGCGGCGGAAATGCCTGCGGAAGAGAAGGAAGATATCCCGGCATAGTCTCTATCTGATAGGCAGCCCCCAGTGCCATCGCCCCTGCTTTAAAGGAGCGATCCGTCTTAATTGCTGCATCTTCAAACGCCGCGAGCGTCTTTCCGCGAACCAGCGTCTCGATCACCGCCTCATTGGGAACAACATTGACCAGGTTGCCTCCCTTTGTCAGAATCGGATGCACTCGTACGCAATCCTCATCGCGGAAGGTCTCCCGATTCAGTCCCAGGGCGTTTAATCCAAGGCTCGCCGCCGACAATGCGTTAATTCCCTTTTCCGGCCGTCCCGCTGCGTGAGCCGCTCTGCCCTGGATTCGGATTACCTTCGAGACAAATCCGTTCCCGCTTCCGCTTCCAAGCAGGATTCCGTCCGCCGAAGTGTGGTGTGCCAGGCAGGCATCAATATCATCGAAGGCGCCTTCCCGAATCAGCTCACATTTGCCGCCGCCATAAGCAATCTTCCCGGCGTCCATCAGCGTTTTCTTAAATTCCACTTCCCCATATTCTTCCGCGGGAACCGCGAAAAAGACAACCTGACCATCCAGCTTTTCCGCCACTTCTTTATCCGCAAGCGCCAGTGCCGCGCCTATCATTCCGGCAAGCTGCGCGTGATGACCGCAGCAGTGCGCTGCTCCGGTCTCGGGATTCGCATGGGACTGATCCGGAATTCGAAGCGCATCCAGCTCTCCGAGGAGCGCCAGAGAAAAATTCTCTTTTTTCTCCTGATTCAAATACGCTTTCACTCCTGTAATTGCCAACCCATCCTCCACCTGATCTATGTACTCCTTCAAAATCTCCTTTACTTTTCCGCTGGTCCGAAACTCCTTGTAACCAAGCTCTGCGTGGTCATAAATATCATTGGCGAAACGCAGGATGCGTTCTCTGTTTTCTTCAATTCGTTTTACAATCTGCTCTTCTACCTTATCCATTGGCATTCTCCTTTCCTGAGGAATTTTTTGTAAAACTATAATAGTGAGCTCCGCTTCGCGGAACTCGTGCCTGGCGAGGTCGCCTTAGCAATATCCTTCCCTGTATATGCCATGAATCAAAAAAACAGGCCCATGGGCCTGTTAGCATAAAAAGTCAGCAGACTCATTCCTCGCTTCTCAACATATGGGTGCAACAAGAAGACATACAGTAGCTGCACATGCCGGACATCTCCATCATAAATTCTGCAAATACGGTTTCTCTTCTTGTTCTCATACTGTGATCTCCTTTCCTAAATACATCTTTCATTATTTCCTTGTAAACCTATCTGTTTACTATGTATTGCTTGATATGGATGATACCACGAATGAATGCATTCGTCAATACCCTATTTGCAATTTTTCAAAAAAAAATTAATTTGATAATAGGTAAGCCCAAACTTTGCACAGCCACCGTGTATTTCCTTACCATACCAGCTCACAGCCGCTTATGTTACACTCTTTTATATATGGCCGCCTCCAGCTGTTCGAGCGCCTGCTGAAGCGTCTGCCTCGGGCAGGCAATATTAAACCGCTCGAAGCCCTCTCCGTCCGAACCGAACATCGCTCCGCTGTCCAGCCAGAGTCTGGCATGGTTCACGATCAGATCCTCCCTCTGTTCTTCCGTGAGTGCAAGTCCCCGGAAATCAATCCACACCAGATACGTTCCCTCCGGCTCAATCAGCGTAAGCTGCGGAATCCGCTCCTTGAGGAACTCCCTCGTAAATCGGAGATTTTCCGTCAGATACTCTTTCAATTCTCTCAGCCAGCCGCCCCCGCTCTCATAAGCTGCCTGACACGCGGTTAATCCCATGATTCCGAGCTGACTGTAGCCTGCCGCTGCTATTTCTTTCTTAACCTTTAAGCAAATCTCCGGATTGGGAATAAAAATGTTGGATACCTGCAGCCCGGCCAAATTGAAGGTTTTCGTCGGCGCGGTACAGGTTATGCTTTCTTTCGCGAACCGCGGATCCAGGGAAGCGAATACGTGATGCTTATGTCCCGGATATGTAAAGTCACTGTGAATCTCGTCGGCAATAATCTGAACTCCATAGTTCAGACATATCTCCCCTGCTCTTCTCAGCTCCCATTCCTCCCATACACGTCCTACCGGGTTATGCGGACTGCAGAGCAAAAACAGCTTTACTCCCTGCTCTCGTATCTTTTTCTCAAAATCGTCAAAATCCATCTCATATCTGCCATTGACCAGCCGCAGCGGGCTATTGACCAGCTTTCTGCCATTATCCGTAATCACTTCCGAAAAAGGATAATAGACCGGCTGCTGGATGAGCACTCCGTCACCTTCCTTCGTCAGTGCGCGGATGGCAGCCGCAATCGCAAATACAACTCCCGGCGTCTTAATCAGCCACTCCGGTCTTACCTCCCACCCAAACTGCTCCTGGTACCACCCCGCTACCGCACGAAAATAGTCTTCCTTCCCCTCACTGTATCCGAAGATTCCATGCCGAACGGTTCTCTCCAGTGCTTCCAGCACTTCCGGAGCCGTTGGAAAATCCATGTCTGCCACCCACATAGGCAGCACGTCCTCTCTTTTGCCCCGCTCTAATGCAAAATCATATTTCAGGGACTTTGTTCCCTTCCGGTCGATTACCGTATCAAAGTTATAGATTGCCGTCTTCTCTTTATCCTGCGTCATATCCATTCCTCCCTTGCTCCTCTTGTTTCTGATATCCCATTCCCTATATAACCTATTGTTTTAATAGGCTTTATTGTAACACATCATCCTGATTTCGTCAACCATATAATCGAAGCATTTACTTCAGACAGTTCCCTGAAAGTAAAAAATCACCTGCGGCCTTCCAAACTGCTCCAAAGCCGCAGGTGATTTCAATGTATCTTTTTTATATGAATGCTCTCCGGGCCGTTACTTGCCCAAGCTCCGCCGATTTGATTACCGGCCGTCGTGCTTCTTCTTGAGAAGCGCCACGTTCTCATCTACCTGCTTTTTGTGGAGCGGATACCAGAACCACAGAACCGCCGCAAGAAGGCCGAAGCCGAGTGCAGGAACAAGGGTAGAGATGTTAAAGATTCCGTTCACGACCTTCTCATCGAACGCAGTGGCCTGTGTATACCCAACCAGAGTCAAGAGACCGCCTGACAAGCCAGCAGAGGCCGCCTGACCAAGCTTACGCGCGAAGGAATACAGTGCATATACGGAACCGTCCTCACGGATACCGTTCTTGATCTCGGAATAGTCAATCACGTCCGTAATCAGAGCCCAGGATACCATGGTGAACACTCCAAGGCCGAACCAGCACAGGAACTGTAATGCCACATAGACCCATACATTCTCCGGTCGAATAAAGAACAGTGTCAGGCTCACCGCAACTGCAAGAATATTGGATGCCACACTGAGCTCCGCCTTACCGAACTTCGCTGCGAGAGGCTTCGCGATTGCCGCTGCAATCATCATACCGGCCATCATCATAACGGTGGAAGCCGTCTGAGCCGTTGTATTCTTATAGAAGTTCGGATATACATAGTTCGCCATCGACTGCATGGTCAGCTGCGCAAGCAGCATAACGATCGACGCTACAATAATCGAAAGCAGCGCCCTGTTCTTCAGCGCATTCCTGAACATAACCGCAATGCTGTTATTCTTCTGCGCCTCTGCATTCACTTCCGGCTTCACGCGCTCGGTCGTCATATAGTAGCAGAGCAGATAGCATACAACCGCGCAGATAGAGAAGATACCCGCAATCAGTGTGAACCGTCCGCCGTTCAATACGGAATTGCCGTCGACTTTGTCATAAGCGAACATCGGAACACCCGCACCAATCAGCAGACCCGCGAGAGTTGCACCCATTGAACGGAACGTGGACAGAGACTGTCTGTCGCTCGCCTCCGGTGAAATCGCAGAAGCCATGGAACCGTAAGGGATATTGATCGAAGTATAGAAAATAGAACCCCATAAAATGTATGTTACAAATAAGTACACAATCTTAAATGCCATCGGCATATTTGCAAGACCGCTCTGGTATATCAGGAACGATGCAATCGCTACCGGACCGCACATGCGGCGAAGCCAGGGCTTGAACTTACCTGCCGGTGTTACCTTGCTCCTGTCACAGATACGCCCCATCGCAACATCAGTAAACGCGTCTACAAAACGAGCCACCATCATAACGATACCAACGACCGCAGCCGACACTCCCATAATGTCGGTGTAGAACTTGAGCAGGAAACTGGAAGACAGAATGAATGTGAAATCGTTACCGAAATCACCGAACATGTAGCCCAACTTGTCCCGCAGACCAAACGGTCTTACTTCTTTTTTGCTACCCATAAAAAAAACCTCTCCTTGTGAATATTAATTGATACCTTGGGCATAACTTGCCCTATCGGACACATCCGATACTTTTATTTTACCAATTTTCTGGGGATATAAGTGAGGATAATTTTTGTCTGTTATGGTATAATTTTTGTTATGCATTGCATTTACCCAAAAATTATGTCATAATAATATAAAATTACACTTGGATACTTTTACGATCTTCAAGCAATAGGAGGGAATTCGATGTTTTATGACGCAGAACTTACATTTTTTCAGTCCATTCTGAAGAACTTTAATCTTCCTACCCGTTTGATAACATCGAACTATCCTCTTATTAAGATTGATTTCGGTCTGCGCGAGATGCTCTATGGAATACCGGACCTGGATATCTTCAGCGTGGTTGCCAGGGAGCATATTCACCCTAATACTATCTATCGAACGACCGACTCGTTCCTTTGTAAATATATCTCTTTTCTTTTGCCGGATACCCAGGAGACAACGCTGCTCCTGATTGGCCCTTATCTGGATATTTCGATGAATCGTCAGATTCTGGTAGAATTGATGGAGAAGCTTTCTGTCCCTCCCCAGCTCTATTCTTCCCTTGAAAAATATTACAGCAATCTTCCGACGATTGCTGATGAGAATATGCTGTTTGTTATTTTGACTTCATTTGGAGAGCGTATCTGGAATGGTATGGAGAGATTTACAACGGCTACTATGAATCCAGAGGACCCCATTTTCTCCAATCTGTTCTCCCTCTCTGTTCCTGCCTCTTACCGGGGGCAGGAATCGGATAATGCATTTCGAATGCAGTCGCTCGAAACCCGTTACGCGGTGGAGAACGAGCTCATCAATGCGGTCTCTCACGGTCTGTCGCACAAGGTGGAGACCCTGCTCAGCACCATGTCACCTCTGAATCTCGAACAACGCGTCTCTGACCCGATCCGCAATCAGAAGAATTACGCAATTATTATGAATACTCTTTTCCGCAAAGCCGCAGAATCCGGAGCCGTACATCCGTTTTATATTGATCGGCTCTCTTCCGAGTTCGCACGAAAGATCGAACTGATTAATTCCCCGGAAGCTGTTTCCCGCCTGCAGCGCGATATGATTCACAAATACTGCCTGCTTGTAAAGAATCATTCTATGAAGGGATTTTCGCTTCTTGTGCAGAAGGTTATTACGCATATTGATTCCGATCTTACCGCAGACCTGAGCCTGAAGGCCCAGTCCGAATGGCTGAACGTCAATCCCAGCTATCTCTCGGCCCTTTTTAAGAAGGAGACCGGCAGCACGCTGACCGAATATGTGAACCGCAAGCGCGTGGAGCACGCAATCCTGCTTTTGAATTCCACAACAATTCAGATTCAGACCATCGCACAGTACTGCGGCATTCCGGATGTGAATTATTTTACAAAGCTGTTCAAAAAGTATATCGGAAAGACCCCGAAGGAATATCGGGAGGATTTTTTGAATTACTCTCATGGACCTGTTCATTGAGGCCCTTGGAAAGCGCGCATCCGCCGGAGCTCCTGGTCCGCATATTGATCGCTTCTTTCCCTTTCTGCTGTCCTTCTTCTGTCATTCTGCTGTCAAAAGCCGCTCTGTCATACAGAATTCCAGATCCAGTGTCCGAGGAATCGGCTGGCCGTCGAACTGGATGGAAACTTTGCCGCCGCGAACCTGCAGAACGCGGCCCGGACCGTATTTGACATGACGAACGGCGGCGCCCGGCACGATGGCGGCTTTGTCAAGCAGCAGCTCACCTACGAATCTCGAGGCGGTCAGAACCTTGTTGTAACGTTCCTTTGACCAATAGATATGAAGCCGGTCCTTTGCTCTCGTCATCGCAACGTAGAACATCCGGCGCTCTTCTTCCAGTTCCTCTTCCATCGCGGCTTTATGATGCGGTGTGATTCCCTCATTGGCATCGACTATGAATACGATTCTGAATTCCAGCCCCTTCGAGGAATGCATGGTTGCAAGCGATACCCCGTCGTAATCCTTAAAATTACGCTTTCTTGCCTGTTCGGCCAGTTCCTGTCTGTAATTCTCCATCTGCTGAAACCATTCCTCATAGGTTCTGCATTCCCTCGTGCTCTCTGCAAGTTCGTTAATCGTGTCAAACAGCTCATCCGGCTTCATTCTCCGATATTCCGCATATTCCTGCAGGTACTCATCGTATCCGATTCCCCTGCGGATGTAATTGACCGCCGCGTAAGGATTGGTGGTCTTAAGCAGTTCCAGGTCATACTGAAGCTTGTCGATTCTCTCCTGCATCCAGTCTTTGTCCGCATACCAGGCACGCAGCTTATCCAGACTCACAATCGGGTCGGCAAAGCTGTCCCTTGCCAGATATCGCTTGGGACGATTGGCAATCTGCAGGAACAGATTCCGGTCCCGATCTCCCATCGCGATCTTCATGTAAGCTTTCAGATTCCCCGCAATCCAGTGATCATACAGATTGGGAACCGCGTCCTTCATTCGGAACGGAATGTTGAATTCCATCAGCTTCTCAAGCAGCGCTCTCGGCTGAAGATTCGTTCGGAATAATACTGCCATGTCCCGATAGGGAATTCCCTGATCGTGATATCGCCTGATCTCCTTTACCACCTCCAGATTCTGATCCGAAAGCGCGGTGAATTCCTTCAGAATCACCGGATCGCCTTCCTGTCTGACCGCCCGGATATTCTTATCAAATCGTCTCTTATTATTCGCAACGACCCGCCCTGCCATCTTTACAATCTGCCCGGTGGAACGATAATTCCGGTCCAACAGTACCCGCTTTGCCTTTGGATAATCCTTCTCAAAGTTCAGCATAATCTCCGGCTTCGCTCCCCGAAACCGGTAAATCGACTGATCATCATCTCCTACGATGAACAGATTATTCTCCGGCAGCGCAAGCATTCGGATAATGTCATACTGCACCCGATTGATGTCCTGGAACTCGTCAATTAATATGTAGGTATACTTCTGCTGCCAGAGCTTCAAGATATCCGGCCTCTCGCAAAGCAGCTCGTAACAGAGCAGCAGCATATCGTCAAAATCAATCTTTCCGGCTCTCTCAAGCCTTGCGTTATATTCCTTATAGATACTCTGGAAGGTGCTGTCCGCGCAGTTCAGCGAGTAATAATGCTCCGGCTCCAGCCGTTCTCCCTTGACCAGACTGATCTCTGAGGATACGCCCTCGATGAATTCCTTCTCATCCTCTAACTCCAGATTCATTGACGCGATAATCTCCCGGAACATAATCTGCCTGTCCTCTTCGCTGATAATATTGGCAGAGGTGTAATTGTACGCATATTTCAGTATTTTGAAAAAGACCGCGTGGAAGGTTCCGAAGCTGACCGCCGTATGATCCTCGTGAAGCGCTGCAAGAAACCGCTCCTTCATCTCCTCCGCGGCGGCTCTTGTGAAGGTAATTACAAGGATTCTGGCAGGATTAATCCCGCACTGTTCCACCAGATATTCCGTTCTTCTGGTTATTACCAGCGTCTTTCCGGAACCCGGACCCGCAAGCACCATCATCGGGCCGTCCTTATGTTCCACCGCCTGCTTCTGTGCAGGGCTCATCTGCCTTTCCGCCATATTTCCTCCATTCTTATCCGCAGCCCGCGGCTCTCTCGCAGGTGTCCTTTTTCTCCCATTCTTGCAGACATCCCGGGAATCCGGGCCAGCCGGACGGCTCTTGCTCTTATGCGCGATCAGAAAAGCGGCGGTCCTTAACCGAACCGCCGCTCTGTCTTCTTGCAATCCTTCCCCACAGGACATCCCGCGGATTGTCCGCGCCTTAGCAGACCGCGTTCAGCTTCTCAATCCCCTTACGGATACGCGCAAGGCTCTCCTCCTTGCCGAGAATCGCCATAATCTCGTATGCACCGCCGGGCGTCATCTGCTTACCGGATACCGCGGTGCGCACCGGCCACAATCCCTGTCCGTTCTTGATTCCCTTCTCCTGGATATAGCCCATAATCAGGCTCTCAAGCGCCGGGATCGAGAAATCCTCAAGCACCTCGAATCTCGGAAGAAGGTCGTTAAGAACCGCAAGCGAATTCTCCGAATTCGTCTTCATCTTCTTATGCGTGTACATCGCTGCGTCGTATTCCGGAAGCTCGTTGAAGAAGTCTACCAGATCCTTAATATCCGGGAATACCTCAATTCTCGTCTTCACCAGATCCGCTATCAGCTTCTTATCGCAGTCCCTTGTCACATACTCGTTCAGGTAAGGCATAACAAGCTCATAATACTGCTCGTTATCCATCTTCTTAATATACTCGCCGTTCATCCAGCGAAGCTTCGTCATATCAAATACCGCCGGGGACTTACTGATGCGGTGATAATCGAATTCCTTCACCAGCTCCTCCAGCGTAAAGATCTCCTCGTTGCCCTCCGGGCTCCAGCCAAGCAGCGCCGTGAAGTTCACAATCGCTTCCTTTACAAATCCCTGCTCCAGCAGATCCTCGAACGAAGAATGTCCGCTTCGCTTCGAAAGCTTCTTGTGCTCCTCATTCGTAATCAGCGGGCAGTGAATATATACCGGTTCCTCCCAGCCAAACGCCTGGTACAAAAGGGTGTACTTCGGGGTGGAGGACAGGTACTCGTTGCCGCGTACCACGTGCGTAATCTGCATCAGATGGTCATCAATTACATTTGCAAAATTATAGGTCGGGAATCCGTCGGACTTGATCAGAACCATGTCGTCAAGCTCCGCATTCTCCACTGTAATATCTCCGTATATCGCATCATGGAAGGTTGTGGTTCCTTCGGTCGGAACATTCTGTCTGATAACATACGGAACGCCGGCCGCTAACTTCTCCTCAATCTCTTCCTTGCTCAAATGCAGGCAGTGCTTGTCGTACTTGGTAATCTCCTTGCCCTCTTCCTCGGATACCACGCTCTTAAGCTCCGCCAGACGCTCCTTGGTACAGAAGCAGTAATACGCGGCGCCTTTCTCAATCAGCTGCTTTGCGTACTCCAGATAGATACCGGAGCGCTGTCTCTCACTCTGGACATAAGGACCAAATCCCGCGTCCTTATCCGGCCCCTCATCATGGGTAAGGCCGGTGCTCTTTAAGGTGTTATAAATAATCTCAAGCGCGCCTTCCACAAAACGTTCCTGATCGGTATCTTCTATTCTTAAAATGAAATCGCCGCCTTCATGCTTGGCGATTAAATACTCATATAATGCCGTTCTTAAGTTGCCCACGTGCATTCGGCCGGTCGGGCTCGGTGCAAATCTTGTTCTTACTTTGCTCATCGTCATCCTCTTTTCTGCGTTCCAAAAGACCAAACTTCGTCTTTTCCGCTTTTCTGTACTGGTTCTTTCTTATAATAATGAGAGCCGGCCATCCGGCCGGCCCCAGATATGTATTACTATAATCGAAAGCACAGTTTCTGTCAAGAATATACCTTACATAATCTGCGGAAGAATCTCACTGCATCTTCCGTATACCACGTAATCCGCCTTATCATCATTGATACACGGCTTGTCGTTAATCATAATCAGCTTATTACCGGAATAATACTTCAGCAGATGCTTCGTCAGATACGAGTTCAGCGAAGCCCCCAGCACCAGAAGCACATCCGCCTTCTCCACGAACTCAGCCGCCTTCGATATTCTGGTATTATTCAGCTCTTCCCCATACAGAGCCAAATCCGGCCGGAGTGCAACCTTGCAGTTCTGGCAGTACGGAATGCCGTTCGACGACGCGACGTACACATCCGAATACTCCTTCTTACACTTCGGACAGACATACTTATGTATCGAACCGTGCAGCTCAATTACTTTCCTTGATCCCAGCATCTGATACAGACCGAACGGCGATCTCGTAATAATGGCCTGAAGTCTGCCGCTCTGCTCCAGTCTCATTACTGCAACGTGAGCCTCACCGGGCAGCATCTTGTCAAGCTGAATAACATACCTCTTAAAATAGTCATAGAACAGTTCCACTCTGTTCTGCAGAAAGCTTGGTGTCAGAATCTCCTCCGGCGAATACCCGTACCTCTGCTCTACCTCATAGGCAACGTTCTCCATCCGGACACTGTTGATGCCGCATTCCTCCTCCATCCGGACGCCCCCGAGAACCACGATGTTATTGCTTTCCGCAATCATCTTTTTAAGCTGTTCCAACAAATGTTTGTCCATAAGCCCTCCTTACATCATACCTTTTCCTACTTCCTATTTTATCCTATTTTCCGAAAAATTCAAGTATGAATCGGTATAATCTTTCCGACGAATTCCGATAATGATCGCCCGATAAGAAGGGATTTGCTTATGTTCCTCAGCGTTCCGGGCGGGCGCTTTCGCGGCATATCTCTGCCGCTTCTTAAGCGTATCCCGCCCGGATGTCTTATCTTATCTATTCCGTTTTCTGGTACCGACTTTGATGCGGTTCAGGGCTCTTGCAAGATATGCCTCAGCAGCCCGATATTCTATAATACTTTTCTGTTGAAGCAATTGCTCCCTTGCTTCTTCCGCGGCTCGCTGCGCACGGCTGACATCAATATCCTCCGGACGCTCTGCGGAATCGACCAGAATCAATACCTCGTTGTCTTCTATCTTAACCATGCCCTCCGACACCGCCGCCGTACGTGTCTCTCCGTCCGGCAGAGTGAATTCAAGAAGCCCCGGCACGACCGCCGCGATGGTATTGCTGTGATGAGCCAGTACCCCGTACTGTCCCTCCGGGGTTGGAAGAACCAGAGACGAACACTCCCCGATGTAAAAAGGACGGTCTGCCGCCAATACCGAGAGTTTAAAATTGCTCATAGTGTTTTTGCCTTTCTTATCACATCATCGACCGTTCCGACATTGTAAAATGCCTCCTCCGGATACTGATCCATCTCTCCGTCTATAATGGCACCGAAGCTTTTCACTGTCTCCTTCAGCGGAACATGCACTCCCTTTATTCCCGAAAACTTCTCCGCAACATGCATGGGCTGGGAGAGGAATCGCTGTATTTTGCGGGCGCGCATAACAGTCAGTTTGTCGGCATCGCTCAATTCTTCCATGCCGAGGATCGCGATGATATCCTGGAGCTCGTTGTATTTCTGAAGCGTTTCCTGCACCTCTCTCGCAATCCGGTAATGCTCCTCACCCACAATCGACGCCTCCAGAATACGGGATGTGGACTCCAGCGGATCTACAGCCGGATAGATTCCCTGCTCAGCGATCTTACGGCTCAATACCGTAGTCGCATCCAGATGAGAGAAGGTGGTAGCGGGAGCCGGGTCAGTCAGGTCGTCGGCCGGCACATAAACCGCCTGAACCGAGGTAACCGAACCATTCTTCGTAGAAGCGATCCGCTCCTGCAAAGCTCCCATTTCATTTGCAAGCGTGGGCTGATACCCAACCGCCGAGGGCATTCTGCCAAGTAACGTGGATACCTCGCTGCCCGCCTGCACGAAACGGAAGATATTGTCTATGAATAAAAGTACGTCCTTATGCTCCCGATCCCGGAAATATTCCGCCATGGTCAGGCCTGAAAGAGCAACGCGCATTCTGACGCCCGGTGTCTCGTTCATCTGTCCGAACACCAGGGTGGTCTTTTCTGACACGCCGCTTTCCTTCATCTCATAAAACAGATCGTTGCCCTCCCGGCTTCGCTCTCCAACACCCGCAAATACGGAATAACCGCCGTGCTCGGTGGCAACATTGTGTATCAGCTCCTGGATCAGAACGGTTTTTCCTACACCCGCACCTCCGAACAGTCCGATCTTACCGCCCTTCGGATACGGCTCGAGCAGGTCGATAACCTTGATTCCCGTTTCAAGAATCTCAACCGCCGACTGCTGCTCCTCAAAAGCGGGCGGCTTTCTGTGGATACAAAGCCTTTCGACCTCACCGGGCAGTTCCCCCGCCCCATCAATTGGCTCTCCGAGAGCATTGAACATTCTGCCCAGAGTACACGGACCGACGGGAACACTGATTCCGCTTCCCGAGGCCACAACCTCCATGCCTCTCGCAATTCCCTCACTGCCCGCCATCATAATACATCTCACGGTGTCGGCACCGATATGTGCCTCTACCTCCATCACGTATTTTTTTCCGTTGGCATGCAGAAAAAGTGCTTCATTAATCTTCGGAAGTTTTCCTTTTTCGAATTCAACATCTATAACCGGTCCCAAAACCGCCACGATTTTGCCCGTAGTCATTCTCTATCCCTCCTTGTGATGTTTCCTCTGTGCCTTGGCACCGGCTGACACCTCGGTGATCGACATGGTGATCGCCCCCTGCCTTACGCGGTTATACTGCAGTGACAGCTCCTTGAGCAGCTTCTCCGCATTTCTGTTCGCACCGTCCATTGCCGTCATACGTGCCTGCTGTTCACTGCAAAAGCTGTCAACAAGAGCGCTGTAGATATATCCCGATATATAACTTCTCATGATACTATTCAGCACAGCCGATACAGAGGGCGCGAAGTCAAACGGCACCGATACCGCCTTTTCATTCTCATGGGTCCGGAACTGATCCTTATGAAACGGGATCAGACGTACATTCCTGCACTCCGTCTCCAATCCGTTTTTTAAATCCGTATAGATCACAAGTATTTTGGATACCGCACCCGAATCGAATTCTTCCAAAAGCACATCGCAGATCTCCCTTGCCCGATACATGGTCGGATTCTGAGCGGTGTAAAGAAAGCTGCGCTCGATCGGGATTCTCTTTTGTGAAAAGTAATGTCTTCCGTACTCGCCGACCACAAAAAGCTTGGTGTCGGGATTCTTCTCGAGCACTTTATTTGTCTCTTTAATTACATTCTGATTGTATTCTCCCGCAAGTCCTTTATCCGCCGTAATCACCAGGCAGGCAAAGGTTCCGTCGGGGTGCTCGAGAGAATCATCCGGGTAAAAATATTTGCTTTCCACATTTCCCGCGGTACGGAATATTCTTTTGATCTCCGCCTGTAAAGCGCTGAAATAAGGCCGCGTCTTATCCAGCTCTGCCTTGGCTTTACTCAGCTTTGCGGATGATATCAAGTACATCGCCTTTGTGATTTTCTGCGTTTCCTTGATTCCGTCTATATGGTCTCTGATTTCCCTTGCGTTTGCCATACTTCACCTCAAAATTCTGCCGTATCCCTGAACGTCTCGGCAAGGGCTATGATTTTCTCCCTGATCGGTACATCCAGCGCCGTATCGTCCTTTACAAGCAGGCGAAGCTCCGGAGCCTCTCTCTGGATGTAAGCGAGGAAGCCCTTCTTAAAAGCGCCTATCTTTTCAAACGGGATATTCTGCATCGCATGACCGAGCGCCGCAGTTAGAAGAACCGTCTGTTTAAACTGAGAGAGCGGTTCGTATCTCGGCTGACGCAGCAGATACATCAGGCCTTTGCCGTATGTGAGCCTGATTCTTGTATTTTCGTCCAGATCACTGGAAAACTGGGTAAACACTTCCATCTCTCTATACTGTGAAAGGTCGAGTCGAAGGGTTCCCACAGCAGATCGCAGCGCTTTGGTCTGTGCTGCCGAGCCAACACGGGATACGGAAAGTCCCACGTTGACAGCAGGACGCTGTCCCGAAAAGAAAAGACTGCTTTCGAGAAAGATCTGTCCGTCCGTGATCGAAATAATGTTGGTCGGTATATACGCCGATACGTCGCCTGCCTGTGTCTCTACAATCGGCAGAGCGGTCATACTTCCTCCGCCCCGCTCGTCAGACAGATGGGCGGCGCGCTCAAGAAGTCTGGAATGGAGATAGAATACATCTCCCGGATACGCCTCACGTCCCGGTGAACGTTCCAGTAAAAGACTGAGTGCCCGGTATGCCACAGCATGCTTGGAAAGGTCATCATACACGATGAGTACATCCCGGCCCTTTTCCATGAAATATTCACCCAGAGCGCATCCCGCATAGGGCGCGATATACTGAAGCGACGCCGGATCACTGGCGCTTGAGATTACAACGGTGGTATAGTCCATCGCACCTCTCTCTGCAAGATTCTCCACAAGCTGAGAGACCGAGCTCGCTTTCTGACCGATCGCCACATAAATAC
This sequence comes from Lachnospiraceae bacterium, assembly GCA_017623215.1. Classification (GTDB taxonomy): domain Bacteria; phylum Bacillota; class Clostridia; order Lachnospirales; family Lachnospiraceae; genus Caccomorpha. The sequence goes on along the minus strand of JAGAPO010000069.1, from coordinate 53,243 downwards.
ATATCACGTTCTTCCCTTTCTGATTCAGGATGGTATCCACGGCGATCGAGGTTTTTCCGGTTTGTCTGTCTCCTATAATCAGCTCACGCTGCCCCTTGCCGATAGGGAACATGGAATCTATGGTAAGGAGTCCCGTCTCCAGAGGCTCGTTGACACTCTGACGATCTATGATACTCGGTGCGGGATTCTCTATAGGGCGGTATTCCGTGGCATCAATTTCGCCCTTGCCGTCCACGGGAGAGCCAAGCGCATCTATCACACGCCCGATAAAAGCATCTCCCACGGGCATTCCCGCTGTCCTTCCTGTTCGCTTTACAGAGGTTCCCTGCACAATCAGATCGCTGTCTCCAAACAGGATGCATCCGATCCGGCTGCGGTCAATCTCCTGCACCATTCCCCGGATTCCCCCGTCAAAAAGGAGAATCTCTCCGTACGCGGCATTCTCAAGCCCCGACACAACGGCGATTCCGTCACTGACCGAAATTACCTCACCGCTCTCTTCGGCAAACGCCTGCGGCGTCCAACTTTTCAGAGAATCACGAAGAAGCGGCACGATCGACATCTCATCCGTATGGCGGATTTTGCTCATATGTGTCTCCAATTGGGAGAGCAGGCCTTTCGCACTCCAATCATAACTGTGCGATCCAACCTCGAGACGAAAACCGTTGGTGAGAGTCCGATCCTCGATCCACTCAAGGGTAATATCCTCTCCATATTTTTGCCTGATGAAGGCAGCAAATCTGTCAAAATACTCCTTACTCGGAGCCGAGTCGCTAAAAAGCCTTGCAGTGAGTTTATTCGAATTATTTGCCATTTTGAACATCCCTTTCTGCTATCTCAAGGAACTTTCTATATGCTTCGTCCGTACTCGAATGTATAATCTTCTCTGTTGCCTCTTTGGTCATGCTGAGAATCTCTTTATCGGCACTGGCCAGAATCGCCCGTTTTTCCTCTTCGGCGGATTTACGCGCCTCTTCAATGATTCTGTCCGCCTTTGCCTTGGCTTCCTGCATCTGTCGGGCCGTATACTCACTCAGTTCCGCCTCTGCCTTCATGCGGGTCTCTTTCAGCTGCTGATCAATCCCCTCAAGGCATCCCCTCGCCTGTTCCTCCTGTGCCCGTGCAGACGCAAGCTTTTCGTTCGCCTCACTGTCCATATTTCGATAATACGCGTCCCTTTTATCAATAAATTTCTTGATCGGACTATAAAGAATAAAATATAGGCCGCCCGTAAGAATCGCAAAATTGAACACGTGCAGAAGAATCTGCTGCCAATCTATATTAAGCGGAATATTCATCTGTGACACCTTCCTTTATCAGAGTACGAATATAATGAGAACGGCGATGATCAATGCGTAAATAATCGCGGTCTCCACGAATACAAGTCCAAGCATCAGTGAGGTTCTGATCTTTCCCTCAGCCTCTGGCTGACGGGAGATTCCCTCCACCGACTTCGCAATCGCAATTCCCATTCCGATCGCGCCTGCCGCTGCGGCAAGACCTACTGCAAGTGCTGCGGCCATTGCCTTCATTCCAGTCGAATTATCGTCATCCTCCGCTGCTTCTCCCGTGGTTTCAACGGCATCCACTGTGTCCCCCGCCTCTATGGCATATGCCCTGGTCGGAAGGAATCCAACAAGCATAATAAGCGTAAATACAGCTACAAGACATTTGATTAATTTTTTTTGTGCTTTCATTTTAGTGTTCTCCTTTAATCGCAGAATTGGCTTTTGCTTTTTTCTCGCCCTTATGAACCTCCGATACCTCACCGTAGAAAAGCGAGGTAAGCATGGTTAACACGTAGGTCTGAATCAGGGCATGCAAAAGCGTAAACAGTACAGCAACTACAACGGGCAGCACAAAGCTGAGTCCCGAATAGTAATAAACCAGCTCAGTCACAAGTAAGCCGCTGAGCAGAGCTCCGAACAGTCGGAAGCTCATGGATATGGGAAGCGAAAAATCCTTTAGTGTTTTTCCAATTCCCTTGATCCCGTTTGAAACGATACCGCCCGACATGATGACGAGGTATGAAAGACATCCGAGGGCGATCGCCGCATTGATGTCAGAGAGCGGTGCCGGCAGCGCTATGGAGATTCCGTGCGTTGTGACCGCCTGAATGCCGAACAACTCGAACAGGGTACCGAAGAAGATGTAAACACCTGCCCCGAAAATATATACATTCAAAAAGCAGTTTCGGTGCGGGCTGTTCGATCTTCCGAGTCCGTCGAAAAAACCGACAAGCTGTTCAAGTAAAAGCTGGAATTTTCCCGGAACATACTTGAATTTCGGTATCACAAACAGTCTGATGAGAAGCGCTGCTGCAAGCAGAATTCCTGTTACCGTAAATGCAGAAATCAGGGCAGGATTCACCTCCATATATCCAAACAGACTGATTTTGTTCCTGTCATGAAGAACCGCGTCCCTCATGATCTCGCGTATGCTTTCGGTCTTTTCCGAGCCGTTCGTCATGATGACTCCGACGAGTGCCAATAAGACAACACTCAACCACACAGCCAAAGAAATAATCTTTCTTTTCTTACTCATAGTTTCCCTTCTTACTTTATAAAATTAAAAGGACGAACGCGCCTGGTTAGGGGCGCCTTCGTCCTAAGCCGTGCATAATATAGCACAGTTTTTCTTTTTTGTCAATATCATTACAAAAATCGCAGTCAGGGGACAAAATCCAGAATAACCAAATCATTTCCATCCGAAGTCATTCTACGAGGTCATTCTACGCATTCTTTCGCCCTTGTTATCAAAGCTTTATCCAGACCGCCAGTGCATTCAGGCTCTGTGTCATTACGGCATCAAAGATCTCGGAGAACACGCTTCCAAACATGAGAATTAGGAGTACCAGGCTGAGCAGCATCATGATCAGCGTCGCTCTCGCCCAGTTGCGCTTGGAGCGGTTCGTATTGCTGCCAAAGCTCCATACGAACAGCATGACCATATAGACCAGAGAGCCTACAAACGGAATCAGCTGAATCAGGAAGGTCAGTATCCAGTTCTTAAAGCTGACCGGCTCCTCTTTTTCCACCGCCGGTTTGCTTCCCTCCCTCGTCTGCCGTCTGCCGTATTCCTGGTTCGATGCGGCTCCGTATCCTTCTCCATACCCGTTCTGATTACCGGGCTGTTCCGCTCCTGCTCTGTCCTCTCTCAGAGAAGCGCCGCAGTATTCGCAGAAATTCGCATTCTCACTGCGCACCTCTCGCCCGCACACTTTACATATCATCTGTATCTCCTCCTGTTCCTCCGCCCGCATGTCTCAGACAGCCCGCCAATCCTGGCTGCCCGGCACAGGGTCTGTAAAAATTATCCTATTTTTCTAATAATCTTACTCGGGCACTTCTCGGCACATTTGCCGCAGCCCGTACATTTCGAATAGTCAATATGAGCCGAGTTATTCACCATGGTAATTGCGCCGGCATCACACTGCTTTACACAAAGCGTGCACCCGATACAGCCGGCATCACAGGCTGCCTTTACTACCTTGCCCTTGTCGCCGCTTGCGCACTGCACGCGGTAGGGCGCGCCATACGGCACCAGCTCGATCAGATGATTCGGACACTCTGCGACACATTTGCCGCAGGCAACACATTTTTCCCGATCCACCACGGCGACGCCGTTCTCCACATGGATTGCGTCGAACGCACAGGCGTTCACACAGGAGCCGTAGCCCATACAGCCGTAGGCACACTGCTTCTCGCCCTGTCCCGGAATCAAAGTTAGCTTTTTGCAGTCCGCGATTCCGTAGTATTCATATTTCAGGCGGGTCTTATCACAGGTTCCCGCGCATTTTACATAGGCGGTCATACGTTCCTTTTCTTCCACCGCGCTTCCCATAATCTCACCGATCTGCGCATGAATCGCGCCACCGGCAACCGGACAGGCATTCACCGGAGCCTCCCCCTTTGCGATTGCCGCCGCAAGGCCGTCGCAGCCGGCATATCCGCAGCCGCCGCAGTTATTGCCCGGCAACAGATCTCTCACCGCCGTCTCCCGCTCATCTGTCTGCACCGCAAATGCCTTGCCTGCGATTCCAAGCAGAATTCCGATGATCAGTCCGGTAATTCCGACCACAGCGGCCGCCGCTCCGATTCCGGATAAGCTGACCGCAAGAAGCACAGAGGATCCTGTTCCCATAAGCATTTCCGCTATCGTTATCATTCCTATTCCCCTGCCTTTCTCTTATTTGATGACCCCGGCAAAACCGAAGAACGCAATCGCCATCAGACCTGCGGTAATCAGCACGATCGGTGACCCTTTAAATGCCTTCGGAACCGGATTGTGTTCAATTCTCTCCCGAATACCGGCCATGATGACAATCGCAATCAGGAATCCGCAGGCCGTACCGAAGCCGTTCACAACACTGGTAACAAAATTATATTCCTTGGTTACATTATTGATTGCTACACCGAGCACCGCACAGTTCGTGGTAATCAGCGGCAGATACACGCCAAGAGCCTGATACAGGGACGGGATCATCTTCTTTAACAGCATCTCTACCAGCTGAACCAGCGCCGCGATTACCATGATAAAGACGATGGTCTGCATATATTCCAGTCCCGTCGGTACCAGAATCAGGTGATAGATTCCATAGGTACACGCGGAGGCAATGGTAATAACGAAGATAACCGCCGCGCCCATTCCGGCCGCCGTCTCCGTCTTCTTTGATACTCCGAGGAACGGGCAGATTCCGAGGAATTGGCTTAATACAACATTATTGACCAGGGCAGCCCCGATCAGAACAAGCAGTAATTCTCTCATCACTTCTCCTCCTTATCCTTCAAAAGCTTCTCTTCCAGCTTCGCATGATTCTCTCTGCAGGTGCTGCCGCTGCACTGTCCGCAGTTGCCGCCGCACGCAAGCTTCTCCGTCCCTTCTCCTGGGGCATCGCCGTTCGTTGCGGACTTTAATTTCAGTTTATTCTGAATCGCAGTCAGCATCGCCAGTACGAAGAAGGCTCCGGGTGCGAGGATAAAGATTGTAATCGGCTCATACGAGTCCGGCATCACCTGAAGGCCGAAGATCGTGCCGCTTCCCAGAATCTCGCGGAAAGCACCGATTAAGGTAAGTCCGAGCGTGAATCCGAGGCCCATCCCAAGGCCGTCCAGAATCGAAAGCATCACCGGATTCTTCGACGCATACGCCTCGGCGCGTCCAAGAATAATACAGTTAACTACGATTAACGGAATATAGATACCGAGTGACTTATTCAGATCCGGGATATAAGCCTTTAACAGGAACTGTACGATCGTAACGAAGGAAGCAACCACTACGATGAACGCAGGCATTCTTACCTTGTCCGGGATCACCTTACGCAGCATGGAGATCAGCATATTGGACATGATCAGAACCACAGCGGTTGTCAGCCCCATTCCGACACCATTCATCGCGGATGTCGTAACCGCAAGCGTCGGACACATTCCGAGCATCAGAACGAAGGTCGGATTCTCTTTTATCACGCCGTTATAGACGCGTTCTACATATTTGTTCATATATTCTCCTCCCTTCTTCTATTCCATCATCTGCTTCACAAAATAGATTCCCGCGTTGACCGCTTCTGTAACCGCTGTAGAAGTAACCGTAGCCGCGCTGATCGCGTTGATCTCATTCTCCGAAGACGCGTCTCCCTTCTTTACTGTGAAGGAATCCACCTGCTTTTCCCTGAACTGTTCCTTAAAGGAACCCTCGCCCTCCTCGGCTGCTCTCGCACCGAGGCCGGCAGTCTCATCCAATGTCGTGAACTGGATTCCAAGCAGTATGCCGTCGTTCGTATATCCCATGGACAGAGCAATCTCGCCGCCGTAGCCGTTCATCGAGCTTACATTCACCACATAACCGATCGTATTGCCCGCTTCATCCTTCGCAGCCATTCCCTCATTGACCGCACAACCGGAAAATCCTGCCTCAGCAAGCAGCGCGTCCGCCTCCGCAATCGCGGTGGTAAGCGCCTCATCCTCTTCCAGTCTGGCCGCCTGCGGAAATACCGAGCGGTAAGCCGCCTCTTTTTCCTCTCTCTCCCTCTCCGCAATAATATCCTTCGTAATCTCATACACGAATCCGAGCGCAATCGCGGCAATTAGGGTAATTACAAACAGAGCAAAGGCATCCTTAATCAGAGAGCCTTTCTTCGGGCCGCTGCCCTGGCTCATCTCTACTGTATTCTCAGCCATTATCCCTTCCTCCTTTTCTTACATCCGAACGCCCTCGGCATGGTCACCTTCTCAATCAGCGGAACCAGCAGATTACAGAAGATAATCGCGTAGGACACGCCCTCCGCGCTGCCGCCGAAGATTCGGAAGATTCCTGTAAAGATACCGAGCAGCACACCAAATACAATCTGTCCCATCGGAGTAATCGGGCTCGTCACATAATCGGTCGCCATAAAGAACGCGCCGAGCATTAATCCTCCGCCAAATACCTGGCCGAGCAGGTAATTCGCATCCAATCCCCGTCCGCCGAAGCACAGCGCAAATACAGCCACAGTCAAAATATACGTGAGCGGAATCCGCAGGGAGATTACCTTTCTTGCAATTAGATAAATCGCGCCGATCAGAATCATAAGCGCACTGGTCTCACCAATCGTACCGCCCGTAAATCCAAAGAACAGATCGAACAAATCCGCCTCTCCTCCGGCCTTCATTACCGCAAGCGGTGTCGCGCCGCTGATGCCGTCCACACTGGACGCTCCGTTCAGCACCTTGTATACCGTCTCCGAAGATACACCGGACTCCTTCACCCCTGTCACGGTAAAATTCGTCATTCTTCCCGCAAAGGAGATTAACAGGAAGCATCTTGCCGCGAGCGCCGGATTCATAAAGTTATGTCCGAGGCCGCCGTAGAGCTGCTTCACTACGATAATCGCAAACACACCTCCCAGAATCGGAATCCAGATCGGAACACTTGCCGGAAGATTCATTCCAAGCAAAAGGCCGGTTACGAGCGCGCTGCACTCATAAGGGGTCTGCGGAGTCTTCATTAACTTATTATAAATATATTCCGATAACACACAGGTCAGCATGGACACGCAAAGAATTACCAGCGCATTCAACCCGAAATAATATACACCGAACGCACTTGCCGGAATCAGGGCAATCGCAACATCAGCCATAATCTGGTTCGTTGTGACATGATCCCTGGTATGAGGCGAGGCGGACACATGAAATAATCCCATTCCTTTTTCCTCTCTTTTCACCGCTATTTTTTCTTTCTCGAATCCAGAATGCTTCTTCTGGTCTGCTTAAAGCTTTGCGTCAGTCTTCTCTTTGCCGGACAGACATACGTACAGCACCCGCACTCGCAGCATTCCATTCCGTTCAGCTTCTGGAACAGCTCGTCATCAAACCGCTGTGCCGCTTCCATCAGCTTCTGCGGAACAATCCGTCCCGGACAGACAGATACGCAGCGTCCGCACCGGATGCACGGGCCTTCCTCATACTCCGCCGCCTCATCCTTTGTAAATGCAAGCAGAGCAGAACTGGTCTTCGTCACCGGAATATCCAGTGTGAACAGCGCAAGTCCCATCATCGGACCGCCGGAAATTATCTTCTCAGGGGTCTCTTTAAATCCGCCTGCCGCTTCCACAAGCTCTGCGTAGTTGGTTCCCGTCCTTACCCAGAAGTTCCTCGGATCCGCAACCGCGTCTCCCGTTACGGTAATAATCCGGCGGTGCAGCGGCGTTGTCTCCGCAACTGCGTGATAAATCGCAACCACCGTATCCACGTTATCCACGATACAGCCCGCGTCAGCCGGAAGCATGGAAGAGTTAATCTGACGCCCTGTGGCTGCATAAATTAACTGGCGCTCCGCGCCCTGCGGATATTTTGTCTTAAGCACTTTCACCTCGATATCGGAATCGTCCTTTACAAGCGCGGATACCTTTGCAATCGCCTCCGGCTTATTGTCTTCAATCGCAATAATTCCCTTTGCGTTCGGGAACAGGCTCTTCTCGATTCGAAGGCCCTCCACCAGCTTCTCCGGGTATTCCAGCATAATCCGATAGTCCGAAGTAAGATACGGCTCGCACTCCGATGCGTTCACAATAACATAATCAATCGCAGCATCATCCTTCGGTGTAATCTTAACATGAGTCGGGAAACCGGCGCCGCCCATTCCGACAATTCCAGCCTCTTTTACAATCTCACGAATCTGCTCTTTTGTAAGCGACTTATAATCGCGCTTCTCTCCAAATCCCTCCACCGTCCGGTATTCGTGATCATTCTCCACGATAATCGACGGAGACATCGCGCCCGAAACTGTCATCCGCGGCTCAATCGCCTTAACGGTACCGGATACCGAACTGATGATGCAGGCCGAGATGAAGCCTCCCGCCTCCGCAATCTTCTGTCTGACCAGAACCGGATCCCCCTTTGCTACAAGAGGCTTCGCCGGAGCGCCGATGTGCTGAGACATCGGATACACCAGATCGCCCTTCGGAAGCAGAACGGTGATCGGCTTGTCCTTTGACAAATCCTTGCCATCATAGGTATGAAGTCCGCCCTTAAATGTAAGTGCCATGATTACCTCCTCTTTTCCTTTTAAAGTCATTCGGTCTGTCATGATCTTCCCACAACAGCCCCTGATTTTATCTTATTCTGAACATATGAGCCTATTGTAACATAAACAGCAAGCTTTTTAAACCCATTATTTGATATGTTTTTATTTTATCAATGGTAATGCAGTAAGATTCTGCCGGATTCCCGCCCCCCCTGAACTGCAAAACAAGCAGGAGATCGATAGCAGCAATATCGCTAAAAATCTCCTGCTTGTCATCAGGTTATCTGTCCGGGCACATCGTTCCTTTTCTGAATGCTCCGCCGATGAACCGGTCCTTCTCCTTCCCGCTGCGGGAGAGCATGCAGACCTTTCTCCCGGGTAATCAGTGCGTGTTCTTTTTCTTTCTTCGGCAGAACACGGCAATTCCTCCCGCTAACACCAGCAGCGCTGCCGTGCTCCCCGCTGCAATCAGAACCGGCATCCTGCCGGAAGCTGCTTCCGCGTCCGGAATCACAGATAAGAATGCCGCCCGCGGCTCTCCATATTCATTCACAGCCGTCAGTAACTCTTCCGAATACCGGTAGGTATTCCCTTCCTTCTCAAAGGTATTCGCCGCGCACAGAATCGCATCTGCCGCTCCGTCTGCAGCAGTGAGCGCAATCTTTGCGTTTCCCGTGAGGGTATTCCCCTGCAGAAGCACGTTCTCCATTCCGTCTGCGTTCGCTGATGCCACGGACACGAATGCTCCATGCTCCAGCACATTCTCCCGCACAAGGATGCCCAGCATCGAGGACGGCATTCCGTCACTGATGATGTCGAGGATCGTGCAGCGGTTCTCGCTATCAAGGCCGTAGGCTCGCATCCAGTTACTGTCCAGAATATGATTGTCCACAATCGACAGATACCAGTTGAGCGATGTCGTACCGGCATCCAAAGATTCCGTCATTTCCGCAGCTGCGCCGGTATTTCCTGCGTCCGTTCTCACCTCCTCCGTAACCTCCCCATCATAGCTTAAGACCCCGGAAAACAGCCGGAAGGTACTGTTCGCCAGAATCGTACGGCTGTTAAGTCCCCGGAAGGCTATGGTTCCGGAACTGTACACATCAAGTCCATTCAGATAGATCGAATCCTGTTCGTATCCGACCGCATACAGAGTATCCGCATCCGGTACAGCCGTAAATGCGGATTCCAGAATCAAAGTATCCGGAGTGTCCCAGGATACAATCCGTCTGGATTCCCCCTTCGCCGGACCGGTCAGGGCATAGACTGCCATTCCCTCGTAACGTCTGCTCTCGCTGCCGCTTTCCGATTCCTCCAAGCCGGTCGTATGCGTCTCTTTTTCCAAATCATTCGCCTGCGTCTCTTCCCCGCGGTTGCGGGTCAGAGTCAGAGACTTTGCATCAAAGCTTCCCCTCAGCACATCTGCCGTCTCTTCTCCAATCACTAACGTCTCCCGCATTCCTCCCTGATTGTTATCCCAGGAGGAATCCGCGACATAGAGCTTTGAACCGGACAGCTCCACACCGGTACTCTGAAATTCCAGATTTTCAAAGATCACGTTCTCCACCCATCTGGCCGAGGCGTTCCTCTCCTCATGGCTGCTCACAGGAAATACTACGTTACTCATATATATGTAAGAAGCTCCGTCCAGCACAAACGGACGCCCGCTGGAGAGGATCTGACAATCTGTGATCGTGACGTTCTTCCCGCTGATTCGAAGTATATCCGAATTATCCTCTCCCATTTCCAGGTTGATCAATGCCTGTGCATTCAGATTCCCAGGGGTATCATTTGCGGTCGCATATCCTGACATCGAATAAAAATGGAACCGACAGTTTTGCACGATCGTCCTCTCTCCGGAGGCCGTAAGGAGATTCCCGATTCGTCCGCCGGAGATCGTCAGATTCTCCAGAATGACTGCCCCTCGCGCCCGTAAGACAGACTCCGGCAGATTGCCGGCCGTCCACTCGTAGGGCATCCAGAACAGCAGCGCTTTCTCTGCGCTTTCCCCGCGAATTACGACCTTGTCCGGGATTTCATAGGAATCCCGGAGCGGATAGCGTCCCTGCGGGATATACACGATTCCGCCGCCGTTCGCTTCCGCCGCATCGATTGCCGCGTGAAACGCATAGTCAAGGTACGTGCTGCCATCTGCGGTATCCGTTGCGTAATCCATAACGTTAAATACCTCGGTCGCCCAGGAATCCCGAACCGGAGCCTCAATCCGAATTGTCTGTGTATTGCTGAATACCGGACCGAAGCCATTGCAGACACTCACGGTATACATTCCCTCCGCCATCGTCTCCGGCACAGAAAGTGACACCGAATTCTCGTTGATTTCATCAAGCGGATAGGCGGCCGTATTCCCTGCGGAATCGGTTACAATCGCAAAGGCGCTGCCCACTGCCTGCTGCTCTGCCTCTTCCCGTCCTGTTTCCTGCTGCTCTGCCTCTTCCGGATTCGCCTGCTGCCCGTCCTTTCCCAGACTCAGGTGCGTCCCCTGGATCCGAATCCAGCCTCCCGGGGACGCACTCTCGCCGTTATCCCCCTGCATCCATTGAATAGAAGGCGCATTCAGTACGAGATACGTCTCGCCCGCTTTATTTTTCAGACACACCAGATACTGTCCCGAAGGAAGCTGTGAGGGAACCGCAACCTTTACGGAGCTGTCCGTGTTCTGGAGCAATTCCAGTTCATAATAGGAACCGCTGCGGTTCCATGCGCTTTTGCCGGAGCTCTGTATCGAAGCCGATTCGTCCAGCAAAGTCTGCAGTTCACCGGAATCCGGCGCAGTCGTCCCATTCTCTTCCGCAGACTCCTGCGATGTCTTAAGAAGCTGTAATCTCACCGAAGTAAGGCTGCGAAGCCCTGCGCCCTGTATCTGAACGATATCTCCCGGCATCAGCCAGGTCTGTCCGCTGTAATAGACCATCGGCGCTCTGTCCGCCTCCAAAGTCTGAGACACTCCTACCGATTCTTTCGTCCCAGAACCTGCCTCTGCTGCCTGTACCGGGGAATCCTTCCACGGAAAGGCAGAAATCACAGATAGGCAGAACAATGCCGCAAACAGCAATACGGATATTCCGGCCTTCCGGATTCGTCCCATTCTAAGCCTTCTTTTTTGAATCGATCCCTTCCTCATGCGTTACTCCTCCTTCGCTGACAGCTCTGCCACAAGCAGATGATCCACCTCTATCACTCCCTGCGTTACCGCGACCGCAGCCGTTCCTATCCGACAAGCGGCCCCAGTATGGTCGATATATTCTATCAGCAGTTCTCCGTCCAGCCAGACATTCAGCTGTTCGCCCACTGCTCCAATCGCAAGTGTGTGCCACTCATTGTCCCACACACTCTCCGAAAGCGCAACGCTGCAAAGCGTTTTCAGCCCGTTCGAATGTCCGAGCGTTACACGCTGCAAACATAAGGTTCTACCGTCTTCTATCGTCGCATAATAGCCGGCATTCGATGTCAGTGTGACATTCACAGCATCTCCATAGATACCATTCTCCAGATATCGGGTGATCAAATAAAGCTGATTCTTCTGTCCGGAAAGCTTCTCCTCGTCGCTGCGGAACGCAATACTGACATAGGAATCCGTAAGGAGCTCCTCTTCTGCCTGCACCGGGACGAAGGTATCTCCCTGATACCGCACCGTACCCTCCTCTGTCAGAGTCCCGAAGCCAAGCGGATTCGTGCTATGCTCGAACTCCCATTCATACAGAAGCTCTCCCACGGCAAGCTCCTGATAGTCATCATATACCGCCTCACCCGGAGAGGAGTAAGAGGCAGACGGCATGACCGAATTGCCCTCCTCATCGCAGAAGAGAATTCTGAGAAATCCGAGCTCATTCTTTTCTGTAAGCGCCTGGCTGTTATAGGAATATTCCGCAGCCACATTCTCAAAAGAATTGTTTCGCAGCAAAACACCGTCTACCGCTTTGCTTCCCGCGCCCAATCCAAGCGCCGCTCCGACGGCGCCCTCAAAGGAATTGCCCTGAATCACAAGGTTCTGTATACTTTCTTTTCCGCTTGTCGCGCTGATTGCCATATATGCACCATCCAGGAGCGTGTTATTGCGAATCATGCTGCCAAGGTTGATTGTGCCATAATTCCCGTTTGCCTGTATCTGAACCAACGTATAGCGATTCTGCGTATCTCCCATTCCATGATTCTTAAAATAGTTCGAATCGGTAAACGAATTATTCTCAATGGAATTATACCAGTCAACCTGAACCGCATCGTACAGATTTCCTCCGCGCATCCACATACCGGCAGCTCTCTGCACATCAAAGCCCTCGATTACCGAATTCGTCTGGAACCCGTAGAATTGCACGTCTCCGCTGTTATATACCGTCCAGTCAATAAAATAGACCGAATTTCTTTCCTCCAATCCCAGCTGAATCAGGGACGTCTCGTCCGGTTCTATGTAGAACGGCTCTTCTAAAATGACGACATTGGATTCCGGGTATTCGATAATTCTTCTGTATTGCCCCTCTCCGGTTCCGGAGATAATATACAGAACCGCACCAAGCCCTTTTCCCGCCTGGGAACCAAATCCGGCTTCTGAAGTTAGGGTTACGGTAACCCCATCATCCGCCACCTCTATCTGCCCCCGGTACCGCCCATTTCCTCCATCCGTCGTCATCGTCTCCCGGTTATTTCCAAGATGATCGATAATGGAAATCCGCGCAATATACAGATTGTTCCCTGCGGTTCCAAGCGTCGTATTTCCCATCCCGCAATCCTCAAAGATGGTGTTCTCGCCATAAAAACCATTCCAGCTGCTCGTCACACGAATATTCTGAACCAGGGAGTTCGTTAATTGAACAACCATATAACGGCCGGTTCCGGACAGGATCTCACTATCCACGATCTGCACATTTTCCCCTACGATTCCCACTGTCGTATCATTCGCGCCGGAAGATATCTCACTATTTAGTGCCTCGGTAACCCCCTCTTTTGAGGTATCGATTCCATTTTTATTATTAAAATTAATCCGACAATTCCGGATATAGATATTTGCGAACGGCTCCGAATCCGTAATTCCAAGTGCCGCATCGAGCGCAAGCGAAGGATCCTCTTCGCCAAGCTGCATGAATTCAACAACTCTTGCTCCGGCAAAGGTGAGATTCTCAAACGCAAGGTTGCGCCTTCCCGCAAAGATATATTTCGGCATTTCCCCGATATCCCAATCAAGCGGGCTCCACATCAGAAGCGTCGCCTCCATGGATTCGCCGGTTACCACCGTATTCTCAGGGATATCAAACTGCCCGCTCGTGAATAGGTACCGCCCCGCGGGAAAATACAGCACTCCGCCTCCGTTCTTTTCGATATCCGCCAATGCGTTCACCATTGCCGCATTGCAGCGCTGCGTTCCGTCATTCACCGCGCCGTAGTCCAGAATATTAAAGACATCGGTCGGCCAGCTCTCTCTTGGCGAGACACCAATCGTGATGAAATGCGGTGTACTCCACGCAGTCTGGCTTCCGCAGCCGTTATAGTACAGAACCTGATACTCTCCCATCGGAACCGACTCCGGTATCCGGAATTTCACCGAATGCGTATCATATACGGTATCCGGCGTCAGGCGAATAAGCTCGCCTCCGTTCACCGGGAGCAGAGCAGCCCTAATATCCGAATTCTTCTCGTCCACGGTCAGGCAGCTGCCCTGTACCCGAAGCCAGCCGCCGGGGGTAGCAATGCTTCCCTCATCTCCCTGTACCCAGCGCACATCCGGCGCGTTCAGGTAATAAAATAAGGCTCCCCGCGCGTAATTTAACCGGACGGCGAACACCCCGTCCTGCAGGGTATCCGGAATCAGGAACTTCACCGAATTCTCCGTCTGCTGCAGAATCGCAAGCTCCTGTGCTTTCGCGGCATTCCATTCTGGCTCCGACGCATTCGCGATCTCTTCCTCCGTCGGAAGAGACTCATAGCTGGTACGCACGATGTAACCGGGCTCTGTCTCCGCTCCGGTATCGTCCAAACGAAGGATCTCCACAGAGGTAATAAGATCGAGCCGGTATCCATGCACCAGAGCGATCTCGCCCGGCTCGCTCCAGGTATTCCCGGTGTAATACAGGTACGGCGTCTCCGCTTTGCTCTCTGCCGCAGCGGCAAAGGGAGCCCTGTTAAGACCGGTCAGACCTGCCAGGATCCACAACACAGCTATAAGCAGATATCCTGCCGATTTTGGAAAGCGATGTTCCCTCGTCCTTCCTTTTTCATATTCCCGCATCACCATTGTCTCCCCCTTTCTTACCATTCCACGTCAAAATTGCCGCCAAGCTTATTATCCTCATCTCCGCCGAGCGGATCTGTAATTCTGGTCACAATATAATTATCAATCGTCACATCGGTCTTTTGCGAAGAGAACCCACATTTTCCGAACAAAATCGAATCACCGCTGTGTTCCAGATAGTTCATCACAACTTCTCCGTCCAGCCGCACAATCAGGTACTCATCAAACGCATCCACCATGAGCGTGTGCCATTCCCCATCCCACACGGAGTCCGTAAGCTCCACCGTATGCAGGGCAGTCTCCTCAGAGCATACGCACTTCGTCAAACGCAGGCTGTTCCCGTTCTCCACATACAATCCATAAAAGAAGTCTCCGTACAGAAGACTCTCCCGTGCCCTGGTATACAGGCCGATGGTATTGGGCTCTGATGGCTCCACCTCCCCATAGGCAAAATCAATCTGAACCCGGTAATCGTAGAACTTACTTGCCTGCGCGCCGAAGATCGAGCGTTCCTGCTCTTCTTTGATCTGCCAGGCTCCCTCCTCCGTCCGCTCTCCTGTCTGGAACGGAGTATTCCCCTGCTCCTCGTCAAACGTATACGACCAGACCACTTTGCCGTATTCCAATTCCGATACTTCTGATACCTCCAAAACACCCCCCTGTACTGCGCCGACTCCTGCATAAGCTGCGGCATCTGCATAAGCTGCGGCATCTGCGTAAGCTGCCTCCTTTTCGTAAGCGGCATCCTTTTCTTGAACCGCATTCCCTGCGGCTTGCGCATTTCCTTCCCGGAGCGTTCCTTCCTGATTCTGTCCATCCGCTGCTGTATCCGACCGGCCGCCACATCCTATGCACAATAACAGCCACGTCAGGAGAAAGGCGAACCTTCTGTAGTTCGTAGCTTTTCTCATTGGATTTCCTCCTTGAATCGAATGATTTCGATGGGTATCTATGCCTTCGCGTTCCGTATGTAACGATACCTTCCCGTTACTTCCATTATAACAACGCTCTTTTTTAACCGCATTATTAAATATTTTACTGCATTATTAAATATTTTACTTTTTATTTATTTCTTTCTATATTCATACCTTTACGAACCGTAAGCTCCGCATCAACCAACCACTCTTACTTTATTATTGCCTGTTCACAGAAAGCCGGACACGATCCCGCTTTTCACGGGGAGGTACATTGACAAAGAGTTCCATATCTGGTACACTTAGTCCAAATTTTAATATTATATCATTAAATACCCGGTGAGCAGGAGCGTCATGTGACGATTCGCACTGTATGGTCATAAGTACCGTGCGATCAGTACCACTGTATGCCCATAGCCCTCCGGTAGGATATCCACGCGGCGGCATGGCCGCTCTCCATATCCGGCAGGTATGTAAGAAAGGACGGAATCAAACGTGAATGACAGTATTCTGGAATTGAATCATATAAGCAAAAGCTTCGGAAGCACTCATGTCTTAACCGACATCAGCCTGTCCGTCCGCAAAGGAGAATTGATCACCCTGCTCGGCCCCTCCGGCTGCGGCAAGACGACGACCCTGCGCATTATTGCAGGCTTAGAACTCCCCGATGCCGGCCAGGTCTTTTTAAATGGCTCCGACGTCACCGAGTCAGAGCCCAACAAACGCAATGTCAACACAGTCTTTCAAAACTATGCCCTGTTCCCCCATATGAACGTCGCGGATAATATCGGCTACAGTCTGAAGCTTCGAAAGCTCCCCCGGGCTAAGATCCAGGAAGCGGTAAAAGAAGCACTCGCGCTCGTACAGCTCTCCGGCTATGAGAAGCGCTATCCGTCCGAATTATCCGGCGGACAGCGCCAGCGCGTTGCAATCGCCCGCGCCGTTGTTAATGAGCCCGATGTTCTTTTATTAGACGAACCGCTCGGGGCGCTCGACCTTCAGTTGCGGCGGCAGATGCAGCTCGAATTGAAGCGCCTGCAAAAAAAGCTCGGCCTGACATTTATCTATATCACGCACGATCAAGAAGAAGCCCTCACCATGTCGGATCGAATCGCCGTCATGAAGGACGGCCGCTTAGAGCAGATTGGAACCCCCGCCGAAGTCTATGATACTCCGAGAACCGCCTACGTCGCACGTTTTGTCGGCTCCGCAAATGTGCTGTCCGGGACTGCGCTTCGCATGGAGGGCGCAAATGTCATAATCGCCTGCGAGGGAGGAACGGTTATGGCGGACGCCAGAGGATGCAGCTATCCGGAGGGGACTCCCCTGACCTTCGCGGTTCGAAGCGAGTATATTACGCTTGCGGCCAGTCCTGTCGCTTACGGAATCCCCTCTGTTATCACAGAGAAATCCTTCGCCGGCGGTATGCTTCGGATTGCGGCGGCTCCGACTTCGGACACAGCTTCTGCTCCTGAGATTATCGCAAGCCGCCACGGCATCGACTCCGAACTGACTCCCGGAGATTCTGTCTTCATATGCTTTGACGCTTCCAATGCGGTTCTGGTCGAGTCAGACCAGTCTTCTTTGGCACCGGAGGCGGGACAGAGCAAGGCCGATCTTTCGTCTTCGGCATCTGCTCCGGATAAAGGAGGGAGACGCCTATGAAACCTCGCAGACAGAACCGTATCTGGCTTACTATCGTTCCGCTTTATCTCTTTACCATCATCTTTGTGGCCGGTCCGCTTATCTATATGTTCGTCTTAAGCTTTCTGACCAGGGACGAAGTGTGGGGCGTTGTGAACACCTTTACTCTTGATAACTACGCTAAAATATTAAAACCTGTCTACGCGCAGACCTTTCTTGAGTCCTTGAAGCTTGCCTTTGCGACTACTCTTCTGACGCTTGCGGTTGGATATCCGTTCGGATATTTCATGGCAAGACTTTCGGCCAAATGGAAAAAGCTCATGATGCTGCTCGTCGTAGTCCCGTTCTGGACCAGCGCGCTGATGCGCATGTACGGCTGGATCATCATCTTTCAGAGCAACGGACTCCTTGATAAGCTTTTGATGGGACTTGGAATCACCGAGGATCCGTTAAAGCTCCTCTACTCCTACCCGGCCGTTCTGGTCGGCATGGTATATTCCCTGCTGCCCTTTATGATCCTCGCCGTCTACTCAAGCGTCGAGAAGATGGATTGGTCCTATATCGAAGCCGCCAGAGACCTCGGAGCTTCACGTGTCCAGGCATTTCTGACCGTAACCCTAAAGCTTACGCTCCCCGGAATTCTCTCCGGAGTGATTCTGGTATTTATCCCTTCGATGGGCCTGTTCTTCATCGCGGATATCCTTGGCGGCGGCAAAATCATGCTCGTCGGCAACCTGATCCGCGACCAGCTTATGACAACCAGAGACTGGCCCTTTGCGGCCGCCCTTTCCGTGGTGCTTACCGTATTAACCTCGCTGTTAATCCGACTGTACCGTAAGATCACGCACACGACAGAACTGGAGGGAATCCTGTGAAAAAGAAATCTTTTAAAATTTCAAATATTTTTCTTGCAGTCCTGCTCATAATTATGTATATTCCTATTGTAGTGGTAGTTATTTACTCCTTCAACGCGTCAAAGCAGACAATTATCTGGGGCGGCTTCACCACCTCCTGGTACGGGGAAATGCTCCGGGATCGCAGCCTGCTCGAAGCGCTGAGAAACAGCCTCATCCTCGGCCTCATCAGCAGCGCGGCCGCCGGCATTATCGGCACCCTGGCCGCAGTCGGGATGGCAAGAGTGGATTTTAGGACCAAGGGACTGTTGGAATACGTCTCCATGCTCCCGATTATGATTCCGGAAATTATCCTCGGTATGGTATTTCTCGTATTCTTCTCCCTGCTTGGCCTGCCGTTCGGTATGACAACGCTTATCCTTGCGCATACTGCGTTTTGTATTCCGTATGTGTACACGATGGTAAAGGGCCGCCTGGTCGGTCTGGATCGCTCCCTTGCCGAAGCCGCGAAGGACCTTGGAGCCAGCGAATTCCGTGTCTTCTTTGACATCACGCTTCCGCTCATCTCTCCGGCGATTGTATCCGGTATGCTGCTCGCATTTGCGATGTCGCTCGACGATGTGGTAATCAGCATCTTTGTAACCGGCGCCAGAACCAATACGCTGCCGATTAAGATTTACACGCAGCTAAAGACCGGTGTCTCTCCGAAGATTAATGCGCTTTGTACGCTGATGCTGATCGTTACGTTCCTGCTGGTGTTCCTTTCGCATAAGATAGGAAAGAAAGGCACATCCAAATAACAAGATTTGCCCAATATGGAGGTATATCATGAAAAGAATCCTTGTACTCATTCTTGCCCTCGCGCTCAGTATTTCCGCGTTCACGGGCTGCGGCAAGAAGACCGAAGAACTGAATCTTTACACCTGGGCCGAATATGTTCCGGCGGATGTTATCGCGGACTTCGAAAAAGACACCGGAATCCGGGTGAACTACACGAACTTTGAGACGAACGAAGAAATGCTCGCAAAGCTTTCCGCAGCGGACGGGGGCGACTACGACCTAATTCTCGCATCGGACTACATCATCAAGATTGCAGCTGACGAAGGCCTCTTATCGGAGCTTGATACGTCCAAGATTCCGAACTGGGAGAATATCGATCCCATCTACCAGGGCTTCTTCTACGATCCGGAGGACAAATACACCGTGCCTTACGCGCCCGGCATCCCGTTAATCGTCTATAATCCCGACAAAGTCTCCATTGAGATTGACGGCTATGAGGATCTCTGGGATCCTTCCCTTGTCGATCAGGTCGGTCTCATGGACACCGAACGCGTTGTAACCGGTATTACGTTAAAGACACTCGGCGCATCGTTCAACACCGAGGACCTTGACCTCATCCGCCAGGCAGGTGAGAAGCTCCTTGAGCTGGCTCCGAACATCCGCATGCTCCATCAGGATCAGACCCAAAACGCTCTGATTCAGGGCGAGATCAATGTCGCCTTCCTGTTCACCTCCCAGGTTGCGCTTGCACTGCAGGCTAATCCGAATTTTAAGGTGGTATATCCGAAGGAAGGTCTCGGATTCGGTGTTGATGCACTATTTGTTCCGAAGAACGCCCCGAACAAGGATAACGCGCATACGTTCCTGAATTATATTCTGGACGGCGAGGTTGGCGCGAGAATCGCAACCCAGACCTATTACCTCTGCCCGAACAAGGTCTCTTATGAATATCTGCCGGAAGAATTTCATAACAGTCTCATGATTACCACGGAGGATATTCCGGAGGGCGAATTCATCCAGAATATCAGCTCAGAGGCGGAAGCGGTGCATAATGAGATTTATACCGCGTTCAAGGCGGCGTTAGACTAAGCTTTGGGCTGTTATCCTTCCCTGTTTCAATGACATTCGGATGGGGCTGCAAGTCATTCAGATTTGCAGCCCCATTTCCCTTATACCTATTTTTCGAAATTCCTCAAGATCCCATTCTCCCATCTGTGCAAGCCGGTGTCAAGTGATAACCAAAATTATGACTTGCCGTCTTGTTGTACCTTTTTTTCCCGCACCTTTCTAAGGATTTCAACACCTCTTTTTATATCATCTTCTGGCACAATTCCCTTTGATTCCTTTATTCTTTCAATTGCCTGTTCAGGATCCAACGAATGATAAGGAAAATACAATTTGTTTTCTGTGTCCACTGCTCTTATCGGGAGCGTAGACTACTATTTTGTCAACCAAATCATTTCGCATATGCGCGGTAAGTTCTTGGGGAGTGGTGTATCTTCCGCGACGATGACTTTTGATAAAATCAAGGCGCCTCTGTCCGTACTTACCAATCTGATCATGGGTTTGTTCAGGCAGTTCAAGTTTGGGAACGAGATGCCCATTTTCTTCCCGATAGGTTCCACCAAGTTTTTTCTACAATGTTTTCATTACCGTATCTTCATTTTTAATATTTGTGATATCCTGTATCGATTGTCTTTCCCACTTGTGTTTGAACCCTGTGTTATCGGACATCCGCTAAAGCAATCCCTCCTTGTTTCTTCCCTGTTAAGCTGTCTGTAATCGAACTCCTGTTATCAGCTTCTCATCCCATAATGCAGATATTTCTCTTTGGTAGCCAGTCCCCCACGGATGTGACGCTCGGATTTATTCACATCAAGAACCTTTCTGGCCTCTGTGGCCAGGGAGGGATTGACCTGGGCAAGGCGTTCGGTGACGTCCTTATGTACAGTACTTTTACTAATCCCGAATTTCTTCGCGGTCTGCCTTACCGTCGCGTTGCACTCCACGATGTAATTGGCGATCGTAATGGCCCTTTCTTCAATATAATCTTTCAAAGGATATCTCCTCAGAATGCTTTTTTACAGTATATGAGGAGGAAGGACGGGGTATGACTGCGGCTCCCCGGACCTTGCAAACAATTCAGCTTTCCCGCGACCTGGATTGCGGGCATGGTGCTTCACCTTCCGTTCCTCGCGGTCTTTCATTCCTCTGCACGGATAAGCTCTTCCGCCTCATCTTTGAACCTTGGTATACCAGATAGGGAGATGGGGCAAGCCAGTTACATCGCAGCGCAGTCGGCGGTTCGCCCCGTATGGCAATCAGAGGATACAGGATAGATTAATAATATTCTCCCTCATAAGTTCAAAAATTTAGAAAAAGGTAAAATATTTAACATTGCTGTTCCCTCGGAATGACGTTATAATGAAGAAAAATTTACGCATCATAGGAGGGTTACCATGGATCTGAACAATCTATCCTTACATGACAAGATCTGCCAGATGCTGGTCGTAAAGTTAGACCCAGAGAAGCATATCCGCAAATATGGCAGTATCCGGAATTTTATGGAGCAGTACCCGGTAGGCGGGCTATTTATCGCGCGTGAGATTCTTTTCGATGATTCCTACGATCTGCAAAGGACCAGAGAGCTGATTGCCGAGTATCAAAAATATGCGAAGATTCCTCTTCTCGTCGCCGCTGATGCGGAATCCGGCGCGAAGTTTCTCGCGAAGGAGTTCACCGAGCTGCCTCCTCCAATGGCATTGGGATCTGCACAGGACGAGTCCCTCGCCTATGATTATGGCAAGGCAATCGCCAAGGAGTGCCGCGCGATCGGGGTCAACTGGAGCTGCGCGCCCGTATGCGATATGATCATGAACCGGTATAACGAGATTGTAAGAACCCGCAGTATTTCCAATGATCCTGAACTTACGGCTAAGATGCTCGCCCAGGAGATCAGAGGGTTCCAGGAGCATGGCGTTCTTACCACCGGCAAGCATTTTCCCGGAGACGGCTGTGATGCGAGGAATCAGCATATTGTCTGCAGCGTGAACAATCTTTCGAAGGAGGATTGGATGAACAGCTACGGCAGGGTGTTCCAGGCAGCGTTTGACGCAGGCATGGCTTCGGTTATGGTGGGGCATATTTCCGTTCCGGCCTTTCAGAAGGATGCGGTGAACGGGGTCTATCCGCCGGCAACTCTGTCGAAGGACGCGATTGATTTACTGAAGAATGAGCTTGGCTTTAAGGGAGTTGCCCTGACTGACGCGATGGATATGGGCGGCTTTGTCCGCTGGATCTATTCCAGAAAGGATGCGGAGGTAGAGGCTTTCAAATGCGGAATTGATATGATGCTCTGGCCCAGGGAGGAGACCTCTGACCTGATCGAAGAAGCGCTTCGAAAGGGTGAGATTCCGATGTCAAGGCTGGATGATGCAATCGAGAGAATTGCATTTTTGAAGAATACGATCGCGGATTTCGGCTTCGGCTCAATCGAGGATGAGACTGGCTCCGCTTTCTCAAGAAGCGTTTCGGAGCGGCTTGCTGAAAGGAGCTCTACGCTCGCCGTGAACTCTCTTGGACTCATTCCGGTGAAGCAGGAGGAAGTAAAAAAGGTCCGTATTATTACCGCTACCGAGTGTATGCTGAACACTCGTGACGGCAATGATCGTTTCAGTGATTTTATCGCCGATGAGTTCCGCAAATATGGGGCCGAGGTTGATCTTCGAAGGGAATGGGACGTGTATCTTGCGGATTTTGAGGCGGGAGAGATTGACCGGGATTATGATTTGATCGTGTATTGTGTGTATGCGAATTCCGCTCTGCCGCTGTATGCGAGGGAGCTGGTGAATATTCACTCCGCTCAGCGCTTTGATAATGAGAAAACCATTGTGATGGTTCTTGGAACTCCGCATTATCTGAGCGAGTATTTCCCGATGGCAGAGACGGCAATCCATACCTACGCCAATCATCAGTGCGCGGCGGATGCGATTGCTGCGATTTATGGGAAGAAAGCTTTTACCGGGACGCTGCCGATCCGGTAGGGGACGGGCTGTTATATCTGTGACAGGAACGGCCAGTCTCCTACTACGGGCTTTCCTTCCTCCGTCCATTCGCAGAAATCCGGGTTCTCATACCGCATCGGCGCCTTAGGCCCGCAATGCAGATATACCAGGTCCATCATCACCTTCAGTCCCAATTCATGTGCGCGCCGAACATAGGCATGCAGATCTTCAGCGTTCCTTCCGGCGAAAAAGTTAGGGCATGACTCCGCTTGCAGCTCGAAGTCATGCCCTGGCATCATTCCGTTGCCTATTAACTTATCTTCTTAACAGAAGATTCTCATTTTTGTGTTATGGATATTCCTTATGCTTCCGAGAACTGATCCTTGCCTACACTGCAAAGAGGACATTCAAAATCGTCCGGAAGATCTTCGAACTTCGTTCCAGGTGCGATACCGTTATCCGGATCCCCTGCTTCTTCATCATATATCCATCCACATACATCACATACATATTTCATAAAGTGTTCCTCCTTATATTCTTTTATTTTATGGTACGAGTATAGCAGATATTCCATCCAGCTTCCGTGATTTTATCACAATTCTTTTTGGATTCCCGCGAAGGGCCTTTTTCCTCTAATCCTCCACGTCAAAGTTCTCCAACACGCTTTTCTTTGTCTGCGGCTTCGAATCTCCGTGCTTTACCATGAGCATCGTGCAGAATGCCAGCGCACTGAATATAACCGCATATGGGAACAGAGTCCGATAGGAGACATGCTCTAAGAGAAATCCGGATAATATCGGAGTCACCACCTGCGCCGCCATGGAAAATGTATAATAGTAACCGGTGTATTTCCCAACGTCTCCTGCGGCGCTGATTTCAACTACCATAGGGAGGGAATTCACATTAATCGCAGCCCACGCAAAGCCGATAATCGCGAACAGAATATTCATGCTTGCATGATAATTGCTGTAGAACATTGCGCAGAAGAAGCAAAAGCCAAGCAGCGCAACTCCGATCAGAATCGTCCTCTTTCTTCCGATATGGCTTGCAATCACTCCAATCGGGATATAGCTGATAATCGCCGCAACCGTCGCAACCATCAGGCAGTCCGCGTAACCGCCGTTCTCAAGTCCCCACACATGCGTCGCATATCTGGAAAATGCAGTCGTAACCGCATTATATGCAATGAACCACAGTGCAATTGAAAGCAACATGAATACAAGGCTCCTCTTTACTTCCTTGGGAAGGTTCGCCGTACTTGACGCCTGCTCTGATTTCTCCGCCGCTTCTTTCTTTAAGCCTTCCGATGCGCTCTGCGTTCCTTCCTCCACATCGATCTTACTGCGAAGCTGATTCTCCCTGATCGTGCAGAACAGAACCGCAATGCAGACAACCATCAGAATTCCAACCGAGATAAACAGCGGATAATAGTTCGGCGTCGTCCCGGGACCAACCAGCAATTTAATCATAACCAGCGTATACACACCGCCGATCGCTCCCATCAGGTTAATCACCGCGTTTCCCTTACTGCGCAGGGGCTTCGGCGTCAAATCCGGCATCAGAGCTACCGCCGGGGAACGGTAGGTTCCCATGGATATCAGAACAAAGAACAGCAATACTACGAATAATACCAGATTCCGCTTCTGGTCCGCAGCCGGAAGCAGCATTAAAAATACGAAGGATAACGCCGTTCCGACAAGAATGAACGGCATACGTTTGCCGAGCCGGGTATTCATTCTGTCTGAGATTGCACCAAAGACCGGAAGCAGGAATAGCGCAAGCACATTGTCCGCTGCCATAATGACGCCTGTCACAGAATCTCCGAGTCCGAAGCTGTTCTTCAGAATCAACGGTACAATATTATCATACATCTGCCAGAATGCTGAGATCGACAGAAATGCAAGGCCAATCAATATGGTCCTTTTGTAATTGAGTTTCATAACGGGGTTTCCTCCTTAATTGTCTCTGAATCAACACAGCGCTCGAAGCCGGCTGAAGCTCTGTGCATCGTATTCCGAACACTCCGATGCTTTTGTTGACCTGTTATTATTCTAATACAAAAAAAGCAAATAAGCAAATCTCTTTTCGCTTATTTTACAGTTTTATACATTGATTTTACAATATTCTGACCCATCGAAGAGCCATCATCAGAAATCATTGCAGCATCTGACTCTCCGGATTTTACCCAGCCATTTCAGCAGAATTACTCACTGTTTAAAAAAACAGCCGGAAGACGGTTCCATATCGCTCCGTTTCCCGGCTGTTGTCTTATATTCGATTCCTTCTTATCGTGTATTATTCATCTACATAGTTATCGAAGTAACCCTGAATCAGGATAATCGGCGTTCCCTTATCTCCGCTTCCGCTCGTCAGGTCACACAGCGATCCAATCAGGTCGGTCAGTCTTCTCGGCGTTGTTCCCTGGGTAATCATCTGTCCCTTCAGGTCAGCATCCTTACTCTTAATTGCCTCTGCAACCGCCTTCTGCAGCTCCTCACCTCTTAAATCAGCAAGCTGATTGTCCGCAAGGAACTTTAACTTAATCTCATTGGGCGTTCCCTCGAGACCATCCGTATAACCGGGCGATACCACCGGATCCGCCAGCTCCCAGATCTTTCCGACCGGATCCTTGAACGCGCCGTCACCGTATACCATAACCTCAAGCTTCTTGCCGGTCTTCTCGTACAGCATCTCCTGAACGCGGCACACTAAGGCTTTGCAGTCCTTCGGGAAGAGCTTAACCGTCTCCTCGGTCGCCTTGTTGGAACCGAGCAGACCATACGTCTCGTTGCAGCCGCCGAGCTTGCCGGGCTTTGTCATAATCTCATCCAGACCATATACAATTCTCGCACCGGCTCTCTTTAACTGTCTTCTGGTGCGGAATCTGGAATGGATATCGCAGTTGAGCACACAATCCGTATATTTCAGAATCGCAGTCGGATTATTGGCCATAACAACCTCAACCTCTGCGCCCTCCTCGCGGATCAGCTCCGAATAATATTCAATATAATTCACTCCGGTGAACTCATGAACCGGATTACCGAAAATCTTGACGAACTCTGCCTCGGTCAGCACATCACTCCACGGATTCACACCCTTCTCATCCAGCTCGTCCTCTGTAATAAAGTGATTGCCCACTTCATCGGACGGATAGCTTAACATCAGCACGATCTTCTTCGCACCTCTTGCGATACCTTTTAAGCAGATTGCAAAACGGTTACGGCTCAGGATCGGGAAAATAACTCCAATGGTATTATCTCCGAACTTCTCGCGTACATCCTCCGCAATATCATCAATCGACGCGTAATTCCCCTGTGCTCTTGCAACAATGGATTCCGTCATCGCCACAATGTCTCTGTCACGAAGCGTAATCGGTTCGCTTTCCGCAGCGGCAAGCACCGCATCTACAACTACTTCGGCTATATCGTCGCCCTGATGAATAATCGGCGCGCGAAGCCCTCTTGATATCGTACCAACTAATCTTCCCATATGATTTCCCCTTTGAAATATTTTATGGTGCGGCATACAGCCGCGATAACTGCATAAAATGCAGCCTTTCTTCCTTATGACCGTCTTTTATTGTACCGCATAAACGGGCAGGTGTAAAGGCTTTTCAGACAAATTTTATACATTTCCCTCGCAAATTGGCGCATCCTCGCCGCGGCGGTTCTATTCTATCATATACGGCATATTGTTCTCATCAAAGCCGATTTCCACTTTGGAGAGATACCAGGTCTGCCCCATATCGTTCGTTCCCTGATAGAACAGATACGCTCTTCCGTCCTCGTCCCGGAATGCATAGGGATGTCCCGACTCGCAGCTGTTCCAGTCTCCTTCCTTTCCGCAGCGAAGGAACGGCTCAGCCGACAGCTTCTCAAAGAAGGCTCCGTCCTCCGAGACCGCAACTCCAATCTGCTGAGGGGTACAGTTGTAAGACCCTCCATAGAACAGGAACAGCTTCCCGTCGTTCACGATTGTGGCAGGCGCTTCGATACACTCGCCCTCCCACTTCATCTCAGGTGCGACCAGAGCCTGCCTTCCGATCTGGGTCCATGCCTTCTTCGAAAAGTCCGAATCCACCTCCGCATAGGCTCCGCCCACCTTCTGAATCCGGAATGCATGGTCACGGGTCGCATAATAAAGATATAACTTGTTCCGGAAAATGCACACATCCGCGTCAATCGCTCTTCCACAGCACCAGTCAGCACTCGGACGCAGAATCGGATTATCCGGATTCTTCACAAAATGAATTCCATCCTCCGAGACCGCGTGGCAGATAGCGTCCTTCTCCCAGCTTCCATAGGTCTGGTAGAACAGATTCACCTTCCCGTCAATCACGATCGCCGCCGGAGCGCCGATTCCCTTCTGCTCGCACTCCTGCTCGAGCGGAACCTCACCAATCTCTTCCCAATTCTCCATATCAGAGCTTTTGGCAATTCCGACCCCAATCTTAAGATTTCCTCCGGACAGCCGCTCATATAATATCGTATAATACAGGAAATAGGTTCCCTGCAGATTCACTACTGCCGGATCTTTTGCGAACTTGTTGCTTTTATTGGTAAACAGCATATTGTCTCCTCCTATGTTCAACGGTTTTCCTACTTTCCAGAATATCCTTCGCTTTATTGTAACACCAAATACCCAAAACTGCAAGAATGCCGTAATACGTTCGGCTGCAATCCTTTTTTCCTTTTCCCTATTTCCTTGTAAAACAAAAACATATGCAATCCCGTCTCCGTTCATGCATATGTTTTTGTTAGTTATGCAGTTTATTCAAATAAAAGATAATATGCTTTCTTCATCCGTTCCGGATTAAGTCTCCTGATGCACTAACCTTACTCGGTCCAAACCGGATTCTCTACTATCACAACCTTACCAAGGTTATTCGCCTCCACATACGCTGTCAGCTGCTTTGCATATTCCTCGATATAGGTCTTTATTCCGGCCTGTTCTAACTTTGCGATTCCTTCGTTATAACGTTCAATCCAGCTGCCGTCCGAATCCATCACAAGCGAACCATACTCCGTCTGAACCGACTGAATATTTGCTTTCTCCGTCTGAAGGGAAGAACTGTCAAAGGCAAAACCTGCCAGCGGATTGGTAAGCGCGCTTTGCTCCAGCTCATACGCGTCTGTATACTGTGTCACCTTCGCCGGATCGGTTGCAAGTGAGTTCGCACAGGAACCAACCGTCCAGTTAGAGGGACCGGTGTAGGTCTTGTTCTCCTGCTGCGTAATCGTTCCGTCCGCATTCTTCGTATAATGTGTTCCTTCAATACCGTAGATTAACAGCTGGTATAATTCCGGATTACTGTAGAACAGATTCGCTACCATCATCGCGCGCTCCGGATTCTCGCCGGTGGTCGGGAATACCGTTCCGGTCACCCAGCCGGGTCCGAGCACCAGGTTCTCCTGAAGCAGAAAACCGTCCAGATCCATACCATCCGTGTTTTCTCTGATAGCAAGCCAGTTCTTATCTAAGGCCTGTTCCTCCATAAAAATATATTCACCGCTGCTCCACTCTTTCGATACACCGGCAGTCTCGGTTAACCAGCCCTTCTCCATCCACTTCGCCTGCGTCTCAAAAGTTAAATGATGAATCTCACAGCCATAATACTGATAGACACTGAATACACCGGGCTCATGCTCAGCCACTCTGACAATACCATCGCTGAGCTTAAGTTCATTGTTTATACCAAAGAACCAGCGATAAGGAGTACCGTAAGCACCTCCGCCCAGCATATCGTTCGCCTCAGCCGTTTCTAAGAGCTCTTCTATCTTTTCAATCAGTACCAACTTATCTGCCGCCGTAAAATCATGATAAGTAAACGCAATCTCCTGCGCCTCTTCCAGCCAGCCCTCCGGCATCAGATCGGCTACCTCCTGCTTGATATAGAGCGCAGCGCGGTTAGCGCCAAGTCCCTGCCAGCAGGGAATAAAATAGACATTGCCATCCGCGGAACGATGCATGTTCACGACATCCTCGCCGCCGATTGCCTCTACAATTCCCTGTCCGTATGTATACAGCAGATCCTCAATATCGTTAACAACGCCCATGTTGACATCATTGTGGACCGAATTTACCCAGGTTGCGGACCAGCCGATATCGATCTTCTCACCGGCTGCCAGCGCCTTGTTCCATCTGTCCTTATACTCACTTGCCGCAACACGTACGAATTCAATCGTTGTATTCGGCAGAAGCTCCGCAAGCTTCTCGTTGATCGCCTCGTCTACCTTATCAACATCCTCGCCGCCCTCGCCGTATATCCAGTAGGTTACGGTATAAGGTTCCAGCTCTTCCACCTTCTCGGTTGTCGCCGCTGTGGTACTCTCCCCCGCAGCCTTCGTTGTGGATGCGGCCGTACCTGCCGTTGTAGGCTGGGTCTTGTCATCCTGATTGTCCTTCTGCCCGCAGCCGGCAAGCATGCTCAGTGCCATTACCGCTGCAAGTGCCAGTGCAGCCATACGTTTTCTCTTCATAGCTATCTCCTCCTTATAAGGTATTGTATCTATTACAAAGGATTCTCTTTCAAGCATCCTCTATAATCCTCCTTTTCCTTTTTGGTAACCAGATTATATCATTGTACAGGCTGCGTTTGAAAGGTGAAATTTGTGATATTTGTGCAATTTTTACAATTTCTTTTACCCCCCCCCGGGTATAAATTTTGTATATTTTGTCAATCGTTACTTTTGTTACCATTCCACGAAAGATCCGTACATAAATTCGTTTCTTCCCTAATGAGAAGAACAGTGGGGACCGCAACCCCAAGTCTCATCAGGTCTCCATTCAGAAATGGGCCGCTAATATATGTTTCTTTTCAGCAGAACGAAAAAACGGGAAGCAGAGAAAATCCCTGCTTCCCAAATATACCGTTTTCTTTATGCTCTTTTTGCTCCCCTTACGATTGCCGGGTTCGACGTCACGCTCATCTATCCGTTCCGGATAACCGTCAGAAACCGTTCCCCATACTTTTCATATTTATGCTCTCCGACCCCTGACACCGTAAGCATCTCTTCCCGATTCTTCGGCCTGAGCGCGCACATATGTGCCAGCGTCTTATCGGAAAATACCAGATACGGCGGCACCTTTTCTTCCCCCGCAATCATCAGCCGAAGCGCGCGAAGCTTCTCAAACAGAACCTCATCCTGTTCGGTAAGCGTGACCTCGGCCGCCGCTTTGCTCTTCTTTTGCTTCTTCTCTTTTACAGACTTCGGCACTCTCTCGGCCTCTTTGGCCATCTTCATGATAACTGCCGTTCCCCCGCAAAGCAGTTTTTCGGAGTTCTCCGTCAGCTTTACAATACTGTACTCGTCATTCGTAACGGTCAGATACTCATTCAAAAGCAAATCCGGGCAGCATCAGCGCCGGAATCTGAAAACAGAGCGACTTTCCCGCTCCGGTCGGCATGATTCCCAACACATCACGCCCCGACAGAATCCCCTGAATCAGCGTCTCCTGCCCATCCTTAAAGGAATCATACCCAAAATACTGCTTTAATATATCGTAATAATTCACGTAAGCTTATAGTCCTTTCTTTTTCGTCCAACCCTTTAACGCCTTAGAACTTCTTTTTATGCTAATCTCCATTCCGAGAACGTTTTTTGTTCGAGGAATCGCGCACATCATTGCAATTTCTCACACTACTTTGCCTCCAGTTCAAAAATCCACATCAGCCACCCGCGCACTGTAGACGCACGCCGCACCATTGTGCTCTCTGAAAGCGGCAGCTTCTCCTCCTTCATAATCCGAACCACTGCGGCCTTCTCCGGAACCTCACCGGAGAACAAAGCCAAAAAGAACGCATGGTAGAACACCGGACACGAAAGAATTCTCTTCACAAGCCCCAGATATTTCTCCTTATAACGCAGCCCCATCAGAGCTCTCGCATCCTCACTCAACGCATAGACGCGCTCCCGCTCTTCATTCGATTCCCTGACAATCAGACCCAGATACTCACAGGCCGAGATATAATAATTCGTCTGCCTTTCATCGAATTCATACTGAAGCGTCACCTCATCACGGGTCAGACTCCGCTCATACAGAACACTCAACAGATCCACCACCCGCGCGAACGAATCCGCCTGCGGGAACACCGCCTCCGGCTCCTTTCCCGGCGCTCCGACATCGCGAAATACTGCTTCCAGATCTGCCCTGGCAATCGTCTCATCCGCACACGTATACGCCTTATGTGCGAGCATATGAAGAGAATTATAATCACACATCTCCGTGAACTCATACACAAAAATATGAAAGATATCATTCGAATACACCATAAAGACAGGAACAACCGGCTTCTTAACCTTCCCCTTCCACAGACGATACGGATAATACAGCTGCCTGATCAGCAGCTCCTCCGCCGCAATATTCTTCGCCTCACAAATAATAAAAGCATTCTCCCCTTCATATCCCCCGTCAATCTCTACCTGCGCGTTCGACACGAACAGCTCCTGCCGTCCCCCAGGACGCTTCGCATCCTTAATCCGAAACGAGAACTCGCCCGAAGCCATCCTGCCATTCACCGTATAAAACAGCCTCCCGGCCTCCATCGCATCCTCAAATATCCCGCTGTTGAACGCAAACGAAAGCGCGGAAGCCTCGCTGTACAAATTCGCCGCATCCAGCGTCTCAAGTTCCGGAACCCGCACCTGCTTCACCGGAACCGCAGTATACTCCACCCTCGCATGCGTCTCAAACGGGCCAATCACATACTCTCCCCTGGTAACCGGCAAAATCGACAGCTGATTCTGCCGAAACACCTCCGGAAGCCGCTGCGACTGATCAAACTTCGCCATCAGCCTTGCTTCCTTCACCGTATTAATCTCCGCCGCAGAAATCCGAAAAAGCCCGTCCTCCCGGACCTTCTGCGCAATCCGATGCCTCTCAAACAAAATCTCCCAGGCCTGTCCGATTCCAATCGAATTATCACGCACGTCTCTTCCTCACATTCCGGCTCCTCACCAGCACCTCATTCACCTTTCCGCGCCCTGCGGAATCCGAATTAATCGCCCGGGTCGCCGTAACCGTCTCCACCCGGAACGCCTCATCCTTATAAATCTTCCGAATAAACTCCGTATCCGAATTACTAAGCAGACACTTCACCCCATTCTCAGACAGCTCCTTCATCACATCCCGAAGCCTCACCTGATCCCGTTCCGAGAATCCGCTCGCCTGATACCCGGTAAAATTCGAATTATCCGCGCTGTGATACGGCGGATCAAAATACACAAACGGCTGCTTCGCCCCCGAAGACAAAGCCAACCTTGCCGCCTCTTCAAAATCCCCATTCAAAATCGTAACCTCAGCCTGATTCAAATACCGATGAATCCCGCGAAGCGTCTCCTCCTCACAAATCGCCGGATTCTTATACCTTCCATAAGGCACATTAAACAACCCCTGCGAATTCACGCGATACAGCCCATTAAAACAAGTCTTATTCAAAAAAATAAGCCTCGCAGCCTTCTCAGCCTTAGACAACCTCCCAAACTCCACCGGATCCCGATCCAGTTCCCTCACCTCATAATAATACTCCCTCGAATTCCTCTGGGCATGCTCCTTCAGCAGCTCAATCAACCCCTCAACCTCATCCCGAATCACCTCATACGTCAGGACAAGCTGACCATTCGCATCATTAATCACAGCCCTCTCCGGCTGCAGATCAAACAAAACCGCCCCAGCCCCCACGAACGGCTCCACATACAAATCAAACTCCCTCGGCACAAACCTCCGAATCTCCGGCAGCAACTGCCTCTTTCCCCCAGCCCATTTCAAATAAGGCTTCAAACCATCAACCATCACCAAACCAACCTCTCTCTCCCAAACAACACCCTCATTCCGCCCATCATCCCTATCCAAAGGCCGCAGCGCACCATCCGCCCGCCCGTCAAACGACAAAAAGCGTTTTAAGGGGGGTTTGGGGGGGAAATCGCAATCCCCCCCCAAGGCCTTTGGTCCTTTGGGCCCCCAAAGGACGCTCCCCTTAATATGTAAACCCAATCGTCTCCCCCGCATAAATCACATACGGTGCCTCAAGCCCAATATTCTCCGCAAGAATTCTCCAATCCAGCCCAAGTCTTGCCGCAATCTTCCCGAGCGTATC
The DNA here is from genome assembly GCA_017623215.1 of Lachnospiraceae bacterium. Taxonomy (GTDB): domain Bacteria; phylum Bacillota; class Clostridia; order Lachnospirales; family Lachnospiraceae; genus Caccomorpha. The sequence continues at coordinate 20,211 of JAGAPO010000069.1, read as the reverse complement.
TCCAGCCTCAACCTTAACATACTCCGTCTTAATCACAGCATCCTCCGGAAGCAAAAGCTCATCCCCGGCATAGATTCGATAAGGAGCCTCAATTCCATTCAGCTCAGCGATCTCTTTCCAGTCAACCTCAAACCGAGCGCCAATCTTCGAGAGCGTATCACCCGTGCGCACATGGCAGGTCTTCAGAACCGTCTCCGGCTCTTCCGGAACTGGCTCTTCCTCCGGCGCCGGTTCCTCCTCCGCGCCGCCATATAAAGCCGCAATACGCTCCTCCAGTTCGAATTCCTCCATCAGAGTCTCACCGACCGCCTTCACGCTCTCGGGCTCCAGAACATTGCCGATACCGGACATCTCCAGGCTCTCTACGAACTCATAGTCAAATCCGAGACCTGCAAAATTCAAATACGCCTCTACCGCAGCATCATAATCTTCCTTCGCCATCTCCCAGATACCGAACGCACCTGCAACCGAGGTCGAAAAACTGATATAATAGAACGGCTGCTCAAATATATGAGAAATATTGCACCAGAGCATTGCATAATACGCAAGCACCGGACTGTCTGCGGACACCAGACCATATTCAACCGCTAACTCTGCCATCTTCGCATTAATCTGGTCGAGCGTAACATCCTCCTGCGCATACACGAACATCTCAAGCTCATTTACCATACAGCCCTGTGTATAAGTTCCAAGCAGATTAGTAATCGAATACTCCTGCATCGTCAGCGCATCTTCTCCGAAGATTTCATCATAGAACTCATAGAACAGAACCGCAAGTCCCTGAGAATGAACCTCGGCGATATCCAGATTCAGAGAATTCTCCCAACCCATATCGTTCCAATACAATTCACTGTAATGACCGAATTCATGAATCAGCGTGCTGAAATCATACGCGCTGAAATGCGGCTGCATATAAATGAACGCCGCACCATAATAATCCAGAGGGCAGGTATAAGCACCCGCAGACTTCGTCTGAGAATACTCCAGATCATAGAGCTCGTTCCTTAACATGTAATTCAGAGCCTCATCCATCTCCGTGGAAATCTCCGGAATATACTCCTGTATCACTGCAAGCGTCTCCTTCGAATCATACGGAACATTCAGGCATTCTGCAGAAGAATCGCTTACCAGAGACAAATAATAATACGGAACAACCAGATATTCCTTCACTGCATCCGTAAACTCCTGAATGCTCTCCTGGGTATAATCCCGGTTGTAGGAAGCATACATATAATCGCCGTAATTATCATAACCGGCCAATTCTGCCTGCTCATTCCGAATCTCCACCATCTCCAGATAAACCTCACCCAGATAAGCGTTCTTCTTAGCTCTCAGCTCAATAAAACCGTTAATATAAGTCATGGCATCGATCTGTCCCATCGTCAGCGCCGTATTCATATCCGCGTATCCCATCGGGACACCATTCACATCAACGGTAAATGCTCCCGCTTCCACCTGCTTTGCCCGATACTCTAAAAGCAGTTCATTCTCTTCCTCGTACAGCGCCAGTTCTGCCGGAGTCATCTCCTCATACCCCCGCAGACCTTCCACCGTCTCTTCTTTCAGGCTGTCCTTTACCAAAGAACCTCCCGGGAGATCAATCACCTGTTTGAGCGCAGTATACATCCTATCCAACATCTGGACCATAATACTGCTCGTGTAGGAATATTCCTCCGCCATCTTCTGATCCGTGACATCAATATGAACCGCGTTCATCGCGACATATCCCATCAGGTGAGTCCTGCTGAGCTCATCCTCAATCTCGCCGAACAGCTCCTTCACAAGCTCCGCATTCGACGCGTCGGCAGCCAGGGCAACCATCTTATCCAGATTTGCATAGAACTCTGTCGGATCTACATGCTCATAGCTGTCTTCCATCTCCTCATAGCTGAGTTCCGCATGGTCACGCTCGGTAAATATGTCCGTCTTATTCGCTGCCTACGCTGTCATTGACGGAGCCGCCTGGAAAGCCAATCCCAGAATCAGGACTGCCGCCAGAGCCTTTCTGATCATTCGTTTCATCATCCACGTTCCTCCTTTTTCCTTACCTCTTTTTGTCGCACTTTGTCTCGCTGAGCACGAGAGTCCAAGTCTCTTTTATTATACTCCAAAACGATTCTGATTGCCAGCACTTTGTGAAATCGAACATCAGTTTTTTTCCAAACAGACGCCGTGCCGCATTGCACTATGTCTAACTACGCCCGGTTCTGACAAAAGGGCGTGTTAGACATAGTGCAATGCGGCACGGCTGTGCAGTTTCGGAATATCGGGGCTTGTAACCTTAAAAACGGGATTCATCAGAAGAGCAGAGTTTTAGAGGAGCGGGATCTTGAAAAATATTTGATTTGAGAGTAAGATAAAGACAGAACATTTTGTAACGGATATGATTCTGTGAAGGAGGTTTTTCATGAGCAATTATACATATTCCTCGTCAGCCGGCGCCAGAGATGCGGCCGGAACAGCCGAGCAGGGAACGGCTGCTGATTCCAGGGGCTCCGATTCCCGCAAACGTAAAAATGTGTTCGCCCCTTTAGTTGGAAAACGCTTTGATGAGATTTCGCCGGATGATCTGACTGCTGTGATTCAGAATATTATCGCTCTTCTGCCTAAAATAAAGCTGATTTTGTTCGGGACCGCGGCTGGATTTATGGCTTTGAAAGCAGTCCGGCTGCTCCGTCTGTACATGCGCAGACAGGAACTCGGACGCATTATGGAAGAGAACGGTCTGAATCCATCCGAATTAAAGCCTGGCAAAGCTGCGCGCATCCTGCAGAAGAAGCGCTACCGCCGCTACAGGCGCAACCGTAAGATTCTGAATATTCTTGCTCCTAAAAAGACCCGCAAGTCTTCCGGCTATCATACATTCATCGCCGTAATGGATCAGCTCCATCCCAAAAAGGGCTGCTAACAGGAGCCGTTAAAAAGGCGATCAAAGCTACCGCTACGACCCTGAGGCGCGCCTGCACTGCTTTCCGTTCCACGATATCTTTAGGGCCAAGCCGATCGGAAGCACGGAAGGCGTCTTATCCTTTATGTCCGCACCGTTTGCTGTAACAAGCGTCAATACCCCTGCTGCCTCCGCTCCCTGCGCAGCTCATTCCTCTTAACGCCGTTCCCCCATTCCGCGCGCTCTGCCTCAGTCTGAACCGCAAGCTCCGGAACCGGAACGGCCTTTCCTTTCTCATCAACCGCAACCATAACCAGATACGCCCGGTTAATCGGCCGCCTCATACCGTCCGGGTCCTCCACATAGGTATCCACCCGAATCTCCATAGAAGTTCGCCCCACCCAGGTTACCCGGCCGATTAACACCAGCATATCGTTGACATATGCGCCCTGCTTGAAAATCAGCTGGTCGATACAGGCCGTCGTGACATTGCTGCCGGAATGCCGCCTTGCCACCACCGCGGCAACCACATCAATCCATTCCAACAGCTTTCCGCCGAACAGCCGCCCGCTTCCGTTGATGGACTCCGGCATTACAATCTGAATCTGTTCGGTCTTTGAATATTCCACGCCTCTTACCGGCCTCGTCTCGTTTCTCTTCTTTTCTTCCACAGGGCACCTTCCTTCTTCGTTCTTTTTCCGTTCTCCGCGTCCGGTCAGAGACCTTACCTCAGGAATTCCGCCCAGGCATGCGCTTCCTCCTCCCTGCCCGTTCTCCGCATCCGGCTAAAATCGCGGCTTATCTTTCATCCTCTGCCGCATCCGCCGGAAATCGCACTGTAATCGTCGTTCCGACATCCAACTGGCTTTCTAACTTCACCTCGGCCTTGTGATATTCGGCCGCATGCTTCACAATGGACAGTCCAAGGCCCGTTCCCGATATTTTTTTCGAATGGCTCTTGTCCACCCGGTAGAACCGTTCGAATACCCGCTCCGTATCGTCCGCCGGAATTCCGATTCCGGTATCCGATACTACAAGTACCGCCCACCCCGTCTCCGGGACGGTCTGTATGGTCACACTTCCGCCGTCTTTATTGTATTTTATCGCATTCTCCAACAGATTATACACCAATTCCTCTATCATCTGCCTGATTCCGTATACAACCGCAGAATCTCCTGTCAGCGTAACCGTTACCTTCCGATTCTGCGCCTGGGGGGTCAGACGATCCACGACCGATTCCGCTATTCTTCGCAAATCAACGTGTTCCTTTGCATAATTCGTAATGCCTTCATCTAACTTCGACAGCTCCATAATATCCTGAACCAGCTTAATCAAATGCAGGGCTTCTGCGTGAATCTTCCCCGCAAATGTCTTCATATCCGCGGGACGTACCATTCCCTGCTCCATCATCTCGGCGAACCCGGATATGGATGTGAGCGGCGTCTTCAGCTCATGCGATACATTGGCGGAGAATTCCTTCCTGCTTCGTTCTGCTTTCATCCGCTCCGATACATCCAGTACCAGAAGCACCGCGCCCTTTACACGTCCATCATGCATAACGGGGCTTGTCAGAACCTGAAGGCTTTCCTCCTCCCAGATCTCATCCTTATGCTTTCCGAGCAGAGCGTTCTCCACGCTTTCTTTAATTCTCAGATTACGGCTGAGCCTCAGAAGATTCTGATTCTGATAATTTCCCGGCCGGGCGTTCAGCAGCTGCACTGCGCTTTTATTTACCGAAAGGATGGTCAGATGATGATCCAGTACCACCAATCCCTCTGACATATTCTCCGTAATCGCCGTGAATTCCTCTTGTCTGCGCCGCATCATGCTAAGCTGTCTCTCGATCTGCTCATTCTGATCCGACAGTCTGCGAAGCAGCGGCGTAATCTCCTCATATTCCGCCTTCGCTATCGGATTCTGCAGATCCAGCCGGTTCAGCGGCTCCACCAGCTTCTTTGTCATCCTGGCCGCAATGAGAAGCACAACCAGCAGGACCAGTACAGATAATGCTACCATGACAGGAAGCATCCGCACATACAATCCAAGCACCGAATCCGATGTATTTGCAATTCGAAGGACCTTTCCATCCTCCATCAGAACAGCATAATAATAGGTCTCTTTTCCGTATGTCTCCGAGAATCGTTTCTGCTCGGAATAGCCCTTTTGAACGGCTTCCTCGACCTCCGGCCTGTCTGCGTGATTCCCCATGGTACTCTCATCTGTAATGCTGTCATATTCCACAGTACCATTCGGCTCAATAACAGTAATCCGCATCTCCTCGCTTACCGTATCCATACTGTTCAGATACGCAATCGGATCCTCGGCATGCCGGTATCCATTCTCAATCTGGATCGCCTCATTCTTAATTCCATCGCGTATCTGCTGAAAATAAATCCGATAGCTTACGCTCAATGTAATCAGGGAAGTCAGCAAAATGGTAACTACCGAGAGCACTCCCATATTCCAGTAAATTCTGTTCCTCATGCTCTGCATTCCTCCCCTTTTCTCTGCTCAAAATCCACATGTATACCGCATCTTGTCCTTCTGCAGCCTCTTTCGATCCGTCTCACAGGCAGCAGTCCCGAATCGAACCCCTACAGGCTGACATCACAGATCTTATACCCAACCCCGCGCACCGTCTCAATCATCGTTCCGCAGATTCCAAGCTTCTGGCGCAGCGTCTTGATATGCATATCCACCGTCCGGCTCTCGCCTTCAAAATCAAAGCCCCAGACCGCAGACATTAACTTATCGCGGCTGAGTACAATTCCCGCATTCTTCATCAGGTACTGCAGCAGCTCAAATTCCTTGAAAGTGAGCGTAATCTTATCCCCGTTCACCATTACAATGTGGCTCTACACATCCAGCACGATTCCTCCGAGCATCAGCTTGGTATCCTCCGTGCTTCCGCCCGTTCTGCGCAGAACCGCCTTCACGCGTGAAATCATCTCCATAACACCGAACGGCTTGGTAATATAATCATCCGCTCCGTTATCGAGTCCCATCACCTTGTCGAACTCCGCCGACTTGGCCGTGAGCATAATAACCGGAAGTCTTTTCGTCGCGGCATCCGTCCGGATATGCTTCAGAACCGACATTCCGTCCTCCTCCGGAAGCATAATGTCCAACAGCACCAGACTCGGCATCTGCCGTTTCATCTCCTCATACAGCTCGGATGCTTTTTCAAAGCCCTTCGCCTCAAATCCTGCGGTTCCAAGCGCATATACAATGAGATCCCTGATATTCTGATCGTCTTCTACACAATATATCCTCTGCATCCCATTCCTCATTTCCGCACAGCTCCCTGTCAGAATTCCCTGTGCTACTGTTACTGTTTATGCTCTCCCGTAATCGAAAATACAACCCATTCAGCAATATTCGTTGCATGGTCTCCGATTCTTTCAAAATACTTGGCGATCATCAGCAGATCCAGCGCAACCTCCCCGTTATCAACATTCTCCCGTATAACGGACAGAAGGCTGTTCTTCTCCTCATCGAACAGTGAATCCACCTCGTCATCCCGCTTGATTACGCTGTTCGCCAGTTCCAGATCCTTTCGAATGAACGCATCCACACAGTCATTGAGCATCTGAATTGTCACTTCTGCCATCTTCGGGAGCTGCTTCAGCTTATCCTGATACGGCTTATCAGCAAGCATAATCACAATCTCGGAAATATCCGATGCGTGATCGCCGACACGCTCCATGTCTGTAATCATCTTCAGTGCCGAAGAAATCAGTCTCAAATCCCTTGCCACCGGCTGCTGTTGGAGCAGAAGCTTCAGGCAGTCCCCCTCAATCTCTCTCTCCTTGTGATTGATCTCGGCATCATAGCTGACCGCTTTCTTTGCCAGATCCACATCCTTATGCATCAGAGCCTTGACCGCGTTCCCTATTGCAGTCTCAATCATAGCTCCCATATTAACCAGCTCGTTATTCAGATTCTCGAGCTGGGAATCAAAACGACTTCTCATTCCATCCTCACCTTCCGCAGCCTCCCGGCCGCTCAATCTATTGACATTCTATTCAGAAACGATACATAACCGTACCGCTTCCTGACCGGTTCTCCCTCTGCTCCGAGTGTCTCCTGACCAGTCCGTCTGCCGATCCAGGCACCGCATCAGCCGAATCTTCCCGTAATGTAATCCTCGGTTCTCTTATCCTTCGGCATGGAGAACAGCTTCTCCGTATCATCATACTCGACAACCTCACCGAGCAGGAAGAATGCGGTCTTATCCGAGATTCTCGTCGCCTGCTGCATATTGTGAGTGACTATGATAATAGTATAATCCTTTTTCAGCTCAATGGCAAGCTCTTCTATCTTGGAGGTGGAGATCGGGTCAAGCGCACTTGTCGGCTCATCCATCAGCAATACCTCCGGATTCACCGCGAGCGCTCTCGCGATACAAAGCCTTTGCTGCTGTCCGCCGGACAGACCGAGTGCACTCTTCTTCAGGCGATCCTTTACCTCATCCCAGATAGCCGCGCTTTTCAGCGACCTCTCCACGATCTCATCCAGCTTATATTTCGCCCGGATACCATGCGTCCTGGGGCCATACGCGATATTGTCATAAATACTCATCGGGAAGGGATTCGGCTTCTGGAATACCATTCCGACGCGTTTGCGCAGATCGTTCACATCCATATTATCATAAATGTTAACGCCGTCGAGCAGAACCTCTCCCTCGATTCGACATCCCTCAACCAGATCATTCATTCGGTTTAACGACTTTAACAGCGTGGATTTTCCGCAGCCGGACGGTCCGATAAACGCGGAAATCTGCCTTTCCTCTAATGTAAGATTAATATTCTTAAGAGCCTGAAAATTCCCATAATATAAATCCAGATTGGATACCTTGATTTTCTCTGCCATAGTAATCTCCCTTATATTTCTTATTCTTCTCTGAGTCCTGAACTGGTAAGCTTCTTTGCGGCAAGGCCGGAGAGCCAGTTAATGACCAGAACAACGATAAGCAGTACTACCGCCGTCGCATACGATTCATTGATATTTAAACCCTCGCCCGAAAGCACATACATGTGTACGCTTAAGGTTCTGGTAGAGGAAAAGATATTCTTCGGTATTTTTGCAACCGTTCCCGCGGTATAGATTAACGCCGCCGTCTCTCCGACGATTCGCCCGACTGCGAGTATTACACCGGAGAGAATTCCGGGAATCGCGGAGGGGAGAACAATCTTGAACACGGTACGAAGCTTGCCCGCTCCCAGTCCGTAGCTTGCCTCTCTGAAGCTGTCCGGAACCGCAAGCAGCGCTTCCTCCGTTGTTCTCATAATCAGCGGAAGCACCATAATGGATAGGGTTGCGGCACCTGAAAGCAGGGAATAATCCCATTTCAGATAGGTTACAAAGAAGAGCATTCCGAACAGACCATACACAATGGACGGGATTCCGGAAAGCGTCTCCGCAGTAATACGAACGATTCCAACGAATTTATTCCCTTTCTTCGCATATTCCACCAGGTAGATCGCGGTTCCGACTCCAAACGGAATCGCTACGGCGAGCGCCAGAATTGTGATCAAAAGCGTGTTAATCATGGACGGAAGCATTGACACGTTCTCCGAGGTATATTTCCACTCGAATAAGGACAGTTTTAAATGCGGAACGCCCTTAATTAGAATATAGGAAACCAGGAATATCAGTACAAAAAATGTTATTGCCGCCGCTCCCCATACCAGAATGCGCAGCAGAAGAGAAAGCGGACGAATCTTCTTCTTTCCTCTTCCCCTTTTTGTGGCCGATACCGGTTCATTCTTCATGTCTGCGGTTAATTCTGCCATTGTTCTCTCCTCCTTCTTAGTTCAACTTCTTTTTCAGCGCTGAAAATGACAGGTTAATCAACAGAATAAATACGAAGAGGACAACTCCCGTCGCAATCAAGACCTCCCTGTGCAGATCCGTCGCATATCCCATTTCCAGTACAATATTGGCCGTCATGGTTCGGATTCCCTTAAAGATTCCGTCAGGCATTCTCGGCTGATTGCCGGCAACCATGATTACTGCCATCGTCTCGCCAATTGCACGGCCGATTCCGAGTACCAGCGCAGCCAGAATACCGGACTTCGCGGCCGGTACAACGGTAAAAAATACCGCTCTTTCGTGCGTTGCTCCAAGCGCCAGCGCACCCTCGTAATAGCTGTTCGGGACCGCACGGATGGAAGATTCACTGACATTGATAATGGTTGGAAGAATCATAATTCCGAGCAGAATTGATGCGGTCAGGATGCTCTTTCCGTTCGTATCAAACCGCTCAAATACGGTTCTGATAAGCGGTACCAGAACTACCAGGCCGAAGAAACCATAGATAATCGAAGGGATGCCGGCTAACAGCTCGACTGCCGGCTTTAATACTTTGTAAAGCTTCTTTGGGCAGAAGCGCGCCATAAAGATTGCGGTCAGAAGTCCAATCGGAACCCCGAACAGAATCGCACCGCCTGTTATATAGATACTGCCCAGAATCATCGGGAAGATCGAATACGATGCCGGAATATTGCCGGGCGCCCATTTGGTCCCGAACAGGAATTGAAATACTCCCACTTCCTTCATTGCCGGAATTCCATTGGCAAACAGGAATACGCAGATCAGGAACACAGCCAGAATGGAGGCCGCCGCAGCTACCATAAATACATATTTCATTACAAATTCAGATGCTATAGATATATATTTCATTATAATTTCTTTTCGCTTTTTCATATATCTCCTCATTTCCGGATACGGGTATGGGGCTGCGCACTAATCTGTCTTAGTACGCAGCCCTGTCTGTTATCTGTACGCCGGATACTTTTTTCTTTTAAGCACCGGCTCTGCGCCGCAGCCGCGGGTTCTTACTGAACGTCAGCCCACTTGGTTACTTCGCCGGTGTAAATCTGTCTTACCTGCTCCTTGGTTAAATCGTCTGCCGGATTCTCCTGGTTTACGATAACCGCGATACCATCAAGTGCAATCTGGATACCGGTCAGACCCTTTTCAACCTCGCTGTCCTTTAACTCACGGCTTGCCATTCCGATATCACAGGTGCCGTCTGCCGCACCGGTCATACCAGCGGTGGAATCGCTTGTCTGAAGCTCGATGGTTGCATTCGGGTTCACTTCTGCATATGCCTCAATTAACTTCTCCATGATGGGGGATACGGAGGAAGAACCAGCTACCGTAATGGTTCCTTCGGGCTTCGTTCCTGCATAAGGCTCTGCATCCGCAACTACCTCAATGTAATCCTTTGCAATTACTTCCTGACCTTCCTTGCTTAAGATGAAGTCGATGAAATCCTTGGTCAGGCCTTCTGCCTCACCCTTTACTGCAATGTTGAACGGTCTTGCAACTGCATAGCTTCCGTTCACGATGTTCTCCTTGGTTGCCTCTACGCCTTCAATCTTAACTGCCTTTACCGTGTCATTCATGCTTCCGAGAGATACATAACCGATTGCGTACTTGTCGCCTGCAACGCTGGTCATCATAACATCCGTCTTATTTGCGATATCAGCCTCTACGGTTGTCATATCGGTCTTGGTTCCGTCCTCGCCCTTTACCTCAATGCCCATCAGCTCGATGAACGCACCTCTTGTACCGGAGCCGTCCTCTCTGGAAATAACCGAAATGCTCTTCTCTGTGTTGAAATTGGATGCTGCCGCTGTTGTTCCTGCAGTAGTTCCCTCTGCGGTTGTTCCCGCTGTCGTTCCTGCTGTTGTTCCCTCGCTGCCGCTGTTGCCGCATCCAGCCAGAGACGCAACTGTTAATGCACATGTTAATACAACTGCTAATAACTTCTTCATAATCGTATTCTCCTCTTTTACTTCCCGGTCCTTCCCGGACCTGTTATAGTTCTGCTTTCTTTTGATTACGAATTCATTATATGGCAGTTGTGTAAAGTGTACCTTCGTGTGGTTGTAAAAACTGGGTAAATTCAACAGGAGTGGTTTTACATGAAAATTGACAAAATAAAAAGACAGGCGAAGCCTTGCTGCAATACGATCGGCTATCCAATCGTTCTGCTAATCGGCAACACCTGTCATCTCATTCACGCCGTATGCCCCGCCGCCAGCGATTCATCCAACACAATAGTAAACGGTCCGTCATTGACCAGCGATATCTCCATATGCGCTCCGAACTCTCCGGTCTGCGCCTCATATCCCTGTTCTGTGCAGTACGCGGTAAAATATTCGTACAGCTCCTTTGCCCGTTCCGGGGTTCCGGCTTTTACAAAGCTCGGACGGTTCCCCTTGCGGCAGTCCGCATACAGGGTGAACTGGGATACAATCAACAATCCGCCTCCCACATCCGCAAGTGACTTGTTCGTCTTTCCGTTCTCATCCGCAAAGATTCGAAGCTTGAGCATCTTATCCGCATAGGTTCTTACGGTCTGCTCATCGTCTCCTTCCCCAACGCCGAGCAGCACCAGATACCCAAGTCCCACTTTTCCGATTACTGTTCCTTCGACGGATACCTCCGCCTTTTTCACTCTTTGTATTACAACTCTCACGATAAGCCTCCATTCTTTTCCCACACAACGGCTCCCAACCTTCGGGCATGCATCCGCTGCAGCAGTCCGGCACGCATCCGCACCTATCTTATATGATTTTATTTAATAACGATTCTCCCGCAATCTCCGGTCCGATTCCAAAATACGCAAGCACCGTCGCTCCGATATCCGCGAAGGTCGGACGGGTTCCGAGATTCCCCCCGCCTTTCACGCGCGGCCCTGCGATCACAAGCGGCGCATACTCTCTGGAATGATCCGTGGACGGTGTCGCCGGATCGCAGCCGTGATCCGCCGTGATCATCAGGAGATCCTCATCTCCAAGTCCCGCAAGCAATTCCGGAAGCCTGGAATCAAAATAGGTTAACGCCTTCGCATATCCATCCACATCATTGCGGTGTCCGTATATCATATCAAAATCAACCAGATTCGTAAACACCAGTCCGTCAAATTCTTTCTTCATATATTCTAACGTCCGCTCAATTCCCTCTTCGTTATTCGCCGTCCGCACCGCCTCGGTAATTCCGCTTCCCGCAAAGATATCGTTAATCTTTCCAACCGCAATCACATTCTTTCCGGCGTCTTTCAGCTGGTTCAGCATCGTCGTCTTCGGCGGAAGCAGGGAATAATCGTGCCGTCTCGGAGTCCGCGTATAGTTCGGATATTCCCCTTCGAAGGGTCTCGCAATCACGCGGCCGACTCCCCATTCACCGATACACAGCTCTCTTGCAGTCTCACAGTATTCATACAGCTGTTCAATCGGTACGATAGCTTCATGCGCTGCAATCTGCAATACACTGTCCGCCGAGGTATAGACAATCAGCGCTCCGGTCTCCATATGCTCTCTTCCGTAATCTTTAATCACCTCAGTTCCGGAATAGGGCAGATTGCAGATCACTTTCCTTCCGGTTCTCTTTTCGAATTCTGCCAAAAGCTCCTTTGGAAATCCATTCGGAAACGTCGGCAGCGGCCGTTCCGAAATAATTCCCGCGATCTCCCAGTGGCCGATCGTTGTATCCTTTCCCTTGCTCGCTTCCTGCATTCTGGCAACCGCACCCTCAAACGGTTCCTCCGGATACATTCCGCGCATTCCGTCAATCGCAAACAGTCCCAGCTTCTTCATATTCGGCATGGAAAAGAATTCGCTCTTTGCCGCCGCCTTTACCGTGTTGCTCCCTTCGTCCCCGTAACAAGCTGCGTCCGGTTCCGCACCGATTCCAACACTGTCCAATACAATTAAAAAGATTCTCTTCATATACCCTCCATTTCTGCCGGATGCCACCTTCGGCCCTCTGACTGCTGACTCACCTACTGCTGCCGTTTCCTGTTAATTCGTTTCTAAAAATTCGACATATATTTTCTTACGATTTCATTAATATTTCAAAAGAATCCATTACTTCACTTGCCCGCCCATTGCCTTTGTGCTATAATCCACAACAGATAATGTTGAACGTATTTTCCGCAGGCTCCGCAGGAAGCGAAAGCCCGCAAGAATGGAGGTTTCTTTGAAGCAATTAGTTCAAAAATATAAACACGCCTGGCTCCTGCTTGCTTACGGCCTTTTCTATCTAATCTGGTTCGTACTGCTGGAGTCGCATGTCACCCACGAATACACATCCATCCACATCTGGCTGGATGACCTGGTTCCCTTTAATGAATGGTTCGTCATTCCTTATTTTCTGTGGTTCGTGTTTATCGCGGTTACGATTGGATATTTTTTCTTTACATCCAGGTCCGATTATTACCGCTGCTGCGCGTATCTCTTTTCCGGAATGACCGTCTGCCTGATTATCTATACGCTCTGGCCGAACGGACAGAACCTTCGTCCTGACCTGGATTCGCTCGGTCGTGACAATCTTCTGATCGATATCGTCAGGATGCTTTACGGAACGGATACTTCCACGAATGTCTGTCCGAGCATACATGTGTATAATTCGATTGCCGCGTGTGTCGCAATCTACCACAGCGAATCGCTTCGCAGGCACCGCTTTGTATTCCCGGCATCCGTTGTACTCGCAGTGCTCATCTGCCTGTCTACGGTATTCTTAAAGCAGCATTCCGTATTCGACGGAATCTGCTCGATTGTCCTGATTGTTCTTTTGTATCCGCTGGTATACGGATTCGTCTATCAGCGTGTTCAGGCGAGACAAAAGCAGAAGGAACGCCGCGTCAATCAGGTTTAGTTATCGGGGAATTCTTTCCTCGCAGTGAACATTTCTATATCATATGCACCTAAGGCTGCTGCCGCTTCCTGGAATCACCTCCGGGAAGCGGCAGCTTTTTCCTGTTCGGATCGGCTTGCGCCTGTCGTCCGAAAGCCGATCCTTTCGCGTAAGTCTCAGTTAAACTTGAATATCTTTCTTGCGATGTTATATCCGGTTCCTACAATCTTACCCGCGCCCTTTGTCTTACAGTTCATTGCCATTCCAAGGACATTCGAGCGAATTCTCCGATACAGTCTCTCATCCTTTTCCTTCAGATGCTGCCACAGCTCATCGCGCTTCTTTAAGCTCTCCTCATCCCCTATCTTAATCAGATACACGGACGATACCGTCATCATAATGGAAAGATAATTCCTCATGTAGCCTCTCAGCTTCTTGTTCTTCAGCCGCGACAGATTGTGTACATCAATCAGAATCCGGTTCACCCTCAGCTGCTGGTCAATCCGCTTCATCATAATATTTTCATTCACGGACTGATCCTCTCTTCCGATAAAATACCGGTACAGGTTCACATCCAGGTAATACATAGTCTTCACATACGGCAGGGGCTGATATACAAATATGTTATCCACATAAAAGGTATGCTCCGGAAGCTGTAATCCACAATCCCGCAGCAGCTTTGTGCGGTAAATGGCGGAATGCATCAGGATATACTGTCCCTGGTGGAAATGCTTCACATCATTCCAGCCGAATATCCGGTCCTTCGGAAGCGCTGTGCGGTAATTGATAACCTTCTTTCGCTTCTCGCCCACTTTCTCATAGACATAGTTCGCAATCAGCAGATCCACGCTTTTCCCATCTTTCGTCAGCTCCCGCAAAAACTGCATCACTTCCTGCAGCGCATCTTCCTTCACCCAGTCATCGCTGTCGACCACTTTAAAATACAGTCCCTGCGCATTCGCAAGTCCGGTGTTGACCGCGCCGCCATGCCCCTTATTCTCCTGATGAATCGCCCGAACACGGTCAGGATACTGCTTCTCATACTCGTCCGCAATCGTTCCGGTATCATCCTTCGAACCATCGTCCACAATCAGAATCTCCAGGTCTTCTCCTCCGGGCAGCAGTGATTCAATCGCCCGGCGCATATATTCCGCAGAATTATAACTGGGAATTGCTACACTCAACAGCTTCATAAATACCCTCCATTTCCGCCGACAGGATCTGACCTCCATCAGCACAGGTTTCACATGATATAACTGAAAAATACATTTCCTGCCTTCTCAAACAGCTTCTGCGCATCCGTCTTATCCAGCTTTATGCTTTTTCCCGTCTTTGGATTCTGATACGTGATGCTCTGCGAATCATAGGCTGTTATCACAACTGCCGTATCGTCTTCTAAAAATGCGATTACCGGTGATTTTTTATATACATAATATAATACCTGATCTAAGTCTGCTCCTTTCAGCTCTAAAAGCTCCGCTTTCAGATACTGGCTGACCGCACGCTCAAGCGTTCCGTCCGCAAAGGATAAGCCCGAGGTATCCACCTCTACGTTCCGCGCGGCAAAGAGCTGCTTCATCGCACTCTGTACGGAATCCCCAGATATCGTTCCAAGCGCAATCTCCGCCCGGGTTCCTTTTACTCCCCGTTCCCAGACGATTTGACCGCTTCGGTTTATGACCACGCCGACTGCCTCATCCGCTGCGGATACGGCTTCTCCCGCAGTATCGTATTTTCCGATTGCCTCTCCGAAGCTGACCGCGTACCAGGCGTTCTCCTGTTCCTCGGGACGCAGGACGCGTACGGTCGTATCCTCGGTAATGACGGTATTGATGGTCTGCGAAGTCTGAGGCATCCCATTTCCTAAGAATGCTTCCGGAAGCTTCAGGTAATATTCTGTCAGCGTAAGCTCCGTTACCCGTCTTGTCACCGTAAGAGGCTCTGTCTCTTCGGTAATCCGGTTCAGAATCGAATCCGTACCGGCTTCCTTAAGACCTCCGTCCTCCTTCGTCATCAGCGTCAGAGTGATCACATTTCCTTCCACGCAGGCTCCGGTTACATAGGCTCCTCCCTGCGGGCTGTAATCCTTCAGCACGGTTCCTTCCGAACTTACGATCGTAATCCGGTACATTGGCTCAATTCTGGTTCCGTCAGCCTTCCAGGTAATGTCCGAGGTTCTCGCGTAGCCGCAGATCATATTATCGTCAATCTCGCCAAGCAGGACAATCGTATCGCCGTCAGACGCGGGCAGCGATTCCGTCCGGCCGCTCTCCAGATTAAGCACACAAATCTCTTCTGCAATCCCTTCTTCGTTCTGATTCGCCCAGGCCGCGTATCCGGCTTCCACTGAGAATACCAGCTCCTCATCTGCAACTCCCTGTGCAATAACCGAAAGACTCTTTGCCGTCAGGTTATAGACATAGAGCGTATCATACAGGGAGAAATAGAACCGATCGAGCGAATTTCGATACGCGAACTCACCGACCTCCTCCTTCAGAGTCTGCCACGGCTCCTCCAGCGGAATATAGACCTGCTCCTCAATCCGGCCCTCCTGCCTGTAATAGTGATACAGCACCAGAGCCATTCTTCCCTCATACTCTCCCCGGTTCATATAACCGTATACCATAAAGTCGATATCGCCGCCCTCATCCAGGCGCAAAAGCCGAACCTCATGATGATCATACGAATCCCTTACGAAATCACTGTTGTTCTGGCGGAAGCCAAATACCTTCACTAAGGTATTCTCCGCAAAATTATAGCTCCACAGCTCGCGGTTTCTCACAAATGCGGCCGCGGTTCCGGCCTCATTTACCAGGTATGGGACCTCTGTCTGTGAGGTAATTCCAAGCTTGAATTCGCTCTGCGACACGCTGAACAGTTCCGGATCAAAGGCCGCCTCCATCGTTCGTTCGTAGTTCAGCAAATACATTCTGCTCGACGAATATTTGATTCGGAAACACTCCTTAACCGCATAGCGCTCTTCCCCGGAATCGGTCCGCACTGTCACCTCATACTCCAGTACAACGGAAGCGGTATCGGAATAAATCCCGGTAATCGCCGCAACCGGCTCCTTTATGATCTTCGGCTCCAGATTCCCCCACGTCAGCAGGTCAAAGCTTGAGTAGATATCCACCTTCGCGAGCGTCGACGTGTCCGAAGAGGAACGGGACTCCATATACTTTCGGTATTCCTCCGCCTCTTCCTTTGAGAACATGGCTTTGTGAAAGCTCACCGCAAAATTCAGATGCTCGTTCAGATGCGAATTCTTATATACCTTAAGAGTCGTATAATAGTAATATTTTCGGCTCTGGGAATTCACGAGCGTCATATTGAGCCGATATTCGGTATCCGTCGCCAGGGTCTCACCGATTCGGACTCTCGCGCTCCGCCTGCCGTCCTCCGTATGCTCCAGCGCGTGAATAGTCCCCTCCTCGACGACATCTCCGTCTATGGTTGTAATCTCATACTGGAACTTTTTTATCGTGTTCTCGTTCTCCGTGATCAGAACATCCAGAATCTGCTCCGTATCAATCGGCGTGACCGTCTCATACAAAAGCTCCGCATCCACGCTCGATGAATATCCGTGCAGCAGATTGATCTCCTGTTCGTTCACAGACAGGGTCAGATACGGCATCATAGCCTCGCTCATATGCGTTGTCCCGATCTCAGCGCTCGAAATGTGCTCCGGCATATGATATCCGAAATATATCAGGGCTCCCGCAAAGACCACAACGGTCAGCAGGATTCGGTATACTGCCTTCATGCTCCGTCTCCTTCCCAATCCTTCTTTTCCGCCTCCAATACCGGCCTTAACAATTCGGCCAGCGTTAAATCTGCATGCAGGAACGCAGCGCATGCCTCATAGTCACGCAGCTTATTCTCCCTCTCCTCCGCCGTCATCTTTCCGCGCTTTACACAGCGCAGCAGGATATTCTTCGGCGTATGCTCCATATCAATGAACTCCAGAATCTGCGTCCGGTATCCGGCGCATTCCAACAGTCTTGCCCGGAGCGCGTCGGTGAACAGCGCGGCCGTTCTCTCTTTGATCAGACCATATCCAAGAACGGAGGCAAGCGGTTCACACGCAATCTGCTTGTTCAGCTCATGCTGGCAGCACGGAACGGACAGAATAACCGCCGCGTTCCAGATAACAGCCTTATGCAGCGCGTAATCCGTCGCCGTGTCACAGGCGTGCAGCGTCACGATCATATCCACCGCGTCCTCTCCCTCATAGGAGGCAATATCCCCATGCAGAAAGGAAAGCTTCTCATATCCGCACCGCGCGGCAAGCGCACTGCAGTCCGCAATCACATCTTCCTTTAAATCCAGTCCCGTTACCCTCACATTCAGGCCCTTCCGCTCATGCAGATAATAATACATCGCAAAGGTCAGATACGATTTGCCGCAGCCGAAATCAATAATCCGAAGCTCGTTATCCTCTCTTGTTCCGGCACGCTTCTGCAGCTCCGGAAGGACATCGTCAATGAATTCCAGGAAACGATTGATCTGACGGAACTTATCATACCTGGCACGAACCACCGTCCCGTCCTCCGTCATCACTCCAAGCTCCTTTAAGAACGGAACCTGCATTCCCTCCCGGATCAGATATTCCTTCTCCCGATTATGCAGCGCCGGCCGCACTGCCTTCGGCACGGCAAGCTTCTTCTCCTTAATCGTCACCTTCCCCTTTTTGCTAATCAGAACGGTCGCTCTTGCCCCCGCACATGTAAGCTCCGCCTGCCTGAACAAGCCTTCAAACCAGTCCGACAGCGCCTCAAGCAGCCCTTCCCGGTCATAATTGCTGTGAAATACCTTCGTTCCCCGGTACTGTCCCGCCTGGTAAAAGATTCCCTGCTTCCCCTCGATCGGCCGGATCGTCACCTTGGTAATCTCCTCCGGTCTTGTGGAGTTACTGATGGTGGCCTGTACCAGATTCTGCCGTGTATATAATTCAAATAATTCTCTTATTTTCTGTTCCATATCGGTACCTGTGTTCTTTCCCATTTTTCTTTATTGTAACCGCTTTTTCCAAAAACCACAATGCTATATTTATTAAGAATTGCGAAATTTTGCGGGGATTCGGATTTTATCAAAGTCCCCTGTCATACTCTCCTCTTCGCCGCATATATTGATAGCAAATTCCTATTTCAGGCAGACAATATGGCAAATCCGAGTTATATCTACGATCCTTATCGAACCGCAGGCGCAGCCGACACACAGGCTCCCGAATATCCCGCTTCCTTCTCACCCGCCAATTACCTTGATATGCTTATTCCGGAGTCCGTCAGGCGAATCCAGGAAGAGGCGCGCAAAGAGTGCAGCCGCCTCGATCATCCCGGAAGCATCCTGTACGATGAATACCCGGACAAGGAGGCAATCTTATATCTGGTGGATCTCATTTATGATCGCATTCTTGCTCCCTCGAACACCTTCTCCTCTTCCGGAATGTTCCTTCCGATTGAGGAGCGAAATGCCCAGAACACGCCCTCTGCCAAAAAGAGGCCGGACACCGGTGCGCGCGATGCAGAGGGAAGAGCTCTTTTTCTTATCTCTCCGCTGTATGATCTGGTGAAAATGATTGTGCTGCAGGAGGTGCAGAACCTACTCTATCCCATCTAAAGGCAGGTGCGCAATCACTTTTCTGCAATGCTTCTGCGCAGGCGTTATAAGAGTCCGGCTTTACGGGCCGGACTCTTTCGTATATCGCTATGCCGGCTTGCAGCTGCGGCTGTCTGATCATTGGATCATTGCCGTTCCCCGCTTCGAACCGTTCCCATTAGACCGTTAAAGATTCCTGAACTTCTCCGTCCAAGGTCTTTAAGGTAAATCTGCGGTTTTCATAGATTAGGTAGCTTTTCTTCGTTCCATCCTTTGGAATCGAGACGGATCCCGGATTCAGATAGTAATAGGATCCATTATCTTCCAATGCCGTTACATGTGTGTGACCATGCAGCAGAATATCTCCCGGCTTCATCGGCGGCAGGCTTGTCTTGTTATAATGATGGCCATGCGTCGCAAAGATCTGAATTCCGTCCACGCATAGGATCGCGTAGTCTGCAAGCACCGGGAATTCCAATACCATCTGATCGACCTCTGCCTCGCAGTTGCCTCTGACACAGATTAGTTCGTTCTTTACCTCGTTCAGCATCCGGATTACTTCTTTGGGAGCATATTCTTCCGGTAAATCATTGCGCGGTCCATGATATAATAAGTCTCCTAAGAGTATCAGCCGTTCGGCGTTCTCTTCTTTATATTTTGCAAGTAGCTTCGCGCAGTTGGCGGCGGAGCCGTGAATGTCGGATGCTATCATCCATTTTTCCATGGTTGTTACCTGCCTTTCCTGATTTTCTTTGCAAGTTCTATTTCTCTCCCGTTCCATATTCTTCCGCTCCCCCCGCTCCTCCTGATTGCATACCTCTACAATACCATATTGAAAGAAAATATGATACATTTATTTTTGTCCCAACTAACTGTAAAATTGTCCAAACAAAACAGACGCCCCATTGTCCACGCCATCCCGACGTGATATACTGTACATAAAAGAGAAAAAAAGGAGAGGGCCTATGATTGTAAATATTGAAAAAGAACAGCTTTTACCCCTGATACAGGCATTCTATGATCTCTCCGGTATCAAAATCGCGGTTTATGATACCTCGTTTACCGAGATTCTTGCT
>JAGAPO010000068.1 GCA_017623215.1 Lachnospiraceae bacterium | reverse complement strand
ATACGGACTATGAGGATGTCTGGATGGAGTCCGATTTTGATGCCTCTGACTGGCAAACAGTAGAAATTGAGGAGACACCGGAAACAAATTTTTATATTCAGGATTGTCCTGCGGATAAAATAATACGTCACGTTGCACCGAAGTTGATCATGCAGCAGGGGAATGTGAGGATTTTTGATGTGGGTGAAATCATTACCGGATACCCGATTCTGGTATCAACTGCGCCTGCCGGTTCTAAAGTGTGTGTCAGATATGGAGAAATGCTCAATGAAGAAGGCAGACTTCACGAAGAACATGTTTATAACCAGCATACGGATTTTGTTACTGATGGAACGCAACGTAAGCTGCACAGTAAGTTTACCTGGATGTGTTTTCGTTACTTTGAAGTAATCGGAGAGGCTATGGTGGAAGACTGTGTGGTCATTCACAGTGATGTTCCGGTAACGAGCGATTTTCACTGTGATTCAGAGGTTTTGAACTGGCTGAAAGAGGCTTATATCCGAACCCAGCTGGATAACATGCACTGTGGCATACCTTCTGACTGTCCGCACACGGAGCGCCGCGGTTACACCGGCGACGGACAGCTGACCTGTTCTGCTGCTATGCTTCAGATGGACGCACAGAAGTTTTATAGGAAATGGATTTATGATATTGCAGATTGTCAGGATAGAAAGACAGGCCATATTCAGTACACTGCACCATTTATGCCATCCGGTGGCGGCCCGGGCGGCTGGGGATGCGCTATTGTTATGGTGCCGTACCAGTACTATAAGCACTATGGAGATATGGAAATTCTGGCAGAATTGTATCCGCAAATGCTGCATTGGTTCGAATACATGGAGGCGCACAGTGAGGGAGAACTGGTAACCTCTGATCTGGAGGGGGTATGGTGTCTGGGAGACTGGTGTGCCCCTGCGATGACTTTTAATTTATTGAAAGCCATGACGATTCCGGCGCCGCTGGTCAACACATATTTTTATATCAAGGCCATGGAGTATGTGCTGGAAATCAACAACGTACTCGGATGTCATGACAACGATCGGCTTTTATTGAATCGCATAGCGGCTAAGAAGCAGGCCATTACGGAGAGCTACTTTGATGTAGTCACCGGCGATTTTGCAGCAGGCGAACAGGGCAGCAATGCTTTTGCCATCGACTTGGGGCTGGGGGACGAAAGAACCTTTGCCAATATGGTGAACCATTACAGAAAGCATAAGCAGTACGATACCGGAATTTTCGGGACAGATATCCTGACCAGAGTGTTGTTTGAAAATGGGGAAGAGGAACTGGCAATCGCACTTTTGACCAGTGAGGAGAAAGTATCTTTCCACAATCAGATGAAGAGCGGAGCAACCACCATTTCTGAATACTGGACGGTAGGGATTCGCTCACAGTGTCATCCAATGTTCGGCGCTGTCTCCCAATATCTTTATGAATATATCCTGGGAATACGGCAGGCTAAAGATTCTGTGCGATTTGAAAACGTAATTATTGAACCGAAGTGCATGAAGCAGATAGCAGAGGCTAAGGGTCATATTACAACACCTTCCGGAAGGATTTCTGTAGAATATAATAAAGAGTATATTGAGGTGTTTGTACCGGAGAATACGGCGGCAGTGCTGAAGCTTAACGGAGCGGAATATAAGCTGCAGACGAGTGTGGGCACACGTATTTCATTAATTTGAAAAACGAGTATATAAAAAGAAAAGAGGTGTCTGCGTCCTCTTTAAAAGGTGACATAGATGCCTCTTTTTTGTCACATTAGGAATGTACGGGCTGTTGAGATGAGTGGCAACAGCCCGTTTTTGAATTAAAGTGTTGCACAATCCGACTGGTTTGCCTGGAAAGATTGACAAACTGCTGTATTCTATGTAAAATGACGGCATAATGTTGCAGGCATGCGCGCTCGCAGGAGCGTCGCGAAGGTCAGAAAGAATGGCAGATCAATACCGGAAAGGCATGGTGGAACGATGGAATTTGTAAAGGATGAACTGGCAGTAAAATTGTATCCGAATCGGGCTGAGATGGGAAAGGGGGCGGCCCATGATGTTGCGGAATGTATCAGGAAGTGTCTTAAGGAAAAAGAAGAGATCAATATGATCTTTGCGGCCGCTCCGTCTCAGAACGACGTACTTGCTTCCTTGCTGGAGGAGCCTGGAATTGAGTGGGAGCGCATCAACGCATTCCATATGGATGAATACATCGGGCTCCCAGAGAACGCACCCCAGCGTTTCGCGGAGTATTTAAGAGGAGCGATCTTTTCTCATAAGCCGTTCCGTTCGATCAACTATATGAATGCGGCAGCCAGGAATGCCGAGGCGGAATGTGAAAGATATACGAAGCTGTTAAAGGAGCATCCGGTTGATATCGTGTGCATGGGAATCGGTGAGAACGGCCATATCGCGTTCAACGATCCGCATGTTGCGGAATTTAAGGATAAGAAGTGGGTAAAGCAGGTTGAACTTGATCTGGTCTGCCGAAATCAGCAGGTGCATGACGGGTGCTTTGAGACATTAGAGGATGTCCCGGAATACGCGCTTACTCTTACGATTCCGGCCCTGATGGCAGCGGATTATCATTTCTGCGTGGTACCCGCGCCGTCCAAGGCGGAGGCCGTAAAGCGTACCGTGTGCGGGGACATCTCCGAGGAATGCCCGGCAACGATTCTTCGTACCAAGAAGGGTTCCGTTCTCTACTGTGACGCGGACAGCAGCAGGATGCTGCGGGAGACGATGGAGTAAGAGCCGGCAGCCGGCAGTCACGGTTCACGGTCTGCCTGAGGAGAATGGATGATTAGAAGGCTATAATAAGGAGCGGATCAGTATGATAACCAAAATATCCCGAGGAACGGTAATCTCGAATGGAAAGCGCTGCAAAGCGAATGTCTACTATGAGAACGGTACCATTACGGCGATAACGAACGAGGCACTTCCATATGACGAAGAGATAGATGCGGCGGGGAATTATGTCTCGCCTGGATTTATTGATATTCACACGCACGGTGCGGGCGGACATGACTTCCTGGATAATACGGAAGAAGCGTTCGTGGAGTCGGCCAGAATGCATGCGAAGCACGGGGCGACGGTGATTGTTCCAACGATTACTTCGAGTACAAAGGAGAGTATGCAGGAAGCGATCGAGACGTTCCGAAGGGTACAGAAGCGGAAGCATGACGGTGCCCAGATGCCGGGACTGCACCTGGAGGGGCCGTATTTTTCCGTGAATCAAAAGGGGGCGCAGGATGAGCGATTTATCCGCCCCTTTGATGAGAGCGAATACAGGGAGATCATCGGGACCGGCTGCGTGCTTCGCTGGACAGGAGCGCCGGAGCTTGACGGGGCAGAAGAATTCGCAGGGTATCTAAAAGAGCATGGAGTACTTGCAAGCATTGGGCACAGTGACGCGGACTGTCAGACAGTAAGAAAAGCGTTTGCGGACGGATTCACGCATGTGACACATCTGTATTCCTGCACCAGCACGGTGCACCGAAAGAATGCATTCCGCTATGCCGGAATTGTGGAGGCAGCGTATCTGCTGGATGATATGACGGTTGAGATCATTGCGGACGGAATTCATCTTCCGGGAGATCTGCTGGAATTCGTCTATAAGTTCAAAGGCAGGAATAAGACCGCGCTTGTCACCGATTCCATGCGAGGTGCCGGAATGCCGGAAGGAATGAGCATTCTTGGCGGGAAAAAGGACGGGATGCCGGTTATTATTGAGGACGGAGTTGCCAAGCTTCCTGATCGGAGCGCCTTTGCCGGAAGTGTAGCGCTGTGCGACCGCCTGATCAGAACCGTAACCACGCTCGCATCGATTCCGCTGGAAGACGCGGTTGTGATGGCGGCAGGAACACCGGCTTCGATTCTGGGATTGAAGAATAAGGGAGATATTCTGCCCGGCTGCGATGCGGATATCGTAATCTTTGACGAGACGATTACAATTCGGAAAACAATAATAGGAGGCAAAACGGTATACTCGGCATGAAGGAAATAAAGTCTCAATATAGAAATCGGAATAAGGACATTATCGTATTCTACAATAAGAATGAAATCCCTTATATCGCCGTGCCGCATCTCCACAGTCAGTATGAGATTTACTATAATATCAGAGGCGCGAAGGGCTTCATGCTGAACGGGGGATTTTATCGGTGCGGAGAGCGGGATCTGCTTGTAATTCCCCGGGTTTCGGCCCATAAGGTTCTGGTCAAAGAGAATGCGGAATACGAGCGCTGTATCATCAACATTGACGCCCGCGTGGTAGAACTGCTGGAGCGGGTATGTCCATCTGCAGGCGCGTTAACGTGGCTGACCGGAGAAGAGGGCAAAGCGCCGGAGATGGTGAATCTAACTCCGGAGCAGCACAATACGTTGATGGAACTGGCTGCAGAATACAACAGGGAGGAACAGGACGGCAGAGAATTGGAAACATTTGCGGTCTTTGTTCGGCTGCTGTCCTTTTTGAAGAGCTGTTTTGAACATCCGAGGCGTACCGTCTATATGGACGAGGACGAGCTTACTTACGCGGACAAGGTAATGAGGCAGATTGAGCAGAGCTTTCAGACAGCCTCCGTATCCGAGATCGCGGATCGCATCTTCGTCAATGAGGACTATGCGAACCGGGTATTTAAGGAAGAGACCGGGATTACCATTAAGAAATATCTTACGATGCGAAAGATTGCCGAAGCGAAGAAATACCTGTTCCTTGGTAAGAGCGCAAGGGAGGCGTGTGTGCTGGCCGGATTTAACGATTATGCGAATTTCATGCGCACATTTAAAAAGTACGAGGGCTATACTCCGGGAGGACTTGAGGAGCTTACGGAGTCTTTGTGAACGAGTGAAATGAGGAGAATTATGAAGGTTCATATTGTATTGCCGTATCCGAATACGGCAGCGTTATTGTATACATGGGCAAAGGAAGAGAAGACGATTGATTTCAGAAGAGAGCGGGAACGGGCGGAGCGGTGTACCGTGGCCTTTGCTGCGACGGAGCTGGTAAGCTATCTTGGAAGGCTGGGATGCGAGGTGTCGTATTCCGCCAGCAGGGAGGAATCGGAGGTTCTGATTGAGCTGGTACCCGGCGAGGGAGAGGGCGAAGAGGAGGAAGCTCTGATCGCACGCACTGCGGACGGCGTCAGAATATCGGCACCGGGAAGAATGGGCATCTTGTATGGAGTCTATGAATTCTTAACGATGCAGGGAATCCGGTGGATAAGCCCGGATTATGAGGTGCTCCCTAAGAAGCCCCTGAAGGGGCTTCTGATTCCGGAGGAGCCGAAGGCGGTTCGGTTCGACATGGCATTAGGAAGAGGTTTTGATTTTGAGGGATTGTTAAAGGATTCGACCAAGCTTTGGCTCTGGATGTCGAGAAATGGGCTGAATCTGGCCGCTTACAGACCATATACCGCGGCATTTCAGAAGAAGCTTGGAATGAGCTTCAAGATGGGCGGGCATATCTTCGAGAGAATTCTTGACCCGGACAGAAGGCTGGAGAGCGGAAGAACGCTGTGGGAAGAGCATAACGACTGGTACGGATACGAGCCGGAGAGAAAGCGGGAAAAGGAGACCGCGCTGCATACGCAGTTCTGCATGAGCAATCCGGAGCTTCTTAAGTTCCTTGGGGAAGAACTGCTGCGGAACATAAATGAGGAGTGGTACGAGGCTGACCGAATTGATGTCTGGACCTTTGATACGTGGGGAAGAACGTGCCAGTGCGAAGGGTGTAAAAAGCTCGGCAACAGCACGGACCAGACGCTGCATTTCCTGTCTTACATGAGGGAAGCCCTCGATCAGGCGAGAAAGGAGAATCGGCTGGATCATGATGTGAGGCTTGTGATGTGTTCCTATGAGGGAACACAGACGTTAGAGCCGCCGGCCAATGCAGTTCCGGAGAACCTGAAAAAGAGCGGGGATTATATCACCTATTATCCGATTTTACGCTGCTACCAGCATACCTTTGCGGATCCGAAGTGCAATGGGAACGCGCATTACCGGGAATGCCTGGAGGGCTGGAAGGACATTCCGATTATGTTCGGGGAATATTATAATGTCTCGAAATCCGAAGATCTGCCCCTTTTATTTACGAAGACCATGCAGAAGGATTTTCAGTATTACCACAAGGTCGGTGTTACCGGAATGACCTATATGCATCTGCCCATGCTGGAATGGGGCGTTCGGAATGTAACACAGCTGCTTTATGCAAAGCTTTGCAGGGATGTGAACACGGACGTGGAGGCATTCCTTGCGCAGTATTTTGAAGATCGGTACCAGAGCCAGGCAAGGCAGGCGGCAAAGGCCTATGAGCTGTGTAAAATGGCTTCGGAATATTCGGCAAGCTGGCGGTCCTGGAGTAAGAGATGTATGTTAAGCAGGCTGAGAGAATGGGACGGAGAAAAGCCGACGGAGGAGCTTTCGCAGGAGGAGCATTTTAAGGGCGAGGCGGTGAGAATCGGTCAGGATGCAATTCGCTATCTAAATGAGGCTGTCGAGATTATGAGAGATGCGAAAAGAGAGAGGCAGCAGGAATTTGTGCGGAAGATGCGCACCGATCGTGCACAAGCGGTCAATCCGCAGGAGATACTGTTGGAGAAGAAGGATGCGATTATCGCACATATGGATGAGGACATCCGTCTGCTTGTCTATGGCCGGGATGTGATGGAGCTTACAGTTCTTTTCATCCGGTATTATAACGCGCTTCGGAACGAAGAGGAGAGCGGCGGTCTTTGGGCGGATATTGATAGGCTGGCGGAAAAGCTGGCCGGGATGTATATGCCGCTTAAGTATATCAACTCGATGGATAATATTGAATTGCGGTGTGACGACTGCCTAGAGCGGTCGCAGCTTCGGTCGCTGTATTATAGATGTCTGCGGTATCGGGTGAATCAGAAGGAACAATAGAATTTAGCGTAAGAACGCGAGGAAAGACGCGCGGCCATGTACAGGAACACAGCAATGCCGATCAGCAGGCAGAACGCCGGGGGGTATCGTCCACAGCGATAGGAAAATGATGTGTGACTGTCGGTGCAGCTATAACGCTTTTTCCTGTTCGCGCCCACGGGCAGGGGGCAAAATGCTGTCAATATTCTGCTTGACTGCATCGTACTCCCGGAGCTGCTTTTTGAGCTTGCCATACTCGGTATACGGCGCGTCTTTTTTGCAGAGCAGTCCGAGACTTGAAAAGCCGCTGTTTGAAAGTCGTTCATGATGGAATGGGTGAGAACACTTCGAAAAGCAGGCAGCAGATAAAATAATTAGACAAATATAAAATTAATATTGACAAACATAATAGATAAATGTATAATACAAGAGAAATGATTCGATGGATACCAAATCAAATTTACTGAAATTATTAGATATTCAGAGAAAAGAGAGGGAGAATGAAGATGAACCAGAAAAAAGAAGAATTTCTCGCGTATTTGCAGAAGCAAAAGGAAGCCTGTCTGGCCCAGGCGCGGGCGCTGACGGAGGAGGACCGGAAGGATGAGTCCGGAGTGTATAAGGCGAAGGCGAATATCTATGATATTTTTGCGATGCTGTACCGGGGCGCAGAGAAAGGCGCTGCGGGGGATGAAAAGAAGCTGGAACAGGTATTCTTGAAGAATGCGGAGACGATTCCGCAGAACTGGAATAAGGCGTATGAACGTGCGAAGCAGCATCAGGACGCGGCAAGAATTCTTTTAGAAGAAGCAAAGCTTGCAGCGGCAGAGGATATTATGGTAAATTATAAGCAAATCATTGGAATATAAGACGGAGGTTCGTCATGACAGAGACAGAAGCAATTAAATTGTTCAAGTGCCTTGCGGACAAATCAAGGCTTCAGATATTGAAATCGCTGATTCAGGAGGACATGTATGTGGACCGCCTTGCGGGCAGACTGAACTTAAGTGCTCCCACGATATCCTTTCATTTGAAGAAGTTAGAGGATGCCGGAGCGGTGGAGTCACGCAAGGAGCAATATTATACGATGTATTCGATTAAGAAGGAAGTATTTATGACGAATATCATTGACATTATTAAGGAAGAGTCCACGGAAGCCGAGCTTCAGGCGGAGAGAGAGCGGGAGTACCGTGATAAGGTAATTCAGGCGTTCTTCGAATACGGGAAGCTGAAGTCGATTCCGAGCCAGCGAAAGAAGGAGAAGATCGTTCTGGAGGAGATCGCGAAGTCGTTCGAGCCCGGAAGACAGTATACCGAGAAGGAGATTAATCTGATCATCGCGGATTATCACGACGATTTCTGCACGATTCGAAGAGATATGATATCGGAGCGGATTCTGGAGCGCGAAGGGATGACTTACTGGCTGGCAGAAAAGAAGCTTCCCGATTGACAAGACGAAAAGAATATGTTAGAATGTATCACGCTAGGGGGACTCTATGAGAGTTGAGAAGGTTGAACCTGACCCTTTGAACCTGTTGGTTAAGACCATCGTAGGGAATGCTTGAGATTATGAGATATTAGGGCTTTCACATTGCGGTGTGGAGGCCCTTTCTTCATTCACAGGAAGGTGCAGAGCGCTTACCTGTGAATGAAAAGCCCTCCGTGCAGGATGCACTGCGTGGGAGAGGAAGATGGAGGCAGAGCAATGAGAACAGCATTGACAATAGCAGGAAGCGATTCCAGCGGAGGAGCCGGAATTCAGGCGGATATTAAGACGATGACAGCGAATGGTGTCTACGCGATGAGCGCGATTACCGCGCTGACCGCGCAGAACACAACAGGCGTATCCGCGATTATGGAGGTGACTCCGGAATTCCTAAAGGAACAGCTGGACATGATATTTAACGATATCCGCCCGGACGCGGTAAAGATCGGCATGGTATCGTCAGCAGGCCTGATTCAGGCGATAGCCGGGAAGCTGCGAGAATACAAGGCAGTTAATATAGTAGTGGATCCCGTTATGGTTGCAACGAGCGGTGCAAGGCTGATGAACCCGGAGGCACTCAATGTGTTGAAATCCGAACTGCTTCCGCTCGCAACGGTTATTACTCCCAATATTCCGGAGGCGGAGATTCTCTCCGGAAGGGACATCCGTACCCCGGAGGATATGATAGAAGCGGCAGGAATCTGTTCCGGGCAGTTTGGCTGTGCGGTTCTGTGCAAGGGTGGGCATCAGCTGAATGATGCAAATGATCTGTTATACGCAGATGGAGCCTGCACCTGGTTTTACGGAAGGCGAATCGCGAATCCGAATACACATGGGACGGGCTGTACGCTTTCGAGCGCGATTGCATCGAATCTTGCCAAAGGATACCCGATGAATCTTTCGGTAGAGCGCGCAAAGCAGTACATATCAGGAGCCCTGGCTTCCATGCTGGATCTTGGAAAAGGAAGCGGCCCGATGAACCACGCGTTCGATATCAACAGCGAATTCACGAGGGAAGCGTGAGGATTCACGAGACAGGCAGTGTATACTCAGCCGGAATAGATACGGAAACATACTGAGCACGGGCAAGAGGACGGTCAAAAGCTTGTATGGCGGCCGGCCAGAAGAAGCCGGTAAAAAATAACAGGACAAAAATAACAAGACAAAAATAACAGACGATATCGTCTGATTATATATAGGATGGGTGGGGAGCGCCGCACATCTGTATCTCTGCGAGGGAATCCGTGTTTCGGAGTGAGAGGATACTTTGGAGTATCGACCGACTGTATTACGGGGAGATTTGTGCTGCGCACAAAGTTCTCTCAAATGAAAAGGCCGTTAAACGGCAGAATGAGAGGAAAGCTATGAAATCAAAGACGAACCTGACTAAAATGATCACCCTGGCTATGCTGGTAGCACTCGGCGTAGTCATATCACCAATCCTGCGAGTGGAAGGAATGTGTCCGATGGCGCATTTCATCAATATTGTCTGCTCGGTCCTGATGGGGCCCTGGTATTCACTTTTATGCGCGACCCTGATTGGAATTATCCGAATGATATTTATGGGAATCCCGCCTCTGGCTCTTACGGGCGCAGTATTCGGCGCATTTCTGTCCGGCGTATTCTACCGGGTATCCAAAGGCAAGATTATCTGGGCGGTGATTGGTGAGATCATCGGGACCGGAATCATCGGAGCGATCGCGAGCTACCCGGTTATGACCTATATCTGGGGAAGAACAGGACTCACCTGGCTGTTCTACGTTCCGTCCTTCATCGGAGGAACCCTGATCGGAGGAACAATAGCATTCATATTCTTAGGAGCCCTGAAAAAGAATCATTTACTGGAAAGCTTCCAGCGTTCTCTGGGAGGAGGAGTACATGGCAGCAGAGCATAACAGTGCAGAACAAAAGCGGCGTCTGAAAGAAGAAAAGCCGCTGATACACTGTATCACCAACCACATATCAATCAACGACTGTGCCAACGCGGTACTTGCCCTCGGGGCAAAACCGATCATGGCGGAGCACCCGGAGGAGGTCGCGGAAATAACCGCGGCCTCCCGGGCGTTGGCAGTCAACACCGGCAACATATCGGATGCACGAATGCAGTCCATGCTGATATCCGGGCGTGAGGCAAAAGCGCGGCACATACCCTGCGTTATAGATGCCGTAGGCGCGGCCTGCAGCCGCCTGCGCCTGAACTGGATCACGGAATTCATCCGGGAATGCGCGCCGTCCGTCATCAAAGGAAACGAGTCGGAGCTGCGGGCCCTGTGCGGAATGACGCATCACACAAAAGGAATTGATTCCAATGAAATAAGCAGCGAGGAAGCGATCGCACAGATCGCTCAAAAAGCGGCAGAGCGCTTTCAAGCAGTCATCCTGATATCCGGAAAGACAGACATCATATCCGACGGAACACGTACCGCGTTCGTTCGTAATGGAAGCGAACTTATGCCCTATGTTACCGGAACCGGCTGTATGCTGAACGCAGTCTGCGGAGCCTTCCTTTCCGTCGGCTCCGCCTTTGAGAGCGCGGCGGCAGCAGCCGTTACAATGGGCCTTGCCGGAGAATACGCAGAGCAGGCATTTCGGCAGACCGGCAGTCTCAGCCAATTCCATCATTCCCTGATAGACGCCCTGTTCACAATGGACGAAGATTATTATAGCAAGTATGAGAGGATAGAATACCATGAATAAAGTAGACCTAACCGTATACCTGGTAACAGACAGCACCAATCTGACCCTGGAACAACTGACCCAGACCGTAGAAAAGGCCTGTAAAGGGGGAGTTACCCTGGTACAGCTTCGTGAAAAACAGCGAGGCGGCAAAGAATACCTGGAATACGCAAAAGCCGTAAAAGCCATAACCGATCGCTACAGGATCCCGCTCATTATCGACGACCGCGCAGACATAGCGCTCGCCTGCGACGCGGCCGGAGTCCATGTCGGCAGCGAGGACCTTCCGGTTGCTGACGTTAGAAAGCTATTAGGACCGGAAAAAATAGTAGGGGCAACCGCCAAAACCGTTGCCGCGGCATTAAAAGCAGAAGCCGATGGCGCGGACTACGTCGGAACCGGAGCGATCTACCCGACCACAACCAAAGTAAAAACCGTCCTAACCGACGTCTCCGTCCTAAAAGAAATCTGCCACACCATACGCATCCCGGTATGCGCAATCGGCGGCTTAAACTGCGACAACTGCGGCATCCTCACCGGGACCGGAATCTCCGGAGTAGCGGTCGTATCCGCCATCATGAAAAGCCCCAATCCCGAAGAGGCAGCAAGAAAACTAAAACAGAAATCAGAGGAACTGAAAAGAAGCTGACTCAGCCGATGGGGGAAAAACAGCCCGACCGAAGATTGCACTCCATTCAGCCATCTAACGTAGCCTTCTGTCCCTTCGCTGCCCGTTTCCTGCAGCGCACCTTCCTGACAGAGAGCTTCTTTCCGTTAACAACGAAACTTTCGTCTTCCGGCTTAAATGCACCCGCAAATACGACCGCGTCGGTATCATCAAGCGTAATCCCCTTAACACCGCGGCTTGATTTCTTCAATTCACTGACCTCCGAGAGCGGGAAACCGAGCGATAACCCATTCCTGGTAAGAAGGATGACCTTCATATTGCCGGCCAGAATATCAGCAGCAGAGAGCGTGGTAAGCCCTGCGATCTCGTCGCCGTCCTCCAGCTTTGTCGTATTCACAACCGAGCGGGTTGTCTCAAACTCAATTCCGGACACTAACTTGATGTAACCGAGTCTCGTTGTGAACAGAAGCTGTGATTCGAACAGCTCCTCGAACGAAATAAAGAGCAGAATCTCTTCCTTGTCCACCTTGCACAGCGTCTGAATCAGTACGCCTTTATCCTTGATGCGTCCCTTCGGAATCACCTGAGCGCGCACCTGATACAGATTCCCTTCCGCGGTGAACAGACAGAGCTTATCATTATTCTTCATTCGGACAACATGAACGAACTCCTTTAAGCTGTCCTCCGAAGCGCGCTGGTAGGCGGCGGGATCGACGGACTTGGTGTATCCGAACTTGTCAACGAGCACGTAGATATCCTCGACCTTCACCTCTTCTACATAATTGGTATATTCTACATGCGTAAGAACCGTGCGCCTTGGAGCGTTAAATTGCTTTTTGTAATCTCTCAGGCGATTTTTTATGACTTTGTACAGCTCCTTTTGATCGGACAGCACATTCTGGTAGGACTCGATCTGCTCCAGCAGAGCAGAGTTCTCCTCATGCAGCTTTAATATCTCAAGACCGATTAACTTACTTAACGGCATTGCAAGAATCGCATCCGCCTGCCGCTCTGTGAAATTCAGAGTCTTTGCCTCTTTCTCCGACCTGGCTGACTTAAAGCGGATATCATCGGTAATACCTTCAATTAAACAGAGCTTTGCCTGCTTAATCGAAGAGCTTCCGCGCAGAATCTCAATAATCAGGTCAATTACATCCGTTGCGCGGATTAAGCCGTTCACGATCTCAAGGCGATCCTCCGCTTTTTTTAACAGATGCTCGTATTCTTTGGTGTAAAGCTCCTCCTGGAACGCAATGAATTCCTGGAGCATGGTCTTAAGCGTGAACGTATAGGGCTGCTGGCGTTTTACCGCAAGAAGATTCGCTCCGTAGGTATCCTCGAGCGGAGTCTTTTTATATAATCCGTTCAGCAGATTATTAATATCGCGATCCTTTTTCACCTCAATGACGATTCGGATGCCCTCCTTGCTGGACTCGTCCCGAACATCGTAAATCTCGTCAAATACCTTATCCTTCATCAGTGCAACCAGGCTCTCCACAAGCTTTGTCTTATTGCCGGCCGAGGTGTAGGGGATCTCGGTAATTACGATATTCTTTCTTCCGGATTCGCCGTTCTCAATCTCGGCCTTTGCGCGAACCTTTAGTTTCCCTTCGCCGGTTGCATATAAGGCCGGAATGTCATTGGCGTTCACGATGCTGCCGCCGGTCGGAAAATCAGGGCCGGGGATATATCTCATCAGGCCGGCGGTGGAAAGCTCGGGATTGTCCATCAGGGCGATCGTTCCGTCAATGACCTCGGAAGGGTTGTGCGGCGGAATATTGGTCGCCATTCCGACCGCGATTCCGGTGGTTCCGTTAATTAAAAGATTGGGAATCATCGCGGGGAGAACAACCGGCTCCTTTTCACTGTTATCAAAGTTCGGCATGAAATCGACCAGACCGTCCTCCAGATGATCTAACATCGTCATCGCGCCGGGCGAAAGCCTTGCCTCCGTATAACGCATGGCGGCCGCGCCGTCTCCGTCGATGGAGCCGAAATTGCCGTGACCGTCCACGAGAGGAATCGAAAGGGAGTAATCCTCGGTCATATGAACCAGGGCATCGTAGATCGAACTGTCGCCGTGCGGGTGGTATTTACCCATCGTATCACCGACGATACGGGCGCTCTTTCTATGCGGCTTCTTCGGATCCAGCCCGAGCTCGCTCATCGCGTAGAGAATGCGGCGCTGAACGGGTTTTAATCCGTCTCTTACATCGGGCAGCGCGCGTGCGATAATAACGCTTAAGGCGTAATCGCGAAAAGAATTCTTCATCTCCTCGGAATAATCGAGGGAAATTACATTGTCGTTTATTGTACTCATCTTAACTCCTTATGTCTGACAGAAGCTGCCAGCAATATGCCTATATCCGGCTCCAATAAAGGGACCTTGGATACAAATTAAACATCTAATTTCGCGTATTTCGCCTCGTCCATAACGAACTGTCTGCGGGGAGGAACGTTGCTGCTCATCAAAAGCGTTGTAATCTCGTCCGCCTCCACGGTATCGGAGATGGACACCTGCGCGAGAATTCGGTTCTCGGGATCAAGCGTTGTCTCCCAAAGCTGCTCGGCATCCATCTCACCGAGACCCTTGTAGCGCTGGAGCGTCAGGATCTTTTTGCCGGATTCCCTGCGGAACTTCTCAAGCTCAAAATCATTGAACAGATATTTGTGGATCTTTTTCTTCTTCCCACGGACGGTGTCTTCATACTCCACGCGGTATAACGGAGGAAGGCCGCGGTATACCTTGCCCGCCATAATCAGCTCCGGCATGAACCGGTAGAAGAAGGTGAGCAGAAGCGTGCTGATGTGAGCGCCGTCGACGTCGGCATCGGTCAGGATAATAATCTTGTCGTAGCGCAGCTTCTTAATATCAAAATCATCTCCGATTCCGCAGCCGAACGAAGCGATCATGGTCTTAATCTCGTTATTCACCAGAATCTTCTCAAGATTCGCCTTTTCCACGTTCAGAATCTTGCCGCGCAGCGGAAGCACTGCCTGCGTTCTGCGGTTGCGTGCCGTCTTAACCGTGCCGCCCGCGGAATCTCCCTCGACGATGTACACCTCGCACTCCTCAGGCTTTTTGGAGCTGCAGGAGGCGAGCTTGCTCTTGGTATCCACGTCCAGAAGCTGCTTTAAGACCGCGTTGCGGGCCTTATCCCCGGCCTTTCTTGCGGTATAGGACTTCATCGAATTATCCAGAATCGTCTTTAAGATATCGACGTTCTTATCAAAATACCGGGTCACTTCCCCGGAGAAGACATCATCCACCGCGGTCTTGGCGTCGGTATTGCCAAGCTTGGTCTTGGTCTGACCCTCGAACTGCGGGTCGGGATGCTTGATGGAAATAATTGCAACCAGGCCGTTGCGGATATCCTTGCCGTCAAAATTCTCGTCCTTCTCTTTTAAGACGCCTAACTCTCTTGCATACTGGTTCATCACCCTGGTCAGCGCCATCTTAAATCCGGTGACTAATGTGCCGCCGTCCACCACGTTGATGCGGTTGCAGTACGCGTTAATCTGCTCTGTAAAGCTCGTCGTATACTGAAATGCAACCTCGACCTCAATATCTCCGCTTTTTCCTTCTATATAGATCGGTTCCTTGTGCAGAACCTCGGTCTCGCGGTTAATATAAGAGACAAAGCTTTTGATTCCGTACTCCTCAAAATACTCGGTCTTCAGACCGGATATCTCATCGGAGAAGCGAATCCGCAGGCCTTTGTTCAGAAACGCAGTCTCCTTCAGCTTTTTTGTAATGGTATCCGCCTTGAACTCGACCGTCTCGAAAATCGAAGGATCCGGATAGAAGGTGACCTTGGTTCCGGTATCGGACTTATTACATTTTCCGATAACCGGAAGCATTCCGTCCACCAATTCGGTGATCGGATGTCCGCCGTTCTGATACTCGTCCTGATATATCCTGCCGTCCCTTCGGATCTCTACAATCATGCGGCTCGAAAGCGCATTCACGACCGACGCGCCGACACCGTGCAGACCGCCCGACACCTTGTAAGCGCCGCTTCCGAACTTGCCGCCTGCGTGCAGAATCGTGTAGACAACCCGGGCTGTCGGGATATGCTTGGTGGGATGAATGTCAATCGGCACGCCTCGCCCGTGGTCGGTAATTGAGATTCCGCCGTCCTTCAAAAGCGTCACCTCAATCTCGTTACAAAATCCTCCCAGATGTTCGTCAATTCCGTTGTCGAGGATCTCCCAGACCAGATGGTGCAGACCGCGGCTGCCCGTACTTCCGATGTACATGCCTGGACGCTTTCTGACCGCTTCCAGCCCTTCCAGAACAACGATTTGACTTCCGGTATATTGTTCCATATCAGATTCATTCCTTTCTGTTAATCACGCAATTCTTACATAATTATATATTATAGCAAATTAAATTTCAAAATGCAATCATACGTTCGGGAAGAATCTGCAAAGAAGGGCGCTGCAGACGGGGAGAACGTCTTAAATTAGACAGAAGATATCTCAAATTATGGTTTCTTAGGAAGCGGGATTCGTGTTATAATGCATATATCGTGCAGCAATATGAAAAGACGGACCGCCTGAGCGAAGAGAGTAACAGGCTGCGGGCAGGAGTGGAGGTTCCGTTTGAGAAGATGGGACGGATCGAATAGTTAGGAAGGCTTACAAGGAAAAGCGGATTGGAGAGAAGAGGGCAGAAGAGATGGCAGAAAAGAAAACAGAAAAAATGACAGGAAAGATGACAGAATACCTTGAGACAGAGCGGCTGATTCTCAGGCCTTTATCGGAGCAGGATTATGAGACCGCCTGCGTCTACGCATGCGATGACGAGAATACACATTATATGCTGTTCCATTATACGACGAGGGAGGAGCAGCATAAGGTCTTAAAGGCAGCGGCGGACGAATGGAAGAAGGAGGATCCGGCTTACTATGAGTATGCGGTATTATATGAGAACCGTCACGTTGGAGCGGTATCCTTATATTTGAATGACGAGCGGACCGAGGGCGAGATCGGCTGGGTAATCCGAAAGGATTACTGGGGAAAAGGAATCGCGGCCGAGGCGGCAGCGGCGCTTTTGCAGGAAGCGAAGAAGTCTCTTGCGCTTACCTGTGTGAATGCGCATTGTGATGCAAGAAATATCGGTTCGTACCGGGTGATGGAGAAGCTCGGAATGACTCCGGTAAGCGGGGAAGGGACAAGGTATTACGAGAGGCGAGGAGAGACTGCAGGGGAGAAGATGTGCACCGTTCGTTTCAAAGAAGTGGAATAAGAGCGCAGCGGGGATGGTACATGGCTCAATAGGAGGTTCTAAGAAAGAATTTGGATGGAGCATCGAGGAGGAAACGTCATGGGGAAAGAGGCAGAAGCATGGGCACGGGTTCTGGAGTA
Organism: Lachnospiraceae bacterium; assembly: GCA_017623215.1. Taxonomy (GTDB): domain Bacteria; phylum Bacillota; class Clostridia; order Lachnospirales; family Lachnospiraceae; genus Caccomorpha. The sequence goes on along the minus strand of JAGAPO010000068.1, from coordinate 26,444 downwards.
TTCGATCCCGGAAAAAGACGCGGGGCTTCGGGTGGAGCAGTACCTGCGCAGAAAAGGATATTCCAGGCAGAATCTCACCGAGCTTAAGAAATTCCCGGACACTGTTCTGGCGGACGGCCGTTCGGTCCATATGAGCGAGAAGCTGAAAGCGGGGGAGCGGCTGACCGTCAGAATTCAGGAAGAACACCTTCCGCAGAGCATTCTTCCGGTCAGGCTTCCGCTTTCGATTGTCTATGAGGATGAGGACATATTGGTGGTGAACAAACCGGCCGGGATGCCGACGCATCCGTCCATGAACAATCACACGAACTCTCTGGCAAGCGCGGTCACCTGGTATTATAAAGAAAAGGGAGTTCCGTTCACATTTCGATGCGGCAACCGGCTGGATCGGGATACCTCGGGGCTCACTGTAATTGCCAAGCATATGCTGGCAGCTGCGATTCTTTCGGAGCTGACTGCGGAACATCGGATGGAACGGGAATATTATGCGATTGTCCGGGGCAGAGTAACCCCTCCGTTCGGAACGATTGACGCACCGCTCGGCAGAAAGCCCGGCTCTGTGATCGAACGAACGGTGGATTATGAGCATGGAGAGCGGGCGGTAACGCATTACCGGGTTGTTGGAGAGGCGAACGGACACAGTCTGGTCTCCCTGCTTTTGGAGACGGGGCGGACCCACCAGATTCGAATTCATCTAAAACACCTGGGATTTCCTTTAATTGGAGACTACCTGTATAATCCGGATATGGAATTCATGGAAAGACAGGCGCTGCATGCGCGAAGGCTTTCCTTTCCGCATCCGATTACAGGGGAGCGGATGGAGTTTACCGCCGGGCTTCCGGAGGATATGAGGCGGGTGATAGGCGTGGAAGACGACTTTGACATGGAAAGGAAACGGTACTGATGATATGAAACGACAGGTTAGTCTGGAGGAAATCTCCGACGGAAGGTTATATGATTCGAATGACATGGTAAAAGCCGGCTGCGGCGACTGCGCGGGGTGTTCCGCGTGCTGCAGGGGTGTTGGAAATACGATTATCCTGGACCCGTACGACGGCTTCCGGCTGTGCGGCGGTCTGAATAAGAGCTTTGAGGAGCTGCTTGCCGGAGCCGTGGAGCTTAACATGGTGGACGGAACGATTCTGCCCAATCTGAAGATGGCGGGAGAGCAGGAGTCCTGCACATTTCTGGATGAGGCGGGCCGGTGTTCGGTTCACGCATATCGTCCCGGAATCTGCAGGCTGTTCCCGCTTGGGCGCTATTATGAGAACGGAGGCTTTCAGTATTTTCTGCAGGTGAACGAGTGCAGGAAGGAGAACCGAACCAAGGTTAAGGTACATAAATGGCTTGACACCCCGGATTTGAAGCGGTATGAGACGTATATCACGAACTGGCATTATTTTATCGAAGGAATTCAGCAGAGAATTCAGGGACATGTGCCGGGGACTATGGCAGAGGAAAGAACGGGTACAGGGGATGAGCTGCCGGAGGAGACGGCTGCGCAGAGGGAAGCATTTGCAAGAAATGCGAATCTGTATATCCTGAAATTATTTTACCTGACGCCGTATCGGCAGGAAGAAGATTTTTACCCGCAATTTTACGAACGGCTGAGAATGGCAAAAAAGGCGTTATAAAACAGGGGAAGAAAAGGCGTTTTTTGTAAAGAAAACAGTCGATATTGTGATTGAGAAATGTGGCGCGATTGCGTATAGTCAAAATATGCCGTCCACAAATCAGGGAAGCATCCGGAATTTGCGGCAGTGTACAAAAAGCGGGCAGGCAGGTTGGTACCGCAGTAGAAAAGGAGAGAGCATATGAAGTTAGTAAGCAGACAGGAGTATGAAGCAGCAACCGCCGCTACCAGAGATAAGAGAATGGAGTGGTGGAGAGAGGCAAGATTCGGTATGTTCATTCATTATGGACTGTATTCCATTCTTGGAAGAATGGAATGGGTGCAGATGAAGGAAGGCATCCCGGTGGATGAATACGCAAAGCTTGCGGATCAATTCGCGCCCAAGGAAGGTGCGGCAGAGGAGTGGGTCAGAACAGCGAAGGAAGCAGGAATGAAGTACTGCGTACTGACAACGAGACATCACGAGGGATTCTCGCTGTGGGATTCGAAGGTGAATCCGTTCAACTCCGTGAATCTCGGACCGCACAGAGATATCGTAAGAGAATTCGTAGACGCCTGCCGGAAATACGACATGCGCATCGGTTTTTATTCCTCACTGATGGATTGGCACCATCCGGACGGCTGGAAATGCGCGTATGATCCGGAGGCCAGAAGAAGATTTACAAAGTATCTGGATGATTTGAATACAGAGCTTTTAACCAATTACGGCAAGATTGATATTCTCTGGTATGACGTATCCTGTCCGATGGAAAGCTTTGAGGGCTGGGATTCGCTCGCGAGAAATCAGCATTTAAGAGAGCTCCAGCCGGATATCATTATTAATAATCGTTCCATGCTGCCGGAGGATTTTGATACGCCGGAGGAGAAGGTCATGGCGTCGGATCGCGACTGGGAATCCTGCCTGACCTTCAACCGTGTGGCATTCGGCTATGTGGACTCGGATCAGGTACGTTCCTATACGCATGATACCCCCTGGCTGCTTGACAGACTGCAGCACTGTACGCAGGAATGCGGCAATCTTCTTTTGAACATCGGTCCGACACCGGATGGTTCGGTTCCGAAGGAGAACGTAAGGCAGTTAAAGGAGCTTGGCGAGTGGCTGAAGCTCAACGGAGAAGCCGTATACGGCAAGATGACCAGAAAGACAAAGATTAATCCCGGTCCGACGGAAGCAAAGCTTAATTTTGACGGCAATGGCGTAACCAGAGGAACCGGCAAGGGGAATAAGGTATATCTGTGGAATGTCGTATGGCCGAAGGACGGAACAATGGGCTTCCCGGGATATCCGAAGGCACCGAAGCGTGTATATTTCCTGCAGGATGGAAAAGACATTGATTTCACCTATGATAATTACCGTATCGTTCTGAAGAATCTGCCGAAGGAGATCCCGGATAAGATTGCCGGTGTTACGGTTATCGTACTGGAATTCGACGAAGCTCCGGAGAATTACTGGGGAGCACTGTATCCGCAGCTGAACGGCGGATATGATGTGACAGGAAGAAACTAAGCAAAAGATGTGAAACGGCGCCTGGCGTGAGCAAAGGTCAACGGAAGGAGAAGAGCAATGGAAGACAATACAGATTTTGAAGAGCTGTTCCGGAATCCCCCTGCCAGATACAGAGGAACCCCCTTCTGGGCTTGGAACTGCAAGCTAAATGAGGAACAGATCGAAAAGCAGGTGGAATATTTTAAGAAGATGGGCATGGGGGGATTCCACATCCATGTCCGTACGGGCCTGGATACGCCGTATATGGGCAAAGAGTATCTGCATGCGGTAAAAACCTGCATGGAAAAGGCGAAGCAGGAAGGAATGCTGACGTATCTGTATGATGAGGATCGCTGGCCTTCCGGTGTGGCAGGCGGCGTTGTAACGAAGAAGGATTCCTTCCGGGGAAGACACCTTTTTTTCAAGCCCAGATATCATGACCGGAGTGTTCTGAATCCAAGACAGAATTCTCCAAAGGAGCGTATCTGGTTAGTCAGCTATGAGATTACGCTGGAGAGCGGATATCTGAAAGAAGCAAGAATGCTTTCGGAGGAGGAATCGAAGAATCCGGAGTGTGATCCGGAGAAGATCTGGGATCTTTACCTGGAGCTTCGGCCCAAGGAGCCGACCTTTAATAATGAGTCCTATGTGGACACATTGAACCCCGAAGCGACACGAGAGTTTATTGAGGCAACGCACGAGCTCTACTATCAGGAGCTTGGAAGAGAGTTCGGCCGGTCGATTCCGTCCATCTTTACGGATGAACCGCAGATGACCAATTATACCCGCCTTGGCTTTGCAAATGAGAGGAAGGGAGTCTCGATTCCGTTCACGGACTGCATTCCGGAGATGTACCGGGAGAGATATCAGGAGAATTTCTTCGCGATATTTCCGGAGCTTGTATGGGAGACTGCGGATGGAAGGGCAGCAAAGACCCGGTATCGCTATCTGGATCTTCTGGCGGGGCTGTTCGCGGATTCCTACGCCGGTGTCCTGGGACAATGGTGTGAAGGACACGATATTGCTCTGACCGGTCATCTGATGGAGGAGGATTCGCTCGGCTCTCAGACGGCTGCGATGGGGGAGGCGATGAGATCCTATCAGTATTTCGGACTTCCGGGAATCGATGTGCTGTGCGATAAGAGAGAATACGCGACGGCCAAGCAGGCGCAGAGCGCGTCGCATCAGTACGGGAAGGCCGGCGTGTTAAGTGAGCTGTACGGGGTCACGAACTGGGATTTTGATTTTAGAAGACATAAGCTTGGCGGAGACTGGCAGGCGGCGCTCGGTGTTACGACGCGCGTGCATCATCTGGCGTGGATGAGCATGGCGGGCGAGGCAAAGCGGGATTATCCGGCCTCGATGTTCTATCAGTCGCCGTGGTATCAGGAATACCCGATGGTGGAGGATCATTTTGCGAGAGTCCATACAGCGCTGATGGAAGGAAAGCCGCATGCGAGAATTGCGGTGATTCATCCGGTTGAGAGCTATTGGCTGCATTTCGGGCCGAATGAGCAGACGTACGCGAAGCGGGAAGAGCTGGAGACGAATTTTAAAAATGTCATTGAGTGGCTGTTATTTGCGCAGCTTGACTTTGATTTCGTCTGTGAGTCGCAGCTGCCCAAGCTGTATCGAAATGCCGGTGATGGGCGGTTCCATGTAGGAGAGATGGCTTATGATGTGGTTCTGGTACCTAACTGTGAGACGATTCGCTCAACTACGCTGCAGGCGCTGACGGAATATCGGAACGGAGGCGGGCAGGTAATCATTGCCGGTGAAGCGCCGAGAGATGTGGACGCGGAGGAATCGAAGGAGGCGGAAACATTTGCAAAGGAGTGTGTGCGAATTGCCTATTCCAGAAGCAGTATTGTAAACGCGTTGGAGCCGTACCGGGATGTTGAGGTCAGAAAGGCCGACGGAGTTAGGGCAGATCAGATCCTCTATCAGATGAGAGATCTGGAGAATGGCCGGTTCGTATTCTTTGCGAACGGAAGACAGGTTCGGAATGAGGATTCGGCAGCGGCTGAGCTTCTTACGATTCGCATTCGCGGAGAATGGGAGGTGACCCTGTACCAGACAATGGATGGGACTGTGGAAGAGCTTCCTTCCCGAGTGGAGAATGGAGATACCGTATTTGGCTGGAGAATGCATGAGGAAGACAGCCTGCTGGTTCGTCTTTCTGAGCGCAGGAATTCGGAGAGCGCCGCCAATCTGGCAGCAACCTATGATATTGCGGACGATGCGGCGTGGGAAAAAGTTGCAGAGTACCGGGAACCGGTGGAATATGAGCTGGAAGAACCGAATGTGCTTCTGCTTGATATGGCGGAATACCGCCTGGACGGCGGCGAATGGCAGCCAAAGGAGGAGATCCTGCGAATTGACGATAAGCTTCGGGAGAGCCTCGGAATGCCGACCAGAAGAAATCGTCCGGAGCAGCCGTACACCGTTACAAAGCGGAGTGAGCCGGAGCATGTGGTGGAGCTGCGGTATATGATTGAGACGGACAAGCATCTGGATGAGCTGTATCTTGCGATGGAACAGCCGCAGAACGCTGAGATTCGTGTGAACGGAATCCCGCTTAAGCAGACGGACTGCGGCTATTATGTGGATGAGAGTATTCGGGTTCTGAAATTGCTTCCGGTTCCGGCGGGAGAGATTACGATCAGCGTTAAGCTTCCATTTGCGAAATGGGTGAATCTCGAGAGTATGTATCTGCTCGGCGATTTCGGAGTCCGCGTGTCCGGCACCAGACCTCTTATTATCAGAAGACCTGTGCGAATCGGTTTCGGAGATGTGACCGCCCAGGGAATGCCGTTCTACGGCGGAAATCTTTCATACCGGCTGAATGTCACGATTCCGGAAGACGGAGAATATGCAATCGCAGTAACCAAGTTCCGCGCGCCGCTTGTTGGAGTCAGTGTGGATGGGAAGAAAGCCGGAAGTATTGCATACGCACCGTACCGCGCGGAGCTCGGATTCCTGACAAAGGGAGAGCATGTGGTAGAGCTTACCTCGTTCGGCAATCGAATCAATACCTTTGGTCAGGTGCATCTTGCGGACGAGAAGATGACGTGGTTCGGAGGGCTTTCCTGGAGACAGGGAAATGAGTCTTTCCAGTATAACTATCGGTTCTGGAGAAACGGAATCTTACGGGAACCGGAACTGTGGAAGAAGAAATAGAGGAATACGAATGGAAAGCCGCCTGTTATCCCACACATCGGATAACGGCGGCTTCAGAAGGAGAGGCTTATGCAGGTAAAATTGAATCTGTTTCCCGGCGGCAGGCGCAGGGCACTGACGATGAGCTATGATGACGGAGTCGTTTATGACCGCAGACTGGTGGAGATATTTAACCAGTACGGGATCAAGGGAACGTTTCATCTGAACAGCGGAAGGCTGAATCTTGCAAATATGGAGGAGGATGGAGTCCCGATGGGACTGTACCGCGGACATGAGGTATCGTCACATATGAAGAATCATCCGTATCCGAACCAGCTTCCGGATGCCACACTGATTGATGAGATCTTCGGGGATCGCGCCAATCTGGAGAAGCTGTGTGGGTATCCGGTCAGAGGAATGTCTTATCCGTATGGAATTTATAATGATCATATTATCGAGATTGCGAAGAACTGCGGAATGGAATACAGCAGAACGGTTGCGTCGACGAACGGCTTTAATCCTCCGGATGATTTTATGAAATGGCATCCGACCGTGCACCACAAGGGGGATCTGAACGGCCTGTGGGATCGGTTCATGAACGCGGCTGGCGATGCAATGCTCCTGTTCTACATCTGGGGCCACAGCTACGAATTCGCAAGGGAGGACAACTGGGAGATCATCGAGAATTTCTGTAAGATGGCGGGCGGAAGAGACGATGTCTGGTACGCGACGAATATTGAAATTAAGGATTATATTACTGCGCAGAGGAATCTTGTGGTCAGCGCGGACGGTACCATGATCTATAATCCATCCTGCCTGGATGTCTGGGTGAGAATGGATGAGGAGCCGGTTCGGATTAAGGCCGGAAGTATTCTTTCCTGACAGTCGTTTCTGCGCCGATAGAGAAATCTGTATAAAAGATAAGCAGATAGTTCCGAAAAGAGAGGAAAAAAGAACGCGCCGTTATGGCAGACCCTCGAAGGAAAGTTCCTGATGACGAGAATATCATTCGAGGATTCTCAGCCGTAACGGCGCGTCTGCTATGCGGTCTTCTGTTCGAGAGCCGCGATTCGCTCCGAATGATCGGCAACCGTCCTGGATACCATATCAAGCGCATCATGATCCAGACGGGCAATATAATAATATTCTTTCAGTTCCTGCACACTTTGTTCCACTGAGGAAATCCGATCCCCAAGGCGCTGTTCCATGCGTTCCATCTCCTGAAGGAGGAGGTTCTCGCTGTCGTGGATGGAGTCATCGACGATGTCAGTGACGATATCAGTGACGATGTCAGGAACATCCCGTTTGATAATATCAGTGACGATGTCGGGAACATCCCGTTTGATAATATCGGTGACAATGCCGGTGACAATGCCGGGAACATCCCGTTTGATAATATCGGTAACAATGTCGGGAACATCCCGTTTGATAATATCGGTAACAATGTCGGGAACATCTCGGTTGATAATATCGGTAACAATGTCAGGAACATCCCGTTTGATAATATCGGTAACGATAACGGGAACATCCTGCTGAATAGCTTCATGAACAATTCTTTGCGTTGATTCCTCCATAACGGAGCGAATCATTTCCAAATCCCTCTGTTCTAACATATAAATCCCCCCAATCTAAGCAGTATGCCGGCTGCTCTGCGGAAATACGGCATAACTTGCTATAAAAATGAAGATAACAGATACATAGAAACAAAACAATAAGCTCCCCAACCGGATACGCGCGTCTTTCCGGTCTGACAGATGATCGTATGTAAATACGGAAGAAATAGGCGAGACATACGAAGATATACTGACAATCTGCATTATATCATAGAACAGGGAAAATGTCTATAGATTCCGGAAAGAATACGAGAAAAAAGAGGAGAGGAATTTGGAGATTTGATTCTTCGCGAAATTGCAATCAGAAGAGCGGTATGATATAATCAGATACAAAACACAGCGTAAAAGGGGAAAGGAGAATCGCATGGGAGCAAACAGAAAGACAGGAACGGGAAGACGAGATCGGAAAGGGAGAGGAACGGAGAGCCTGGAGGGAATACGCAGAATTCTGGCAGTGCTTCTTGCGGCCATATTGCTGTTTACAGCTGCTGCTCCGGCAGCGTCTGGGAAGGCAGAAGAGAAGGAGAATAAGAAGGGCTTTGAATTATACCAGGCGAATTTTCTGTATCAGAACCCGGGGGTCTGGGGCGATCTGACAGCAAGCATGATGCATCGGATGCTGTATCAGACGATTCAGGAAGAAAGCGGAGGTTCTTTTGAGAATGCGACAAAAGTGCAGACGTTTTTGAATGACAGAGATTACCGGTTTAAGGGAATGGAAGGATTATACGAGCAGGTGCTGTTAGAGATTCTGCAGCTGCAGATCAAAGGGGGAGACGCCCAGCGTCAGACAAAGTCAGCACAGGCGTGGCAGGAGACCCTTTGGAGTGCGATTGGTTCCGGACTTGATTGGTCATCGGAGGTGGCCGATGACGGAGCGATTCGCTCCAGCCTGCAGGCGGCATTTCCGAAGTTGGCCAATGTAATCAAAGAAGGTCTTGCCAAAAAGGGATTGGAGAATATCGGGCCCGCGGTGGCAAGTCTAATGAAGGGAGCGAATCTGTGTCTTGGATTCAGTTCGGACGTCGTATCCTGTGTCAACAGTCTGGCCCTCTATCTGTCCCTTCGCGAGTATCAGGAGGGAACCGTGGAGATGCTTCGAATTATGTACCGCGAGGCAAAGGACAGCGACCTTCGAAATGCCATTCACACCGTTATGGAAGCACTTCAGGCACTCGACGAAGAAGAGACGATCAAAATTGTAAAAGAGCAGGGAACAGACCTTGGCGTGAATATTGCAGCAACGCTTGTGGAGACCTGTCTGATGGAGGTACTTGGAACTGCAGGGCTTATCGTCTCAGGAACCTCGCTCTTAACCAATCTGACGCTTAACAGCAGTAAAATTGCGGAGTATTATCTGATGCTAAAGGCGCAGATTGTCGTAGAAGACGCAGTGCTCGGGGCGCTGAAGTATACCTATAATACATATACCGGAACCTATACGCAGGCATGTACCCTGAACCGCGGTGTTCAGATGATGTATGACGCGTATGAGCACGGAATGGACCTTGCGATTGCATATGCGGAACAAGTTCTGGACAAAGGGCTGTTCAATAAGTTCCGCAGCAAAGTCTCCTCTCTGTTCGGAGAGGAGTCGGGCAGCGCAGAGTTCAAGAAGCTTGCAAAGACCTGGCAGGGAATTATCACGGCGGGGCGCACCTGCTTTGATACGGCGTGGCTGCTGTATCAGGAGGAGACCGAGGAATGCCCGTATATGGACATCATCGAGGATCCGCCGGTGCTGGTGACCGGAATTAAGATAGAGAAGACACAGCAGATACTTACAATGACCGGAACGAATATCTACCTTTGCGGTGCAAAGGTGGTTCCGTCGAACGCGGATAATAAGAAGATTACATATAAAAGCAGCAATACTTCCGTGGTAAAAGTGGATGAATTGACCGGAAGGCTGACACCGGTATCTCCGGGCGTCGCATCGATCGTGGCGGTGACGGATGAGGGAGGATATTCGGCGAAACAGGATATCGTAGTATTTGAAAGAGAGGGCGTCTCGGCATTTGAAGAGCAGCAGAGCAGTATTCCCGTACCGACCAGTCCTGTACAAAAGGAGGAGAAGAATTACCGGGAATATTATGAGGTGAACGGCAGCGGGGTTACATTAAAAGAGAGAATCCCGGAGTTTATGCGAGGAAACGCCTATTATATTCCGGCCTATCTGGACGGAAAGCCGGTGACAGAGGTTGATTTCTCGGAGTCACAATGGAGACAGAATTATTCGAGCGATAACTACGAACAGGTCATTCTGCCGGATACGGTGGAGCGGATTGCGGACAGAAGCTTCTCCGGAATGAGCAAAGTGGTGGTTAAGCTCAATGACGGACTGAAGTATATCGGAGAAGAGGCGTTTCAGGGCTGCTCGGCCATGACGGACGGAGTGCTGCCAGATACGGTGACAGAGATGGGAGCGAGGGCGTTCGAGCGGTCAGGACTTAAGAAGGTTATGATACCGACGTCGCTCACGGTGATTCCGGAAGGCTGTTTTAAGAACTGCTATGCGATTACGGAACTTCTGCCGGGCGGCGATGAAGTGAGACTTCAGGAAATAGGAGATTCGGCCTTTGAGGAATGTTCCAATCTGAGAACGGTTTCGATTCCGGATACGGTGGAGGTAATCGGAGAAAGGGCATTTGCAGGAGTGGCGACAACTCTGATAGAGATGCCAGAGTCATTGATAAGGATTGAAAAAGAGGCGTTTCTGAATTGCTTTACCATTGCAAGAGGACTTGCAGGGGGAGGCGTCAGCCTGGATCATCTGATTCTTCCGGATGGTCTGGTGGAAATCGGAGACAGTGCATTTGCAGGATGTAAAGAGCTCGATTCGGTATCCATGCCGGATACGGTGAGACGAATTGGAGCAAATGCGTTCGCGAATTGTACCTATTTGGATGAGGTAGTCTGCAGAGAAGCGGAGGCGGGAACCGATACGGTACAGAGCAGCACCATTCCCGCAGAGGTAGGAGATTGCGCATTCGCAAACTGCAGGGACCTGAAGTACCTGGAGCTTCCGGCGGCGATTACGGCAATTGGCACGAATGTCATTACGTGCTGTCCGAATCTTCAGACGATGTACTGGCCGGATACGTTGGAATCGCTTGGCCAGCAGGATATGATGAAGGGATATATGGGGGATTGGGATGATTTTGCGGATCTTCGCATCTATGTAAAGCCTGGGCTGAAGGGTACGGCGGAAAGCAATACCGGAGGAAGCACGACCGCTTCGGAAGAGACGGTCGGATTGCTGCCGGACGCAGTATTTCGATACGAGGTCAGCGCAAGAAAAGAAGAGACGGAAGCGGGAGCAGGCTCGACCGTATACACAAGCTGTCTGCGATATCTGGAGATTCCGGCAGCATTCGGAAAGAATTTTCGGCTGGATGCGTTCTATTACGGGGCGAAGATTCCGGAAATTGTTGTCATGGGACCGATTGAGAATGTAATTCCGGGAGAATTCGTAACGGATTATTCCTGGGTGGTATATCAGACCTTGAGCTGCCTGGATGAGGAAGGCAACCGCGTGGTTCTGTATCAGAGGCCGGATCCGAGCCCTTACACCAAGCGTTCCAAGGCGGAGTCGGAGGAAGCGGCGGATTACGCGGTGACGATTGCAGAGGAGACGACATCGGTTGTCAGTCAGGAGGTGCTTGGGCGGACGGTTCGGATTAACGCGGACGCGGCGACGGTCTCGGGAATCGGAGGAAGGAAGCTGACGGTATTCGGCTAGGAAGAGGAAGACGCGGCGAGCAGAGTCTGGGAGCTTGGGGAATTCTTAAGCTTTGAGGATATCTATCTGCGGCAGAAATGGTCGTATTATCTCCGCATCGGCGTGCAGACGGAGGAAGGCTATGAATTCTCGCTGCCCGGCAAATACCAGATTATTGTGTCAATTCCGTCCGGTTGGTCGCAGGAAAAGACCGCGGTATATCATATCGGAACGAACGGGCTGATTACAAGATTATCCGGAGAGTACCGCAAGAACGGCTCAACCGTTGAATTCACAGCACTGGCGGATGACATCGGAAGCTTTGCAGTGGTACATCTGGATACCATGAGCGAGCGGGTGGATTCCAGCTGGCTTGAGGAGATGCACGTACAATATGACAGCGCGCCGGAGCCGGAGGGAAGCAGTTCTTCCTATTCAGAGGGAACCGGCAGGAACTCCGGGAACGGAACAAGCTCCGGGGGGAATTCCGGTAGCGGTTCGGACGGCAGGAATTCCGGGACGGATACCTCCGGGAACCCTGCAGCGGGAGAGCCTTCCGAAGAGCTGACAGTGCTGATTCGATACGACTTCGAGGACGGAGCGGTAACGATTGCAATTCCGGAACGGAAGGAATCGGAGGAGGCGAACGTTCCTGCGGTTCGAAAGCCGGATTCGCAGGAAGCGTCTATGGAGGCGTGGAGAGAATATCAAAGTGAAAAGAGTGCGCAGTCCGGACAGAAGGACACATCCTCCGGTACGGACGAGCAAAAGGACAATGCAGAAACCGGAGCAGACGGGGGCGATTCCGGAACAGAGTCCGGAGCGGACAGCACATCGTCACAGGCGTTACAGGAGGCTATTCTGGAGATTACGACCTTTCAGAAAAAGGAAGAGATTGTAATGACTGCGGAGGGGGAAAACGCCGGGAGAACACCGCAGATCTATCGAATCACAGAGGAAAAGGACGGGGAGATATCCTTTGAATCGGTTAAGGTTAAGAAAGATAAGGACAGCGGCGGATACCGGGCTACGCTAAAGAAAGCAGGACGGTATTATGTGGTCTATGGAGAAGATTTGGCGGAACAGGGAATGTCTCTCTGGCTTAAAGTGCTTCTGGTGATCGGAGGAATTGTGGTATTTCGGTGTATCGTTCGAACGATGGTACGAAAAAAGCGAAGGAAAAGACGCAGAAATGGAAGCTCGGCCGGAACAACAGCCGGAAGCGGCAAGTCAGAATAAAAGGAGCAAAAGGAACCGGATGGCGGGAAGGATAGGAAGAACCCAAAGGCCGGAAGGGATACGGGCAGTGCAAAAGGAGGACCGAGAATGAACACCAAAGCAAAAAAGAAAGCCGATACGGACTCAGGGGAACGGACGGCAAAGACACAGGGGAAGACCGGCCTGAAGACGTGGATAACCAGGGGAGGAGTTATGGTGCTCTTCCTTGCGATTGGATTTGCTGTCGGGTATTTTGGAGGAATGGCGATTGGAAAGATGGCGGCCGAAAGCGCGGGAGGAGATGAGAAAAAGGCGATTCTGAGTATTGTGCTTGGCTTACTTTGCATTTATGTCGGAATCATGCTTCAGGCGGCGGTACATGAGGCCGGACATCTAATATGCGGTCTGATCAGCGGTTATGAATTCGCCTCTTATCGGATCGGCAATCTGATGTTCGTAAAAAAGGAAGGAAAGCTTTGCCTAAAGAAATATTCGCTTGCCGGAACCGGCGGTCAATGTCTGATGACGCCGCCGAGACCGTATTGCGATGACATCCCGTTTTTATTATATAACTTCGGAGGAAGTATCGCGAATCTGATTCTGGCGGCAATAAGCCTTCTCCTGTATCCGGCGGTAAGCGCGCCCATGCTTCGTCTGTTCTTTCTGTTCCTTGCAGCTGCAGGGGCGGCACTTGCGCTGATGAACGGAATTCCGATGCGCTCCGGCAAGCTGAATAACGACGGTTCCAACGCGATGGCGCTTCGGAAGAATCCCGGGGCCAGAAGATGCTTCTGGGCGCAGATGCAGATGAACGGGGAGCTGACGAACGAAGTGCGCATAAAGGATATGCCGGAAGAATGGTTTGAGATGCCGGACAGGAAGGCGCGGGAGAATAGTATCTGCGCATCCTCCGCGGTCTTCTGCCTAAGCCGTGCGATGGATGAGCTGAAGTTTGAGGAGGCGGAGAGAATCGGAAAGGAGATTCTGGCCTATCCGGGTGCGCTGGTCGGAATCCACCGGCTGATGACAGAAGCGGAGCTGCTGTACTGTGAACTGTTAAAGAAATGCGGTTATTGGAGAACGGAGAGCCATTCGGAAGGTACCGCGCCTGAGGCAGCAGAGCCTGTGGAGATGTCGAAGGAATTAAAACAATTCCTCAAGTCAGCGTCCACCCTGCCGTCCGCGCTGCGAATTCAATACGCATATGAATTAATTGAGAATCAGAATGAAGCGGCAGCGGAGAAATGCCTTGCCGCCTTCGAAAAAACGGCAGCCAGATATCCACACGCCTGTGAGATCGAGGGAGAACGGGAACTGATTGCCTGTGTGCAGGAAGCATTAGAAGAAAGATAGAGAGAGTCCAGGAAGAGCAAAATCCGAAGGAAATTCATCCGGAGAGATAAAAACACGGCAGATCGTGTTCCAAAACTGCGTAATTTATACAGAATCCTTATGCAGAAGGTTACCGGATATTTCCCTGCGGATTCGGCTCTTCTTTTTTTGAACGGAAATTCGTCAATTCTTCTATATACTGGAAGACGTTTTTGGAATAAGATTAAACATATGGGTCGCTTGCGGCCTTGTGTCGGCCGGAGACATGGGACAGAAGCGAGAAGGGAAGGACAAGAGAAGGGAAAGGAAGGGGGAAAGCAAAGAGACAGGTGCAGAGACGATGGAGGATCCTTTGGAACGGTGAGCAGGATTCGTCGGCGCACTTTTGGGGTATGCGAAGAAGTATGAGGGATGTAAGAATCTGGAATTAAAAGTAATAATCTGGAAAAGTAAGGGGAAAACGAACGAAAGATGCGGATATTGTGAAAAGAATATGCGGATTTTAAAAATGGAAAAATTTTGTTCAAATTTTTATAATCGGATTCTGTAAAAAGATAAGCGTTTTTTGCCCTTTGGTAAAATGTCACAATACTGTATACTTAAATTCGTAAAAAACAGGAAAATATTAAAAGAAAAGAGGCGCGTTATGAGTAAGAGTAATCCAATTTTAACTAAGGATAAGAGACTCGCACCTGGATTCCGGTTGTTCTTAATGGCATTACCGTTCCTGGTGTTAATATTCCTTTTCTCTTATCTGCCGCTTTACGGATGGAGATATGCGTTCTATGATTATCGTCCCCCGATAAAGCTGGAAGACTGTACTTTTGTAGGCTTTAAGCATATCACGAATATGGTTCAGAATGCGGCTATGAGAAAGAATCTGATCCGAGTTCTGAAGAATACATTGGGTATGAGTATTCTTGGTATGTGCACATCGTGGATGCCTATGGTTTTCGCAGTTTTCATGGCGGAGATTAGAAATATGAAGTTCCAGAAGATTGTTCAGATTGTTACAACGATTCCGAACTTCATATCTTGGGTTATTGTATATTCCATCGCATTTGCAATCTTCTCGGTTGGTGACGGCTTTGTTAATAACGTTATTAGAGCTTTCAAACCCGGCTTTGAAGGAATTGACTTCTTAGGCAACACGGATCACATGTGGTGGAAGATGTGGTTATGGATGCAGTGGAAGACGATCGGTTATAGTGCGATTCTTTATATATCTTCTATCGCAGGTATCGACCAGGAGCTTTACGAGGCGGCGGATATCGACGGTGCCGGAAGGTTCCAGAAGATTCGTTACATCACCATGCCTTGTCTGCTTCCTACCTATTTTACCTTGTTGATTATCAATGTTGGTAATATGCTGAACAGAGGTATGGATCAGTACTATGCATTCCAGAATCCTCTGAATAAGAAGTACATTGAGGTGCTTGACCTTTATGTGTACAACCAGGGTATTGCCGGTTCCCAGATTTCGTACTCCACTGCGGTTGGTATGACGAAGTCGTTAATCAGCCTTGTGCTGCTTGGCATTGCGAATACGATTTCCAAGGTATTCCGTGATGGTCAGAGTATATTCTAAAAGGAGGCAGGACAGGTGAGTAAAAGTAAAGCTGCAAAGATTAGCAAACAGAATAAAATTAAGCGTAGTACAAAAGACCACGTGATTGACGTAATCCTGTATATCGTGTACGGATTGTTCGCCCTGATCTGCGCGTTCCCGTTCTACTACTTATTCATTAACACGATCAGTAACAATGAGCTGTCGGCTGCCGGTCAGATTCTCCTGCTGCCGAAGGGAGTTCACCTTGAGAATTACAGACAGATTCTGAAGATTGAAGGTATGGCTTCTGCTGCAATTACATCTGTGGCAAGAACCGTAATCGGAACTGCATTGATGGTAGGAGCTACGAGCTGGATGGGATATGCACTTTCCAAGGCGGAGTTCTGGCACAAAAAGTTCTGGTACCGTTTCATTATCGCAACGATGTATTTCGGTGCCGGTGTTGTTCCGACCTACATGAACTATAAGATGTTCGGAATGTTGGATTCTTTCTGGATTTACATCATTCCTGGTATGGTTGGTGCATATAACATGATTCTGGTTAAGACTTACATAGAATCCATTTCTCCGTCTCTTGAGGAGTCGGCTTATCTGGATGGCGCTGGCTATTTTACCCGATTTACCAGAGTTGTATTCCCGCTGTGTAAGCCGATTGTATCGACAATTACCATTTTCGGCGCAGTTGGTCAGTGGAATTCCTACATGGATACCATTATTTACATGAACGGTAAGAATTGGCAGACATTACAGTCCTTGCTGCAGCGTTACCTGAGTCAGGCAACCGCGATGGCTTCCCAGCTGCAGTCTATGACGGGAGGTTCCTCGGATGCTGCATTCGAGATGACGCCGGTTTCGATTCGTTACACGATTACATTTGTTACATTATTACCTATCCTTTTGGTATACCCTTATTTCCAGAAGTTCTTCGTTAAGGGTATCATGATTGGTGCGGTTAAGGGTTGATTCCACGTTGGCAGAGAGCATTTCGCTCTCTGCCTGGAATAAATATTTTCAAAAAAAGGAGAGAAGGAAGTTATGAGAAAGAACTTTTGGAAGCGCACAGCTGCAGTAGCACTCGCAGCTATGATGGCAGTTTCTGTTATCGGCTGTGGAAGCAAGGACGATACCACAACAACTGGTACCACTGCTGGAACAACTAAGGCAGAAGGCACAACAGCAGCAACAGAAGCGACAACAGAGACACAGCTGGAGAAGGATCCTACCGGTATCTGGAACAGCGATTTAGGTTACACCAAGTGGGAAGGCGAGTCCGTTGAACTGACTCTGCAGACCAGTTATTCCGGAGCGTTAACAGCAGATGTATCCTGGTGGTACGATTTCATTAAGGAGTACACAGGTGTAACATTCAATCGTACCGATGCTACCGACGAGACCATCAGCACCATGCTTGCATCCGGTGACCTGACAGATATCGTTGGTTTCGGTAAGGCAGCTCAGCTGGATTCAACGGCAGCTTCGGGCTTACTGCTTAATCTGGATGAGTATCAGGATAAGCTCCCGAACCTGTTCAACAACACGATTCTTGAGAGCGCTATTCAGTTCAGCAGAGACAACAGAAGTGCCGGCACAGGCAAGCTGTACCATGCTCCTATGGCAATTGGTGTTAACGAGGCCACTTGCTGTGCACCGATGATTCGTTACGACATCTACAAGCAGATTGGTTCTCCCGCTATGGCAACTCTTGAGGACTTCGTTGACGTATTAAAGCAGATGCGTGACGCTCATCCGACCACTGAGGATGGAAAGCCTGTATATGTATACTGCGGTTGGAGCGATTGGGACACTGGCCTTTGGGATAGCTTCATGAACCTGTTAGGCTACGAGACCGTTGGCGGCAGCAGCGTTATCTGGATTGAGAGAGATGGAGATAACATCGGTACTCAGCTTGAGAAGGGTTCGGATCTGTACAGAGCTCTGAAGGCTTGTAACGATCTTTGGAGAAACGGTTATATCGATCCCGATACCCCTACTCAGGGATACGGAACCGCTAAGCCGAAGACGGATGAAGGACAGGGTCTCTTCATGGGCGTTGAATGGATGGGCGGTAAGTACAATGATATTCACCCTGGTCAGACCGGTTTCGCAATGGTTAACGCAGATGAGTTCGATATCGGTATCGCAGCTCCGAACGCAGTAAGCGGTGCTTACAGTATCGGTATTGCAGCAAGCGTTGCAAAGGACGAGGCTAAGTTAGATGCAGCTCTTCGTTTCCTGAACTTCTTCTACACACCGAACTACTACAACGTAACCAAGAACGCTCCTGAGGGATATCTCTGGGAGTGGGATGATGAGGGCAATCAGGTATTCACAGAGGATGGTATCCAGAAGTATCGTAACGAGCGCGTTGGTATTCCGGGATCCACTGGTGAAGGCCAGATGTTCGTAGGTCAGAACGTAATTAATGCACAGGCTTATACTACCTACACCATTAACCCTGAGACTGGTGAGCCTCTGTACCATGAGTATTGGGAAGAGTTCTTAAAGACCGATACCAGATGGGATGAGTGGAGAGAAGATATGGGTGTTACCACTACTTATGACTGGGCAGCAGCTCAGGGTGATATCACCGTTAAGTCTACTGCATTCGGTATGATGTCCGCTATGCCTGATGATATTCAGCTGGTTTCCACCGCTCTGACCGAGAGCTGGAAGACCTATGCTTGGGCTATGTTCACAGCAAGCAGCGAAGCAGCATTCGACGAGCTTTGGGATGAGGCAGCTCAGGATCTTGCAGATCTGGATATCCAGAGCGTACTTGACTGGTGCACACAGGAATTCAACACCGCTAAGGCTTTAGCTGATAAGTATCCGTTAAAGACCCAGTAATCTTGTAAATAGCTGGAAGATGTTGTTGCTAATTAGAAGCTAATTATTAATGACTCTTGCAAAAAACTCCCTGTCAGTGTATAATTCTGACAGGGAGTTTTTTTGGTTATAAGGGAATACCTGGTTCTATTACGAGGGTTAATTCGGAGATTATCTGGGAGGACTGCAGGAGGATGAAGTTTCGCACTAAGATATTACTGGTATTCATAGTGGTGTTCCTGTTTGCCACGGTTTTAGCAACGACAATCTATTATAATTACCTGTCCGGCGTGGTAGAAGAGAATTATACAGAGAACGCAGTGGACAGTATGGAACAGCTGGCGGATGCGATGGAGATGTCGTTGGATACGATGGATCAGAAGGTGCGCTCGATGCTGGCGAATCCCCTCTTTACGACTCCCATTACGACGTGGCTGAATAATCCGATCGATAAGAATTATAATAACGCGCTGACGAATACAGCGGATTTTTTCAATGACCTCGAGCAAAGCACATCCCTGTTGGAGTCCGCGTATCTGTATACGGCGGAAAGCAGCTTTGATGATTTGAGGCATCTGCGAAGACAGAATTTTACCTTTGAGGATTCCCTGTTCCTGGAGCGCTTCTTGACAGGAGAAGACGGGACGCAATGGTTCTGTGCGATGGAGGATATCATATTCGAATCCGGAACAACGGTGATTCCGTGTGTCAAAAAGATTTATATTGAGAGCAAAAGGAATACTCCGATTTATCTGGTGCTCCAGCTTGATCGGGAGCAATTATATGAATTCGTACGGGATAAGTACCAGCATTATGACGCCGTGATTATCGTAGACGGCGAGGGGAATGAGATTATGAGCTCCGGGGTTCTGGAAGACATGGAGAGTCCGGATTATATTACAGCGGATGAAAGCGGAGTGATAACGAGTGAAGAACTTAATAAGGATTATATGATCATTCAGACGGAGATTGAGACAACGGGCTGGCAGCTTCTGATGTTTAAGAACAGGGATTCTTTAACCAGAGATCTGGAGACGCTTCGGGTGTTGGTTATCGGAGTCGCGATTGCTCTTCTTGCCGTTGGTGTGCTGGTTATATCCGTGTTGGTTGTAAAGCTGACAGATGCACTGGATGGGTTGGTGATTCAGATGAACCGCCTGTGCATGGGCGAGCTGGATGCCCGTTATTTTTATAAACGAAAAGATGAGATTGGTAAGATCGCGCAGAGCTTCAACATCATGGCGGAACGAATTGAGATGCTGGTAGAGATGCAGAAGCAGAATATTGCGGAGCTGAAAAAGGAACGAGATTGGGTTGCGGAGGTTCAAAAGCAGAAGCGAAAAGCGGAATTGCGGGCTTTGCAGGCACAGATTAATCCGCACTTTTTATATAATACATTGAACGCAATTACCTGGGAGGCGGCGGATAAGGGCGAAGAGGGCATCAGCAAATTGTCGAGTTCACTTGGAAAGTTCTTCCGGCTGACCCTGAGCAAAGGAGCTGAGACGATTCCGCTTCAGGACGAAGCAGAGCATGTCAGAAGCTATCTGAGTATTCAGGAGATTCGTTACAGCAATAAGCTTCAATAAGAGATACATATTCCAAAGGAATTGGAGAAGGTCCCTGTTATCAAGCTGATTCTTCAGCCGCTGGTGGAGAATTCTATCTACCATGGAATTAAGCTGAAGACCGGAGAGGGAGTTGTTCGGATTGAAGCATATGAAGAAGAGGGGAATATCTATTTGACCGTGACGGATGACGGTCTTGGAATAGAAAAAGAAAAGCTCATGACTATTAACCGGGCACTTGCAGCAGGATGGACGGACACGAGCGAGGGATATGGTATCTATAATGTAAATGAGCGAATTAAGCTGTATTACGGAAAAGAATATGGGCTTCTTTACGAAAGCGAGGAGGGCTGTTACACAAGGGCAGTTATCAAAATACCTTACGGAAAGGAGAAAGCGAAAGATGAAATATAAGATACTGATTGCGGATGATGAAGCAAATATTGCGGAATTCCTCATGAAATATTTGAATAGTCTGGAACGAGTGGAGGTTGTTGGAACTGCTTTTGACGGACAGGATGCTTATAATAAGGTTCTGGAGCTGAAGCCCGATATTATCATTACCGATATCTGTATGCCGAAGATGAGCGGTCTGGAGCTCCTGAGACGGATTCATAAGACGATGCTCTCGCCGAAGGAGATCATCATAAGCGGATATGATGAATTTGATTATGTAAAAGAGGCAATATCACTTGGGGTAAAGGATTATCTTTTGAAGCCATTTTCTCCGGATGAGTTGGAGGAGGTTCTGAATAAGATTATCAAGGACCTTGAGAAGGAAAAGCAGCTTCAGAAGAATATGGAGCTGCTGGCGAAGGAAGCGCAGGACAGCAGGGATCTGATATCCCGATATATTGTGAGAGATATTCTTCAGGGACGGAAGAAAGATATCTCGGAGTTTGACGAAAGGCAGAGGTCAGCCTTTGATTTTGAGGCAAAGCTGTATTGCGTCTGTATTATCCGGGTACAGTTCCATCTGCAGGATAACAGATGGGATTTCAACTTCCGCAACAGTCTGGACGACTTTATGATGCTCGTCGATCAGACGGTCTTTGGAGAAGGAGCGAAGCTGTACGCGGTTGCGTTAAGCCATGACCGATTTGCGATGGTAATCAGCAGCGGACTGGAGCGGAGCGATTTCCGATATCAGTTGCGCACGGGACTGAATCATATGGCGAACAGCCTGAATAAATATTACGGGCTGACAATGTGGTGCTCCGTCGGCAGCCTTTATGAGGAATGGAATCGGATCGCGGAATCGTATGAGGAGGCGCTTTCGATCTGGAAGACGATGAAGACGCTGGACAAGACGCTGTATTTCTACGACAGCCGCGAGGAAGCGAGTACGGAGAAAGAGAATATTACGGATGAGATACACAATCTGAAGAACCGTCTGATCATGGAGGTTCAGATTGGCAACGAGGAAGAAGCGCTGAGACAGGAAGAGATTCTGCTGAAGAATTACGCTATGCTTCCGAGTAAAAAGAGCGATTTTATCGCTGTCTCTCTCGGAGAGATGATGTATGCTATCAGCAATTTTATGGAGCGCAAAGAGTACCTGAAGAATACGGGAGAGGGAAGAATCAGCAAGATACGCGGCGAAGTGATCGAAAAGATGCAGTATGGGAACCTGATGGAGATCAAACCGCTGCTGGACGAATACATCAAAGAATGCTGTCGGGTGGTCAGCATGAATCTGAAATCCACCCGTTCGGACAAGGTGATCGAACAGCTGAAATTCATTATTGACAATAATCTGGATAATGAGAATCTGAATCTGGATATGGTGGCGGATCAGGTGGATTTGCGGCCGAACTATGTCAGACAGATTTTTAAGCAGAAGACGGGAGAGGGCTTTGTTGAGTATCTGGTCCGCTGCCGTATGAGCAAGGCGATGAAGCTGTTGGGATCCTCGGATATGAAGATCCAGGATATTGCGGAAAGCTGCGGATATTCGAGCCAGCATTATTTTACAACGAGCTTTAAGAAGTTCTGCGGCTGCACCCCGACGGAATATAAGCGGATGATGGACGCCAAGGGAGAGGGTAAGGGTGAGCATGAGGAGTAGAGCAAACAGCCGTATCGGACAGTGTATCCGTATGATATGCGGGATTCTGCTGCTTTTCGGGCTGTGCGGCTGTCAGACAGGGAACCGGACGGAGACGCTGGAGACGTCAGAGGAGCCGGTTACCATTACGATATGGACGAATAAGGCGTCGGATTCCGCCTATATGAAACAAAAAATTGCAGAATATAATGAGTCGAATGAAGAGAATATTCGAATCGAGTATGAGATATACGTCGGCAATTATGAGCAGGCGATCGAGGTTGCGGCGAGTACATCGAAGCTGCCGGATATTCTGTATGCGGGAATGGAGGACTCCCTGTATCGGCAGTATATTCAGGAAGAACGATGGCTGGATCTGTCGCCTTATCTGAGCGAAGAGCTGCAGGAGAGACTGGAGGGCGGCATCTATCCGGAGCAGGACGGCAGGATCTATCAGGTGTATACGCGCTGCGGGGAGATTAAGCTGTACTATAACAAGGAGATCTTCAAACGGTGCGGGATTGAGAACCCGCCGGAGACAATGGCGGAGATGATTCAGTATGCCGCTTATATTACCGATAAGCTTTCCAAGAATGGAATCTACGGGTTCGCACAGAATATGAAAGAGCCGGAAAGTGCAGTATCAGCCGCACTGTTAGCGGGAATGGCCAGGGACACAGGGGTCTATAACGGCTTTGATTACTGGAAGGGACGCTATGATTTTACGCTATACAGCGCCGGAGTCAACGCGCTGAAAGCATTGCTGTCTGAAGAATGCGGAATGCCGGGCTGTGAATATTTGACCTCGAATGCGCTGCATGATCTGTTCGCGCGCGGAAAGATTGCCATGTATTTTGCGGATAGCTCGCAGGAGGATTGTATCTATCAGAATCTGTTCCCAATGGATGAGGAAAGCTATGGTTCGGTATCCATTCCAAAGCTTTCGCCCGAACTTGGGGGAAAGAAATTTGAACTGGAGGAGTTCCTTGCGGATCCGAAAGCCTATGCTCAGAATACCTCCGAAGAGGGCAGGATTGTCTGCGATGGGGTGCAGCCGATTCATTTGTCTGGCGGTTGGGTTGTGACGGCGGCTTCGCAGCATGAGGAGGAAGCGCTGACCGTGCTGTGGGAATTACTGTATTCGGAAGAGTTCCTGGAGGAATATTGCATTGAGAACGCGGTGGATAGTATCCTGTATCGGACAGGAGAGGCGACGGGAAAGCTTCAGAGTGTGAGTCAGCAGGCTCTCAGCCTTCCGGAGGCTCCGCACGTGTTCAATCCGGAAGGGGTACAGGTTACCGGCAATGGAGTCTATGATGTTCTCGCGCAGGCGATGTTGGGAGAGCGGGACGTGGCAGAAAGTCTTCAGGAACTGACGGAACAATATAATGGAGGATATGGCAGCGGAATCATCAATGGAAAAGGAGTTCATCTAAAGATTGTGGACTATGATCCAGGCGATCCGGAGGCAACAAGAGCAGAATACCTGCGGCAGATTATGCCGCTTTACAAGGAGTAACAAAGCTTAGACAGAATATAATAGGGGAATGCTGCCTTTGGCAGCATCCTCTGCTTTTAGGAGGGAATCATTATGAAGATGCTGTACAGAATGCCTGCGTGCTGCTGGCTTGAAAAATTTCCGCTGGGCAATGGCCGAATCGGCGTTATGGCGGGAGGGGATCCGGATATCGAGACGCTGGGACTGAATGAGGATACCCTGTGGTCCGGTATTCCCGGAGAAGAGCAGCCGGAATTTGAGGAGGACTACCTGAAAAAGGCAGCGAAACTGGCTGAGGAAGGCCGCTACGACGAGGCAACGAGCTATCTGCGCGAACAATATGCGGACAGCAGAAACAGCCAGATGTATCTTCCGGCCGGTAATCTGGAACTTCGGTATCTTGGGGGCGGAGAGGTTACCGAGTATGTCAGAACGCTGGATTTATCGGAAGCGGTTATGAAGGCGTCGTGGAAAAAAGGGAGGGGAAGCTTCCAGGTTGAGGCATTTGCCAGTGCGCCGGCGAATCTTTTTGTCTATCGGATCAGCAGCGATGAAGTATTTGATGTGGCTGTGACCGGCAAAGAGGGATTCTTTACGGGCCGAACATGCGCAGAAGACGGAGTGCTTAAGATATTTGGCCAGTGCCCGGGCAAGAGCTACCGCAGGACCTTTGTGGAAGGTTCGGACGCAGTCGATGTTACGGAGCCCGGAATGGCATATCAGTGCTGGTGCAGGGCCGAGGCCGAAGGCGGCGAGATTAAGGAGACCGAGCAGGGGATCGAATGTCTCGGAATGAAGGAGCTTACGCTGTACGTGGGAATTCGGACCTCCTACAATGGGTATGACAAGAACCCGGTAACGGAGGGGGCGGACCCGGAAAAGCAGCTTATTCAGGATCTGGCGGCGGCAGATAAGGGATATGAGGCGCTGAAGCAGGAGCATATCGCAGATTTTCTCTCCTTTTCCGGCCGTGCGGTTTTCACGCTTCCGGATACGGGAAAAGAAGATCTCGATCTGTCGGAGCGCCTTGTGCAATTTGAGGCGGAAGGAAATGATCCGAAGCTGTACGAGCTGTTATACGATTATGGAAAATACATGGCAATCAGCGCGTCGAGGCCTGGAACGCAGCCCACGAATCTGCAGGGAATCTGGAATGACCAGAAGAAACCCTCCTGGTCGAGTAACTATACGGTAAATATCAATACCGAGATGAATTACTGGCTGACCGGCCCGTGCGATCTGAACGAGCTGTCAGAGCCGCTCATTCGGATGAATCGTGAACTGCTGGATAACGGACGCAGGACCGCGCGGAACTATTTCGGAGCAAATGGGTCGTGTGCGTTCCACAACGTGGACCTGTGGAGAAAGACAACCCCGGCCTACGGACAGCCCATCTGGAATTTCTGGCCGTTCGGCGCGGCCTGGATGTGCCGGAATCTGTATGATACCTATTTGTTCACGGAGGATACGGAGCTTTTACGAAATGAGATCTATCCGATCCTGCGTGAAAATGCGCTGTTCCTTGCGGATCTTGTAACCATGACTGAGAAGGGATATGCATTTACACCGGCGACCTCTCCGGAGAATTGCTTCTATTGCAACGGAATCTCTTCCTGTGTATCGTATTATACGGAAAATACCATTGCAATCGGGCGGAATCTGTTCCGTGATGTTCTGGAAGCCTCCGAGATTCTGGGAATTGCCGATGAATTGACGGAAAGGCTGAAGGAGATCTTAGCGAACATGGTTCCCGTTCAGATTGATTCGCAGGGCAGAATTATGGAATGGAATGAGGAACTTCCGGAGACGCAGGTAACGCACAGACATCTGTCGCATCTGTACGAGTTCCATCCGGGACGGGGGATTACGAACGATACGCCGGAATTGAAGGAAGCGGTCAGAAAGAGCCTTGAGGTTCGCGGCGACATGGGGACCGGCTGGAGCTTCGCATGGAAGCTTCTGATGTGGGCAAGAATGGAGGACGGAGAGCACGCGAAGAAGATTATGGACGGTCTGTTCCATATCATTGATCCGACGAAGCCGATCAACTACTCGGCGGGCGGTCTCTATCCGAACCTGATGTGCGCGCATCCGCCGTTCCAGATTGACGGTAATTACGGCTACACCGCCGGAGTGGCAGAAATGCTGCTGCAGAGCCACGCAGGGGAGATTGTGATTCTTCCGGCGATCCCTGCAGAGTGGAGCAGCGGAACCGCAAAGGGCTTCCTTGCAAGAGGAAATATCAAGGTTGATATTGAGTGGGAAGCCGGAACGATCAGGGCTGTCCTTACCGCGAAACAGACGAAGGATGTCTGGGTGCGTATCCGCAGAGGTGAGAAGAGGATGATTCGCCTTGAGGCGGGAGTTCCGACGGTTGTTGAGGAGCAGAATGGTTAGTGCGGCCGTATGGCGATGTACGGTGACCTGTTGCGGAGGTATGGGTTTTAGAATGAAAGGAAAATCGAATTGTGAATGCTGCGTGAATTATGTGTATGACGCGGAGTATGAGTGTTTTGAGTGTGTGGCCTCGCTCGATGAGGATGAGATGGTGCGGTTTTTGAGCGCTTCGTTCGAGAATTGTCCTTATTTTGTGTTGGATGATGAGTATGGGGTGGCAAAAAAGCAATAGGTGTCCTTTGGGTCCACAAAGGACCAAAGGTCTTCCCCGCTTAAAACGCTTTTGGTTGTTTGACGGGCGGGCGGACGCTGCGCTGCGCTCCTGATGTGGGATATGGCTGTGGATGTTGTGCTCATGGGATGTGGGTACGGAGGT